>NZ_CP029551.1:0-367500 GCF_003173735.1 Methylobacterium radiodurans | reverse complement strand
GGGCGCGCTTGGAGCAAGCGCCGGTGCTGGCCGACCCGGGCGGCGCCGCCGCGCGGCTCGCCGATCTGGACCGGCCGGCGCTCATCGCGGATCCGCTCGTGCGGGCGCTGCTGGCGGGGCTCGCCGAGCACTCGACCTTCCTCTGGGGCATCGCGGCGCGCGATCCCGAGCGCCTCGAAGCGTTGCTCGAGGCCAGCCCGGAGGAGAGCCTTGCCCGGCTCGTCGCCGACCAGCGCGCGGCCGGGCGGCCGGAGCCGAGCAGCAACATCGATCTCGAAGCGGTGGGCCGGCGGCTGCGGCGCAACCGGCAGGCGCTGGCGCTCCTCGTGGCAATGGCCGATATCGGCGGAATCTGGCCGCTGGAGCAGGTCACGGGCGCGCTCTCGGATTTCGCCGACGCGTCCGTCTCGGGGACGCTCGACGCCCTCCTGCGGCAGGCCGCCGATCTCGGGCGCTTCTTAGCCAAAGACCCGGAGGATCTTCAGGCCGGCAGCGGCCTCGTCGTGCTCGGGCTCGGCAAGCTCGGGGCGGGCGAGCTGAACTATTCGAGCGACATCGACCTCGTGGTGTTCTTCGACCCCGAGAGGGCGCCGCTTCGGGAGGGTACGGAGCCGACGCCGTTCTTCAGCCGGCTCGCGCAAGGATTGGCCAAGCTGCTGCAGGAACGTACCGGCGACGGCTACGTCCATCGGGTCGATTACCGGCTGCGCCCCGATCCCGGCTCGACGCCGACCGCGATCTCCTTCAACTCGGCCTTCAGCTACTACGAGACGGTCGGCCAGAACTGGGAGCGGGCCGCCTTCATCAAGGCGCGGCCGATCGCGGGCGACATCGCGGCCGGCGACCGTTTCCTGGCGGAGCTGCGCCCCTTCATCTGGCGCAAGTACTTCGATTTCGGCTCGATCGCGGACGTGCACGCGATGAAGCGCCAGATCCACGCGGTGCGCGGGCACGAGCGTCTGGCTGTGGCCGGCCACGACATCAAGCTCGGACGCGGCGGCATCCGCGAGATCGAGTTCTTCGTGCAGACGCAGCAACTCGTCTTCGGCGGGCGCCGGCCGTCGCTCCGGGGGCGCCGCACCCTGGAGATGCTGGCTGGGCTCGTCGAGGAGGGCTGGATCGATGCGGGCGCGCGCGACGAACTCGCGGAGGCCTACCGCTTCCTGCGCGGCATCGAGCACCGGTTGCAGATGCAGGAGGACGCGCAGACGCAGCGCCTGCCCGAGGCGAGTGAGGCGCTTGAGCGCTTCGCGCATTTCGCGGGCTACGCGACCAGGGGAGACTTCGAGGCGGCGCTCCTCGCCCACGCCGCCCGGGTGCAGGCGCACTACGCTCTTCTGTTCGAGGCCGAGCCCGACCTGTCGGCCGGCATCGGCGACCTCGTCTTCAGCGGGGCGGGGGACGACCCCGAGACGCTGAAGACGCTCAGTCAGCTCGGCTTCCGCGAGCCGGAGCGGGCGGTCGAGACCGTACGCGGCTGGCATTTCGGGCGGCGTCCGGCGGTGCGCAGCGCCCGCGCCCGCGAGGTGCTGACGGAGCTGGTGCCCGCCCTGATCCAGGCGCTGTCGGGCACGACGGACCCGGACGCGGCGCTCGCCGCCCTCGACCGGGCCTTCGGTCAGATGCCGGCGGCGGTGGAGCTCCTGATCATCCTGCGCTCGCACGAGCGGCTGCGGCTGCTCTTCGCCGATCTCCTCGGCACCGCGCCGCGGCTCGCCGACACCGTGGCCTTCAGCCCGCACGTGCTCGACGCGGTGATCGACCCGGCCTTCGGCGAACCGGTCAGCGACGAAGCGGCGCTCGACGCGCAGTTCCGGGCGCTCGTCGGCCAGCCGGCGTCGGTGGAGGAGTTCCTGGACCGCAGCCGCGACGCCGCCCGGCAGATGCGCTTCGTCACCGGGGCGCGGCTCCTCTCCGGCATCCTGCCGCCGGCCGGCGCCGGCCGGGCCTTCTCGGGCGTGGCGCAGGCGGCGGTGGCGGCGAGCCTGGAGGCGGTCTCCGAGGCCTTCGCGGCCGACCACGGCCGGGTGCCGGGCGGCCGGATGGTGGTGCTCGGCTTCGGGCGACTCGGCTCGCGCCAGCTCACCGCCGATTCCGACCTCGACCTCGTGGTGCTGTACGATTTCGACCCCGAGAACCGTCAGAGCGACGGTCCCCGCTCGCTCGACGCGGCGGTGGCCTACAACCGGCTGACCCAGCGCCTCGTCGCGGCGCTCACCGCGCCGACCCGGCGCGGCACCCTCTACGAGGTGGACCTGCGCCTGCGCCCCGGCGGCGGCCAGGGGATGATCGCCACGCAGGCGCGCAGCTTCCGCGCCTATCTCGCCGAATCGGCCGAGACCTGGGAGCTGATGGCGCTCACCCGCGCCCGGGTTCTCTGCGGGGATGCCGCGCTCGCCGACGAGATCCGGGCCGTCATCGCGGAGGCGGTGGGCCGGCCGCGCGATGCCGCGGGCGTCGCGCGCGAGGTCCGGGCGATGCGCGACCTCGTCGCGGGCGAGAAGGGGGACAACGGTCCCCTCGACCTGAAGCTGGCACCGGGGGGGCTCCTCGACCTCGACTTCCTGGCCCAGGCCCTGGTGCTCGGCCACGCGCGCGCGCATCCGGACCTCGTCGGCCGCGACGCGCCCGGCGTGCTGGAGCGGGCGGGCGCGCTCGGCCTGCTGCCGGCGGCTGCGGCGGACCGCCTGGTCGCCGCCTACCGGCTGCTGGACGACATCCATCAGTGGCAGCGCCTGATGATCGAGGGCGACCCGGCCGATCCGCCGCCCGCCGTCCTCGGCCGGATCGCGGTGGCGGCCGGGCTGCCGGACGCTCGCACGCTGACGGCGCAACTGGAGGAGGAGCGGCGGTCGGTGCGGGCGCTGTTCGAGCGGCTGCTGGGTTGAGGGCCGCGCTCCTCCCCCCCCGCAGCAGGGGGGCGAGGGAGCGTGACGGCAGTGGATCCGTGAGGCCCGCAGGCCCTCAGGAACTCATCCGCGCCCGGCCGGGCAAAGCGGGCCTGAGCGCCGGGCGCTCGGTCGCGGCCGTGCGGATCTTCTGGCTCTCGGGTGCGTGGTGGGGCTGGTAGGCTTCGGCCGGGCCGCCGCGCTCGCGCAGCGGCCTGTCGGTGATGGCCGAGATCAGGTCGCGGGCCGCCGTCCGGCTCACCGTGCGGAACAGGCGCACGAGATCGAAGACGCGCTCGGCCGAGCGGGCCACGCCCTCGTTCAGGGTCAGGAAGACGTAGACCGCCTCCTCCTCGTGCAGGTCGGCCGCGCGCAGGCACAGGGTGATCAGGTCGTAGCGGGTGCTCGGATCCGGCGAGGCGGCGAGGAAGTCGCGCGGCAGGCCGAGCATCCCGGCCAGCGCGCCGATGAAGCCGGTGACGTCGTGGGCCGCTGAGAGGCCGGTCAGTTCCGTGCCGGCCCCGCGGGGTGGGGGCGGGCAGGGGCGCAGGGCCGCGGTCGCCTCGACACTCTCGCGGATCGCCTCGCGGCGGACCGGATCGGCGTGGAGATAGAGCGGAGCCATCTCGGCCGCCGAGAGATCGGGCCGGGCGAGCAGCAGGCGGCCGAGATCGGCCTGCGTCCGGCCACGCGCGACAAGGCGGGCGGCGGCCGAGGCCTGCAGCACGATGCCCGTATTGGCGGCGAGCGCCCGGTCGATCACGGGGTCATCGCGGCCGATCAGGTCCTCGATCGTGGCGCGATCGAGCCCTGGCCGGGCCGCGATGGCGGCCGCGAGGTCCGCCCCGTCGCCCAGCGCCGCATCGAGCAGGCGGGGCGTGAGCGTGGGTGCACCCGCCACCACCGCATCGCGCACGGGCCCGCCCCGGCTCGCGAGCGCGACGAGAACCGCCTCCGGCGTGCCCGGAAAGCCCGCGAGCTTCTCGGCCACGATCAGCGCCGTGTCCTCGTCCACCGTCGGGATCAGGCCGCAGGCCAGCGCTTCGAAGGATTCCCGCTCCGCCCGGTCCCGCCGCTCCGCCTGCACGAACAGGTCCGTCTGAACCCGCAGAACCACGGGTTTCAGGTCGAGATGCGCGACGCGCGACAGTTCGATGAGCCCGGACAGGTCCGGCGCATTCTCGACGGATGGGGGCATGGCACTTCGGGTACGCAACTTGGGTAACCGCAGGCTAACGAGACCGGCGTGAATCGACCTTTAAGCGGCCGCCCGCCGGTCCGTGCCGACCTGCGCCAGAGCGGGATTCATCCCCGCTATCCAGAGGCCGGGGCTCTCACGAAGCGATCGAACGGTCACGGATTCGAAAGATCGGGCTCGCGCGCGTCCAGCCTACCGGCTCCACTCCGGTCGTCAGAGGACGGCCTGCCCGGCCCGGTAGCGGGCCGGGCTCGTGCCGAGCCGCGTCCGGAAGTGACGCCGCAGGGTCGCCGCGCTGCCGAAGCCGCAGGCGGCGGCGATGTCGTCGATCGGCCGGGCGCCGGACTCCAGGAGGGCACGCGCGCTCGCCAGCCGCTCGGAGAGCAGCCACGCGGCCGGCGTCGTGCCGGTCGCGGCGCGGAAGCGGCGCAGGAAGGTGCGCGGGCTCATCCCGGCCTCGGCGGCGAGCGAGGCCAGGGTGTGCGGCCGGTCGAGCCGGGTCCGGACCCGGTCGAGGAGCGGCGAGAGGCGCGCGCCCTCGCGTGCGGTCGGCACCGGCCGCTCGACGCGCTGGGTCTGTCCGCCTTCCCGGTGGGGCGGCACCACGAGCCGGCGCGCCACGATGTTGGCCGCCTCCCACCCGAAATCCCGCCGCACGAGGTGCAGACAGAGGTCGATGCCGGCCGCGCTGCCGGCGGCGGTGAGGATCGTGCCCTCGTCCACGTAGAGCACGTCCGGCACCAGCACGGCGTCCGGTGCGGCCCGCCCCAGGGCATCGAGATAGCGCCAGTGCGTGGTGGCGCGCCGGCCCGCGAGGAGGCCGGCCGCGGCGAGCACGAAGGCGCCCGAGCACAGTGAGATCACCCGGGCGCCCCGGGCGGCGGCGGCCCGCAGGGCCCCGCAGAGGGCCTCCGGCACCGGCGCCGCGGCTCCGCGCCAGCCCGGCACCACCACGGTGCCGGCCTCGGCGACCAGATCGAGCCCGCCATCGACCGCGATCCGGACGCCGCCGGTCGCCCGCAAGGGGCCCGGCTCCACGCCCGCGACGGCGAAGCGGTACCAGTCCGGGCCCATCTCGGGCCGCTCCAGCCCGAAGACCTCGACCGCGATGCCGAACTCGAAGGTGCAGAGCTCGTCATAGGCGAGGGCGACGACGCGCCGGTCGGGGAGGGCGTTTGGCATGATCTTGACGCGGATCGGCGGGAGCGGCGCTCACGCCCCGTCATCCCACGCCGCATCCTGGCCCCGCAACCGGCACAGGAGACACGCCGTGGCCAGCCCGATCGGAAGCCGCATCACCGAGACCCCGCCCGCCCCGGCCGCCGAGGCCGAGGCGCACTTCGCCCGCCGCCTCGCGCTGGAGACCGACTGCGACGACGTCCACGCCGCCCTCGACGAGGGCGCGCCCGACTTCGTGCTCCTCGACACCCGCGGCCCCGCCGCCTTCGCCCGCGGCCACGTGCCCGGCGCGCTGAACCTGCCGCACCGGGAGATCACGCCGGAGCGGATGGCGGCCTGGGCCCCCGACACCCTGTTCGTGGTCTACTGCGCAGGCCCGCACTGCAACGCGGCCGACAAGGCGGCCCTGCGGCTCGCCCGCTGCGGATGCCCGGTGAAGCTGATGATCGGCGGTCTGACCGGCTGGCAGGACGAGGGCTTCGCCCTCGCGACCGGGCCGGCCTGAGCGGCCGGATCAGGACACCGCGATGCGGCGGAGCGCCCGGCCCCGCGCGTCGCGGATCACGATCTCCCAGGGGCCCAGCGCCCCGGTGAGGCGACCGGCGAGGCGGATCTCGCGGAGCACCGCCTGGGCGTGGGCCGTGGCCGCGTCGAGATCGGGCGTCTCCAGGCCGCCCTCGTCGGGGACGGTCTCGTCCCCGTCGATCAGGTCGAGGTAGAAGCGGGGCGCCACGGTCGCGGATCCGGCCTGCCTGCGAAGCCCGTGAGGATATGGCGGCTGCGGCCCGCCGGACAGGGCGCGGGGTTCAGCTCCCGTCCCGTGTCGTCCGCAAGTGCGCCCGCGGCGGACCCGCGGGCTCGGGGCGGTGCGGCCGCTCGCCCGGCGGACGGGCGGGCCGGGGCGCCGTAGGACCGGTGCGATCCTCGGGCGGGACGCTCAGGCTGATCGAGACCAGCCGGCCGGTACGCGGGTCGAGGACCACCATCGCGGCCTCCTTACTCGTTACCCCCGACAGTCAAGACAGCCGCCGAATCTGGCCAAAACTTGTCCTTTCCCCAGAAATACCCGGGTTTCACTGCCTGAGACAGGCGAAATGAGCCGTTTCACGTGCGCGTCAGTGGCGGTCGGCGCCCCGGGCGCGCTCGCGCTCCTGCCGCCGCAGGGCCAGGATCAGGTCCACATGCGAGGCCGGCAGGGGCTCGGCGGCGACCGCGCTGTAGCGCGTGCGGAAGCTCGCGGCGAAGCCCGCGCAGGCGCCCTGGCGGCGGGCTTCCTCGAGCGGCTGGTGGGTCCGAGGCATCGATGTTCCCTCTCCGTTCTGAGGGCAACATCGCGCTGCGATGGTTAACGGCCGGTTAAATGTTCCGGTTGAGTTCGCGTTATCAACCTTGGCCGTTCCCCGGCGCGCCCCGTTCCGCCGGGCGATCCCGTCGTTGCGGATGGGTCACACCCCGGACGAATGATGTCGTCGGACTCGGATCAGCCACACTGCGCCCACACTGGCCTGTAAAAGGGCGAGGTAGATCGCAGCAGAGTTCAAGAGGTCCGGCGATGAGCACCCGTGAACAAGTCTCGACGGCGCCGGTCGTCCCGTTTCCGGCCCAGCTCGCGACTGTCGAGGCTGACGAGAACATCGCCTCGATGATCGACGTGCTTCAGGAGCAGCTGAAGCTCGCCCGCGAGGGCAAGCTCCGCTCGGTCGCCGTGGTCTCGGTCTCCTCGGACGGGCAGGCGGTCGGCACGCAGTGGTCCTGCCAGCGCAGCGACATCACCAGCCTGATCGGCAAGCTCACCGTGCTGACGCACGACCTGATGGCCTCGCGCAAGTAGCGCCCGCCGCAGCCGCGCGCGGCTGACCTCGCCCGACGCTCAGCGCCGGACGAGCAGAAGCACCACCACGACCACGAGGATCGTGAGCGCGCCGGCCGCCAGCACGGCGCGGGTGACCGTCTCCCGGCCGCCGGACGGTCCGGGACCGGACCGCGGGGCCGCCGCGGGCACGGTCGGGCGGACCGCACCGGCGGTCGTGCCCGAGACCTTTGCGGCGGGTGCCGCCGCCGGAAGCGGCGGCAGCTCGGCGATGGGCCGCACCGGCGCGGGGCGCCCGGTGGCCGAGAGCGGCCCCTCGAACTCCACCTCGACGCCGGCCTCCTCCAGTTCCAGCACCACGAGGGCGATGTCCTCGGCCGTCATGGTCGCGGTGGGCAGGTGGGCGCGCAGCTCGTCCGACGAGATTCGCCCGGTCGCGCGCCCGAGGGCGATCAGGCGGTCGAGAATCCGGCGCTCGATGACCGCGCTCATGTCGGGGCCTCCCTGTGCGTCGGGCGGCCGCGCCGGAGCCGCGGCGGGCCGCCCGAAGGAGAAAACCCCCGGCACGGCCCTTCGTTCGCCGCTCGGGACCTAGGCCGCCGCCCGGACGGGGCCTTGAGCGAGCCAGGCTTGGGCCAGCGTCACGTCCGCCTGGGATAGGCCGTGGCCGGCCGGGAGGCGGCGGTGCTCCACCGCGGCGCCGGCCCGGGCGAGCCGGTCGGCGAGCGCCGCCGCGCTCGCCTCCGGCACAATTGGGTCGAGGGCGCCGGACAGCATCAGCACCGGCCGGCCTGCCAGGTCCGTCCCGGTCTCCGCTTGCGCGAAGGGCAGCATCGACCGCAGCAGCACCGCGCCCGCGAAGGTCTCGGGCCGCAGCATCATCGTGGCGGCGGCGATGTTGGCCCCGTTCGAGAAGCCGAGCGCGACCGGCGCGCCGATCCCGTAGGCCGTCCGCGCGGCCGCCACGAAGTCGGCGAGGTCGTGGGCGCGGCGGCGCAGGTCCGCCTCGTCGAACACGCCCTCAGCGAGGCGGCGGAAGAAGCGCGGCATGCCGTTCTCCAGCACCGCGCCCCGCGGTGAGAGCAGCGCGGCGCCGGGCGCCACCATGCGGCCGAGGGGCAGCAGGTCGGACTCGTCGCCGCCGGTCCCGTGCAGCAGTAGGAGCGGGGCGCGCTCCCGCGTGCGCTCGCGCGCGCCCGGCTCGAAGCGGTGGATCAGCCCGAGATCCGTCGTGGTCATCGTGGTCATGGCGACCTCCTCTCCCATGCAGTCAGTCAGGATCAGGCGACCTCGGGCAGCACCGCCTCGATCGAGGCGCGGTGCGGCTCGAGGAAGGCGGGCAGCTTCAGGGCCTGCCCCAGGCTCTCGGCCGGCTCGTCCACCGCGAAGCCCGGCGCATCGGTGGCGATCTCGAACAGCACGCCGCCGGGCTCGCGGAAGTAGACCGAGCGGAAGTAGTTGCGGTCGCGCTGCTCGGTCACGCCGAGGCCGTGCTCGCGGGCGATGCGCTCGGCCATCGCGGCCTGCGCGGCGTCGTCGGCCGCCCGGAAGGCGATGTGGTGGACCGAGCCGGCGCCCGCCCGGCCGGGCAGGAACTGGCCGACCGCGCGGAGCGTCACAGCTCCGCCGATCCGTGCGCCGCTCTCCAGCCGGATCGCCGAGCCCTCGCGGCCGGTCTCGCGGAAGCCGAACACGCCTTCGAGGATCGCGGCGGTCGGTCCGGCCTCGGCGAGCAGCAGCGTGACGCCGTGGAAGCCCCGGATCGCGTGCTCGGCCGGGATCTCGTCGGCGAAGGCCTTCTCCGCCTCGGCGCCCGCGACGCCGACGAGAGCGAGCATCATCCCGTCCGGGTCGCGGAAGCGCAGCACCGGCTCGCCGAAGACCTGCACCAGCGCCTCGTGGCGCACGCCCGCCGCAACGAGGCGGTGCGTCCACCAGCCCATCGAGGCGCGCGGCACCCGGAAGGCCGTCTCCTGCGTCTCGCCGATCCCGACCCGGCCCTGCGCCGCGTGGGCGATGGGGAAGAAGGTGAGGATCGTGCCCGGGGTGCCGGCCGCGTCGCCGTAATAGAGATGGTAGGTGCCCGGATCGTCGAAGTTCACGGTCTTCTTCACCAGCCGCAGGCCGAGCACGCGGGTGTAGAAGTCGACGTTGCGCCCGGCGGGGCCCGAGAGCGCTGTGACGTGGTGGATGCCGTTCTCGGACATGATCGTCTCCGTCTGTCTGGGCGCCAGCGGCGCCGGTCTCGATGGGGACAATCTGAGACTTGCGCGGTCGCGTATAAATGGAAACAGTGGAAAACCATCGTTTCTGGATCTGACCGATGCGCCTTCCCGATTTCGAGGCCTGGGCCGTCTTCGCCCGCGTGGCTGAAGCCGGCTCCCTCAGCCGCGCCGCCGAGGATCTCGGTTTGTCGAAGGCGACCGTCTCCAAGGCGGTGAGCCGGCTGGAGGCGCGGATCGGCGCGCGCCTGTTCAACCGCACCTCACGCAAGCTCGCGCTCACCGAGGCGGGCCGGGCGGCGCGCGAGGACGCCGCCCGGATCCTCGCCGCGGGCGAGACCGCGGAGGCTCGGGCCATCGCGGGCGCCGCGGTGCCCCAGGGCCTGGTGCGGCTCGCCGCGCCGATGTCCTTCGGTGTGCTGCACGTGGCGCCCCGGCTGCCGGACTTCCTGGCCGAGCACCCGCAGGTGTCCGTCGATCTCCACCTCTCCGATCAGCAGGTCGATCTGGTGGGCGGGGGCTTCGACATCGGGTTGCGCATCGCGGCGCTGGCGGATTCGTCGCTGCGCGCCCGCCGGCTCTGCCCGGTCCACCGCTCGCTCGTCGCCGCGCCCGCCTATCTCGACCGCCACGGCCGGCCGGAGCACCCGGACGACCTCGCCCGGCACGCCTGCCTCGGCTACGCCTACCTGCCGAGCCCGGACCGCTGGCGCTTCCGCGACGGGGCGGGGGTGGAGGTCAGCGTCGTGCCGGCGGGTCCCTTGCGGGCGAACAACGCCGACGCGCTCGCCCCTGCGCTCCGGGCCGGGCTCGGCCTCGCCGTGCAGCCGGACTTCATGATCTGGGACGATCTCCGCAGCGGCCGGCTGGAGCGGGTGCTGCCCGGCTGGGCGGCTCCGCCGATCGCGCTCCACCTCGTCACCCCGCCGGGCGATCCGCGGCCCGCCCGCGTCGCCGCGCTGATGGGCTTCCTCCAGCGCACCCTCGCCGCGGCGCCCTGGGCGCGGGAGTGAGGATGTTCTCCGGTGGATACCCCTCCGCGCATGCAGGCAGGGGGCTCCCCGCCTCCGGCCGGGCTATGAAGCGCGCCGGCACGTGGCCGGGCGGGTCGCCTCTCCGGCCCGGCTTCTCCCGGACCCTCTCCCTCACGATGGCGGCATCGGCCGGTCCGCCGGCCCCGCTCAGGACAGCGACATGACGGTGACGAGCGAGGATGAACTGACGGCGCTGAAGGCGATCGGGCGCATCGTCGCCGAGGCGCTGGAGGCGATGGGCAAGGCGATCGAGCCCGGCATGACGACGCGCGAACTCGACGGGGTCGGTCGGGCGTTCCTGGAGGCCGCCGGGGCGCGGCCGGCCCCGGAGATGGCCTACGGCTTTCCGGGGGCGACCTGCATCAGCGTCAACGAGGAGATCGCGCACGGCATCCCGGGCGAGCGCCGGATCGCGCCCGGCGACCTCGTCAACATCGACGTCTCGGCGGAGATGGGCGGCTACTTCTCCGACACGGGAGCGTCCTTCGCCGTGCCGCCCGTGACCCGCGCGGTCGAGCGGCTCTGCCGGGACGGGCGCCGGGCGATGTGGGCGGGCCTGCGCCAAGTCGGGGCCGGCAAGCCGCTGGCGGGCATCGGGCAGGCCGTCGGCGCCTTCGCGCGCAAGAACGGCTACACCCTCGTGCGCAACCTCGCGAGCCACGGTGTCGGCCTGTCGCTGCACGAGGAGCCGAAGGAGATCGCGACCTGGCCCGACGCCTCGGAGCGGCGGATCATGCGGGAGGGGCTGGTCTTCACCGTCGAGCCCTTCCTGTCCCTCGGCGCGGACTTCGCCGAGGATGGCGGCGACCCCTGGACCCTCTACAGCCGGCCGCGGGCCCCGACGGTCCAGTACGAGCACACGGTCGTCGCCACCCGCAACGGGCCGCTGGTCCTCACCGTGGCGGGGGTGTAGCGGCCGCGTCAGCGGCCCGTCAGCGCCGCGATCCGCTCGGCCAGGGCATCGACCTGCGCCTCCGTGTGTGCCGCCGAGACGGCGACGCGCAGGCGCGCGGTGCCGGACGGCACGGTCGGCGGGCGGATCGCCACCACGAGGAAGCCCGCCTCCTCCAGCGCCCGCGACAGCGCGAGCGCCGCCCCGGCCTCGCCGACCAGCACCGGCACCACCGCGCTCTCGGCCTCGGGCAGGCCGAGCCGGGCCGTGAAGCGGCGAGCCAGCATCAGCGGCCGGGCGCGGCGCTCGGGCTCCGCCTCCAGGATCGCCAGAGCCTCCAGCGCCGCCGCGGCGGAGGCCGGGGGAAGGCCCGTGGTGTAGACGAAGCTGCGGGCGCGGCTCGTCAGCAGGTCGATCACGGGGCGCGAGGCGCAGAGATAGCCGCCGTAGGAGCCGAGC
This sequence comes from Methylobacterium radiodurans, assembly GCF_003173735.1. NCBI lineage: Bacteria > Pseudomonadati > Pseudomonadota > Alphaproteobacteria > Hyphomicrobiales > Methylobacteriaceae > Methylobacterium > Methylobacterium radiodurans. The sequence goes on along the minus strand of NZ_CP029551.1, from coordinate 355,818 downwards.
GACTTCGAGAGCGTGCCCATCTCCAGCGGCGCGCGCGGACCCTCCTCGGCGACACCGAGGCCGTGCGCGTCGTCCACCAGGGTCCAGGCGTCGTGGCGCTCGGCCAGCCCCAGGATGTCGCCCATCGGCGCCCGATCGCCGTCCATGCTGAAGACGCGCTCGGTGAGGACGAGGCAGCGCCCGTGCGCGGGCCGCTCCGTCTCCAGCAGGCGCGCGAGATCGGCCATGTCGTTGTGACGGAAGCTCGCGACCCGCGCGCCCGAGAGCCGGGCGCCCGCCCACATGCAGGCGTGGGAGAGTTCGTCGAGCAGCACGAGGTCGCCGCGTCCCGCCAGCGCCGGGGTGATGCCGAGATTGGCCATGTAGCCGCTGCCGAAGACCAGGGCCGCCGCCTTGCCCTTGTGGCGGGCGAGCCGCGCCTCCAGCGCGTCGAGGAGCGGGTGGTTGCCCGTCACCAGCCGCGAGCCGCCCGCGCCCGCGCCGTAGCGCGCCGCCGCGTCCTGCGCCGCCGCGATCACCCGCGGGTGGTGGCTCAAGCCCAGGTAGTCGTTGCACGAGAAGGAGACGAGCCGTCGCCCGGCCCGCTCGGCCGCGGCCTCGGGCCCGCGCGTCGTCGGTACGAGGCGCCGCCGCAGGGCGGCTTCCTCCAGGGCATCGAGTTTCCCTTGCGCGAAGGCGTCGAGGCTCAGCATGGGCCGTCATGGCGCCGCGCGCCCCGCCCGTGTCAAGGCCGGCCTTGACCCGGGGCGCGCCCGGCACCATCCCGGCCCGATGCGCGCGACCCGGCCCGGCCGCCACCTCTGGCGGCCCTACACCCAGATGAAGAGCGCGGCGGCGCCCCTCGAAGCCGTCGCGACCTGGGGCAGCCGGATCGTGCTGGCGGACGGGCGCGAACTCGTGGACGGCATCGCCTCGTGGTGGACGGCGGTGCACGGCTACAACCACCCGCACATCGCCCGGGCGGTGGCCGATCAGCTCGCCCGGATGCCGCACGTGATGTTCGGCGGCCTCACCCACGCGCCCGCGGAGCGGCTGGCCGCCCGGCTCGCCGCCCTGCTGCCGGGGGATCTCGACCACGTGTTCCTGGTCGATTCCGGCTCGGTCGCCGTCGAGGTGGCGCTGAAGATGGCGGCCCAGCTCTGGCTCAACCGGGGCGTGACGGGCCGGACCCGGGTCCTCGCCTTCCGGGGCGGCTATCACGGCGACACGATGGGGGCGATGTCGGTCTGCGATCCCGACGAGGGCATGCATCGCCGCTTCGGCGCCTACCTGCCGCGCCAAGTCTTCTGCGACCTGCCCCACACGGCCGAGCAGGCGGCCGCGCTCGACGCGGCGCTCGCCCGGCACCGGGACGCGCTGGCGGCCGTGATCGTCGAGCCCCTGGTGCAGGGCGCGGGCGGCATGGTCATGCATGACCCGGAGGTGCTGGCGACGATCGCCCGCCTCGCCCGCCGCCACGGGCTGCCGCTGATCTGCGACGAGATCTTCACCGGCTTCGGGCGCACCGGCACCCTGTTCGCCTGCGAGCAGGCGGGGATCGTGCCGGACATCCTGTGCTTGTCGAAGGCGCTCACCGGCGGCACGATGGCGCTCGCCGCCACGGTCGCGACGGCCGAGATCTTCGACGCCTTCTGGTCGGACGACCCCGCCGCCGCCCTCATGCACGGGCCGACCTTCATGGCGAACCCGCTGGCCTGCGCGGCGGCCAACGCGAGCCTCGACCTCTTCGAGCGGGAGCCCCGGCTCGACCAGGCGCGGGCGATCGCGGGGCGCCTGCGCGACGGGCTCGCGCCCCTGGCGCGCCTGCCCGGCGTCCGGGACGTGCGGGTGCTCGGGGCGATCGGGGCGGTGCAGTTCGCGCGCGCGCCCGATCTCGCCGCCCTCAAGGCCGACCTCGTGGCGCGCGGCGTCTGGGTGCGGCCCTTCGGCGACATCGTCTACCTGACGCCCGCCCTGACGATCGGCGCGGACGACCTCGACCACCTGCTGTCCGCACTCGGGCGGAGCGTGGCGGAGACGCTGCGGTCGGCCCAGCTTTCCTGAATCGATGATGAACGGGCTGCAACCCGGGCCCTGTTCGTCCGTTGGCACAGCGTCCGGCCGTTCGGGCGGGGCCGGACGGAACGTGGGAGGGTGCGCATCGTGTCGAGTGAGCAGACGATCTCTCAGGACGACCGGCCGGTGATCCTCCTCGTCGAGGACGAGGCGCTCACCATCATGGATCTCGGCGACGTGCTGGAGGACGGGGGATACGAGACCGTGCAGTGCGCCTCGGCCGAGCGCGCGCTGAGCATCCTGCAGGCCCGGCCCGATATCTGCGGGCTCGTCACCGACGTGGAATTGTCGGGCAAGACCAACGGCTTCGAGCTGGCCACCTCGGTGGCCGAGGCGCGGCCGAACCTGCCGATCCTGATCGTCTCGGGCCGCGCTGCCCCCGATCCCGAGCGCATGCCGCCGGGCGCGCAGTTTCTCGCGCGCCCCTGCAGCGGCGACGAGATCCTCGACAGGCTGAAGAGCCTGATGCCCTGCTGAATACCCTGCCGAGGCGGGATTTTCCGCAGGGCGGGTGCGTCCGGCGCGCCCGCTGTCATCGTGGCTTCACGCTGGCGCGCCACACGCTGACCGGCGCGTCCCGGCCCTTTCCGGAGGGTCTGGGTGAACGCGCTTGGAAACCGGCTAGGCGGCCGGGCGAGCGAGGTGCACGATGTCGGCGGCGGACGAACGTTCGGCAACCGCGCCGGACGACGCGACTTTGGGCGGCCCCGTGAACGGCAAGGCGAAGCGCGGCAAATCCGGCGCCAAGACGGAGACGGCAGGCCGGCGCCTGCGCCCGCCGGGGCAGAAGAGCGTCGGCTGGGCGCTGGTCCAGGCGGCCCGCCTCCACCGCGCCCGCATCGGCGACCGCTTGGCGAGCCTGAACCTCTTCGCCGGCCAGGAGCAGGTGGTGCAGGCGCTGGCCGCCGCCGGCACGATGACGATGGGAGACCTCGCCGCCACCCTGCGGGTGCGTCCGCCGACCGCCTCTAAGACGATCTCGCGCCTCGCCGCCCTCGGCTTCGTGGAGCGCCGGGCCGAGGCCGGGGACGGGCGCATCGTGCGTGTGCGCCTGACCGAGACGGGGCTCGCCAAAGCCGAGGCAATCGAGCGGATCTGGGACGAGGTCGAGGCGGAGCTGCTCGACGGGTTCGACAGCAAGGAAAAGCGGCGTCTGCGCAAGCTGCTGCGCAAGGCCGCTCGCAATCTCGCGGATGCCTCGGGCATCGCGGGCCACGAGACCGAGGCCGATGCGGAGATCGAGGCCGAGGACGACGAGGCGGACGCCCACGGCCTCAACGGCAGCGCGCTGCCCGCGCTCTGAGGTCCGGGCTCTGCCCTGCGCAAGCCGGAGGTCTCGGCTTTTATCCGTGCGCTCAGCTCTTGCGTAGGAATGGACCCGAACAGTTCCTGTGCCAGTCCCAGACTAGGAAGGCGGGAACGGGCAGCATGATGGCGAGGAAGATCCAGTCGAACCTCTGGGGCATGTCATAGCCCTTCGGTTCGGTATCCGCGCTGACCTACGGATCTCGAGCCGCTCAAGTTCCGGACGCTTCCCGATACACGACTCGTCCGTGCGCGCATCGCAGCACCGGGTGCACCTGGGCGCGCCCGGTGTTGCACGTCCTGACCGACGCGTCGCTGTTGTAATAACGTTACTCTTGCGGCCGATCGCACGGCCGGGTGGAGGTGCCGGTTGCGATGTGCGGCCCCAGGGTGCAGCGTTATAGTATCACAAATCTGGGGTCCCCGGCCTTGCGTCTCCGTTCCCGCATCGCCGCCGGCGCGGCACCGTTCTGCCTGCTCGTGCCGCTCGCCACCGCCGCGCGGGCGCAGCAGGCCGTCACGCTTGACGAGATCAGCGTGACCTCGCCGAGCCCGGTCCAGGCGGTCCGCCCCGTCGCGGCCGCGCCGACCGCCGCGGGCACGATCGCCGGTATCGGCGTGCTGCCGGTCGTCACCGACACCTTCTCGCCGGTCACCGTGGTGACCCGCGACCAGATCGCCCGCGACCAGCCGCGCACGCTCGGCGACGCCCTGTTCGACCGGCCCGGGATCTCCTCCTCGACCTACGCGCCGGGCGCCTCCTCGCGCCCGATCATCCGCGGGCTCGACAACGCCCGGGTGCGGATCCAGGAGAACGGCATCGTCAACGGCGGCGTCTCGGATCTCGGCGAGGACCACGCGGTGCCGGTGAACCCGCTGGTCGCCGACCGGCTGGAGGTGATCCGCGGCCCCGCGACGCTCCGCTACGGCTCGGGCGCGATCGGCGGCGTGGTCTCGGCCGAGAACAACCGGGTGCCGACCCTCATCCCGGCGAACGGCGTCACCGGCCAGGTCACGACGGGCTACACGAGCGTCGACAACGGGCGGCTCGGGGCCGCCACCGTCGATGCGGGCCGGGACGGCATCGCGGTCCACGCGGACGGCTTCAGGACGGCCGCCGACAGCTACGCCATTCCCGGCGGCATCCAGCGCAACTCCTACAACGCATCGCAGGGCGGCTCGTTCGGCATCTCGGCGATCGGCGACCGCGGCTTCGTCGGCGTCGCCTTCAGCCATTACGACGCGCTCTACGCGATCCCGGGCGGCGAGGCGGAGCAGGCCCGCACCCGCCTCACACCGAATCAGGACCGGGTGATCTCGCGGGGCGAGTATCGCCCGCTCGACGGCCCCTTCGAGGTGATCCGCTACTGGGCGGGCTACTCGGTCTACCGCCACGACGAGATCGGCATCGGCGAGGACGGGCTTGAGGGCCGGCAGGCCACCTTCAAGAACCGCGAGGCGGAGGTGCGGGTCGAGGCGCAGCACGTGCCCGTCTTCACGAGCCTCGGCAAGCTCACCGGCGCCGTCGGCGTGCAGGCCGACCGGCGGGTGATCAACACGCAGCTGGAGAGCTTCCTGCCGCGCACCGATTCGCGGGCGGGCGCCGTCTACCTGTTCGAGGAGCTGGAACTGGTGCCGGGCACGCGCCTCCAGGCATCCGGGCGCATCGAGGGCGACCGGCTGCGCAGCACCGCCGTGCAGTTTCCGGCCGATTACCTGCCGGTCGAGGGCGAGGACCCGCTGCGCTACGCGCTCACCCGCCGCTTCGCCCCGAAGAGCGCGAGCTTCGGCCTGTTGCAGGACCTCCCCTACGGCTTGGTCGGCAGCGTGACCGGCTCCTACGTGGAGCGGGCGCCGACCGGCTACGAGCTGTTCTCGCAGGGGCCGCACGACGCCACCGCCACCTTCGAGATCGGCGATCCGACGCTCCGGTTGGAGCGGGCCCGCACCGTCGAGGCGAGCATCCGGCACGCGCTCGGGCCCCTGCGCTTCGAGGCGACGGGCTTCTACACGCGCTACACCGGCTTCATCTACAAGCGCCTGACCGGGCTCCGCTGCGACGACGACTTCGCGAGCTGCGGCGCGGGCGACGAGCTGCGCCAGGTCGTCTACTCCCAGCAGAACGCGACCTTCTACGGCGCCGAGCTGATCGGCCAGTACGACGCCATCCCGGTCGGCAACGGCTTCCTCGGCATCGAGGGCCAGTTCGACGCCGTGCGGGCGAAGTTCGACGACGGCACCAACGTGCCGCGGATCCCGCCCTACCGGATCGGCGGCGGCATTTATCTGCGGGCGGAGGGCTGGTTCGCCCGGGTGAACCTGCTGCACGCCTTCGCGCAGAACCGGTTCGGCACCCTGGACACACCGACGCCCGGCTACGACGATCTGCGGGCCGAGCTCAGCTACACCAAGCCGCTCGACCCGGCGATCTACGGCGCGAGCGAGGTGACGCTGGGGCTCCAGGGCCGCAACCTGCTCGACGCCGACATCCGCAACGCGGCCTCGTTCAAGAAGGACGAGATCCTGCTGCCGGGGCGCAACGTACGGCTGTTCCTGACGGCGCGGTTCTGAGCGGGCTGATCGGCCTCGTGCGAATCCGGCCGATCACTCTGGGGACAGCGGCATCTCCCTCTCCCCGCACGGCGGGGAGAGGGGATCTCCGGCACCTGGAGTGATCAACCGGAGGCGGCATCACCCGTGGCAGGCGCAGCCGGCGTGGTCGCAGCCCTCGTGGTCCGGATGGCCCGCGGCGCACTCGTCGCAGCAGAAGGCCTTGCCGTCCCGCTCGATCGCCTTGGACACCGAGACCACGCAGACGCAGTCCGGACAGGCGCATTTCACCATCTCGACGTCGACGCTCGCCATGATTCCAATCCTCGTGCCGGCTGTCGGCGGATCATCCTTCCCCATCCGGCCGCCGAGCGCCAGGGCGTCGGCGCGACACTGCGGACTCTGATCCTCCGCACCGCTGCCGCGTTGCTTCCGCAAGCCGGCCCGCGCGTTGCCGGACCGGGTGAAGGGATGCGTCTGCGATGACCGACCAGAAGATCGAAGCCTATACGGGCCCGGCGGGCGGATGGGGCTCGGCCAAGTCCCTGGCGGAGATCCTGACGCGGGAGCAGATCCCGGCGTCGGGCGCCGCGATGCTGATGAAGCAGAACAAGCCGGACGGCTTCATGTGCGTCTCGTGCGCCTGGGCCAAGCCCGCCAAGCCCTTGGCCTTCGAGTACTGCGAGAACGGCGCCAAGGCGACCGCCTGGGAGCAGACGAGGCGGCGCGCCACGCCCGACTTCTTCGCCGGGCACAGCGTCACCGAACTCCTCACCTGGCCCGACTACGACCTTGAGGAGCAGGGCCGGCTCACCCACCCGATGCGTTATGATGCGCAGAGCGACCGCTACGTGCCGGTGGCGTGGGCGGAGGCCTTCGCGGAGATTGGCCGGGAACTCAAAGGTCTCGATCCGAAATCGGTGGTCTTCTATGCCTCGGGCCGCGCCTCGCTCGAGACGAGCTACATGTACGCGCTGCTGGCGCGGCTCTACGGCAACAACAACCTGCCCGATTCCTCGAACATGTGCCACGAATCGACCTCCGTGGCCCTGCCGCAATCGATCGGCGTGCCGGTGGGCACGGTGCGGCTGGAGGATTTCGAGTCGACCGACCTGATCCTGTTCTTCGGCCAGAATGTCGGCTCGAACGCGCCGCGGATGCTGCACCCGCTGCAGGAGGCGCGGCGGCGCGGCGTGCCGATCATCACCTTCAACCCGCTGCGCGAGCGGGGGCTCGAGCGGTTCACCAACCCGCAGGCGCCGCTGGAGATGCTGACCAACAGCTCCACGCAGATCTCGACCCAGTACCATCAGGTCAAGGCGGGCGGCGATCTCGCGGCCCTCACCGGGATGTGCAAGGCGATCCTCGCCGCCGACCGCGACGCCCTGGATGCCGGCCGGCCCCGCATCATCGACGTCGCCTTCGTCGAGGAGCACACCCACGGGCTGGCGGAATTCGTGCGCTTCTGCGACGCCCAGCACTGGGCGGATCTGGAGAGCCGCTCGGGCCTGAAGCGCGAGGCGCTGGAGGCGGCGGCCAGCGTCTACATGCGGGCGCGCAGCACCATCGGCATCTACGGCATGGGGCTAACCCAGCACCGCAAGGGCACCGAGACGGTGCAGATGCTGGTCAACCTGCTGCTCTTGCGCGGCAATATCGGCCGGCCCGGCGCCGGCATCTGCCCGGTGCGCGGCCACTCGAACGTGCAGGGCCAGCGCACGGTCGGCATCTCGGAGAAGCCGGAACTGGTGCCCCTCGACAAGCTCGCCGAGCAGTACGGCTTCGAGCCCCCGCGGCAGAAGGGCCTCAACACCGTCGAGGTCTGCGAGGGCGTGCTCGACGGGAGCGTGCGAGCCTTCATCGGGCTGGGCGGCAACTTCGTGCGGGCGGTGCCCGACACCGCCCGGATGGAGGAGGCCTGGCGGGGCTTGCGCCTCTCCGTGCAGGTCTCGACCAAGCTCAACCGGGCGCATCTGGTGCGCGGCGAGATCGCCTACATCCTGCCCTGCCTCGGGCGGATCGAGGTGGACCGGCAGGCGAGCGGCCCGCAGGCGGTCTCGATGGAGGATTCCTGCTCGGCCTTCCACGGTTCGCGCGGCGTGTCCGAGCCGGTGAGCGAGCATGTCCGCTCCGAGCCCTGGATCGTCGCCGAGATCGCCAAGGCGACGCTGGCGCCCAACCCCAAGGTCGACTGGGATGCTTGGGTCGCGGACTACGCGAAAATCCGCGACAGCATCGAGGCGACCTATCCGGACAAGTTTAAGGACTTCAACAAGCGGATGTTCGAGCCCGGCGGCTTCTACAAGCCGCTCGCCGCGCGCGACCGCAAGTGGGAGACGAAGACCGGCAAGGCCAACTTCATCGTGCCGCCGGGCCTGGAGGCGGACCCGGACATGCCGCGCTCCGACCGTTCGGTGATCGACCTGATCACGCTCCGCTCGAACGACCAGTTCAACACCACGGTCTACGGCTACGACGACCGCTTCCGCGGGGTGAAGGGCACGCGCCAGGTGCTGTTCATGAACGAGAACGACCTCGCCCGCCTGGGGCTCGCGGACGGCGAAACCGTCGATGTCAGCACCGATGCCGACGACGACGTCGCTCGCGTCGTGCGTGGATTGCGCGTGGTCCGCTACGACATTCCCGAGGGCAATTGCGGCGGCTACTACCCGGAGATGAACGTGCTGATCCCGCTCTGGCACCACGACGAGCAGGCCAAGACCCCGGCTGCCAAGGCGATCCCGGTGCGCGTCACCCCCGCGGTGCCGGAGGCCGCGACCGGCGGGGCCTGAGCGGGGCGCTGGACGCGGGGGCCGGGGCCCGGCAAGGAAGCAGGGCCGCCCGCGCGCGGGCCCTCGCTCCGGATCCCCACGGCCTCGCACCGATGACCGAAACCGCACCGGACGGACGCCTCGGCGCGCTCCTCGACCAGATCGGCGCGGGCGCGCCGGGCCTCGACCTCACCCGCGCCACGCTCGGGCGCGAAGCGCTGGCGCCGCGGGTCGATCCGGCTGCCCCCGCGCCCTGGTGGGATGCCGGATGGGGCGGTCTCGCGCTTGCCGGGCGCGACCTCACGGCGGCCAAGCTGGAGGCGGCCGATCTCTCCGGCGCCAACCTGCACCGCGCGCGGCTCGGCGGGGTCGTCGGCCGCTCGGCCCGCTTCGACGGGGCGAACCTGGAGGAAGCCGACTGCACGGGCGCCGACCTCAGCGGCGCGGGCTTTCGCGCTGCGGTCGCCGGCCAGGTCGGCTTCGCCGACGCCATGCTGGAGGATGCCCGCTTCGGCGAGGCCGCCATGCGCTTCGCCAATTTCCGCAAGGCGCTCCTCGACGGGGCGGATTTTTCAGGCGCCGACCTCTGGGGCGCCAACTTCACAGGGGCGGACGCCGACTACACCACCTTCCGCCGGGCCCGTCTCGACGAGGCCAACCTCTCGGACGTCAATCTCACCCACTCGGACTTCGAGGGTGCCAGCCTGACCAAGGCGCGCCTCGTCGGCTCGCGCCTGCGGGGCGCGAACCTCTCCGGGGTCAAGCTCGACGGGGCCGACCTCTCGGGAGCGGACTTCTCCGACACGAGCCTCGTGCGGCTCAATCTCGCCACCTGCCGGCTGACCCACGCTCGCTTCGCGGGCGCCTTCGTCACCGGCACGCGGATGCGCGTCGATCAGCTCGGCGGCGCGGTAGGCGAGGAGGTGGCGGGGGTCTACGAGGCCGCACAGGCGAGCTACCTCGCCCTGGAGCAGAACTGGCGCAGCATCGGCAGCCAGGACGCGGCGAGCTGGGCCTACAAGCGCGGACGCCGGATGGGCCGGATGCAGGCCGGCGTCCAGGCCCGCGCCGCCTGGAAGGCCCGCGCGCCTCGCGCCCTCCTGCAACACGGCTATCGCTGGGTGGCCGACCGCTTCGTGGAGTGGCTCTGCGATTACGGCGAGAGCCTGTCGCGTATCGCCCGCGCCTTCGCCATCGTGATCCTGGTCTTCGGCGTGCTCTACGGTCTGACCGGCGGCATGATCCTGGAGGGCGAGGGCCGGGCGACCTACAACCCCCTCGACCTGATGAGTTACAGCGCCCTCAACATGATGACGGCGAACCCGCCCGAGATCGGCATCAAGCCCACGGGCCGCATCGCCAACTTGCTGGTCGGCGTCCAGGGCGCGGCCGGCATCATCCTGATGGGCCTGTTCGGCTTCGTGCTGGGCAACCGGCTGCGGCGCTGAGGAGCGGCACGGGAGGGCGCGCCATGCGTGGCAGGATTCGGCACTCGGGCGGACGGATGGGCGGCGCGGGCATCGCCGCGGCGCTCCTCGCGCTCGCTCCCTGCCCGGCCGTTGCCCAGGCACCCGCCGAGCCGGCGCCGCCGGCCGCGGCCGAACTCGCGGACCGGCTGCCCGCCGCCTGCCGTGCCGAGATCGACGCGCGGGCGCGGGCGGCGGGGCTCGATCCGGCCCGGGTCGCCGCCCGGCTCGACGGGCTCGCGCCCGATCCGGCGATCCTCGCGGCGACGGGCACGCAGGCCGAGTTCGTGCGGCCGATCTGGGCCTACATCGACGCCGCCGTCACCGAGACGCGGGTCGCGGAGGGGCAGGCGCGCCTGCGCGACCTCGCGCCGACCTTCGCGGCGATCGAGGAGCGCTCCGGCGTGGACCGCCACATCCTGGCGGCCTTCTGGGGCGTCGAGTCGAACTACGGCGGCGGGATGGGCGAGGCCCCGGTGCTGCGCGCGCTGGCTACCCTCGCCTGCGGCGACGGCACCCGCGCCGGCTACTGGCGCGACGAGCTGGTCGCCGCCCTGCGGATCGCGGAGTCCGGCGGCGGGCCCGACCCGCTCCTCGGGTCCTGGGCCGGCGCGATGGGCCACACCCAGTTCATGCCGAGCGTCTACCTCGCCCACGCGGTCGATTTCGACGGGGACGGGCGGCGCGACATCTGGCGCTCGGCCCCCGACGCGCTGGCCTCGACGGCGCAGTACCTGCGCGCGTCCGGCTGGCGACCCGGCGAGACCTGGGGCCAGGAGGTCGCCCTGCCGGACGGGTTCGACTACGCGCTCGCCGACGAGACCAGCGAGCGCAGCCTCAAGGACTGGGCCGGCCTCGGCCTGCGCCCGGCCCGGGGCGAGCGCTTCGCGGACGCGGAGGCGCAGGCGCAGGCGGTCCTGATCCTGCCGGCCGGCGCGCGGGGGCCGGCTTTCCTGCTGCGGCCGAACTTTCGGGCGATCCTGCGCTACAACACGGCGCTCGCCTACGCGCTCACCGTGGGCCATCTCGCCGACCGCCTCCGCGGCGAGCCGGGCTTTTCGCGCGACTGGCCCCGCAGCGACCGCGCGCTCACGGTCTCCGAGATCCGCGACCTGCAGACGCGGCTCGCCGAGCGTGGCCATGCGGCGGGAGCCGCCGACGGCAAGATCGGACCGCGGACGCGGGCGGCTTTGCGCGCCTGGCAGGCGGCGGCCGGCCTGCCGCCGGACGGCTACGCCGACCCGGCCCTACTGGAGCGGATCCGGGCGGAGCGCTGAGCGCCTTTCCCCCGCAGAGGGGGAGGTGAGACACCTCATGCCTTCACGATGTGCTCGCCCGTCTGCCCGTGCCGGGCGAGCGCGTTGCGCGTGTCGACCACCAGCGGCGCCTCGGCGGCGATCAGCGCGTAGTCGATCCCGTCATGGTCGGTGACGACGAGCGCCGCGTCGCAGGCCCGGAGCGCCTCCGGGGTCAGCGCCACGGAGCGGCGTCCCGCGAGCCCCGGATGGGCGCGGCTCGGCGGAATCTCGGGGACGAGGGGGTCGTGGTAGGCGATGCCCGCGCCCCGCTCCTCCAGAAGCGCGATCAGCTTCAGCGCCGGGCTCTCGCGCATGTCGTCGAGGTCGCGCTTGTAGGCGACGCCGATCAGCAGGATCTGCGCGCCGCCGAGCGGCCGGCCGCGCTGCCGGTCGAGGGCCAGCGCCAGCCGCTCGACCACGTAGCGCGGCATCCCCCGGTTCACCTCGCCGGCGAGCTCGATGAAGCGGGTGGCGACGTCGAATTCCCGCGCCTTCCAGGTGAGGTAGAACGGGTCGATCGGGATGCAGTGGCCGCCGAGGCCCGGGCCCGGCCAGAACGGCATGTAGCCGAAGGGCTTGCTGGCCGCCGCCTCGATCACCTCCCAGACGTCGATGCCCATCGCGTCGTAGACGACCTTCAGCTCGTTCACGAGGGCGATGTTGACGGCGCGGAAGATGTTCTCGGTGAGCTTCACGGCCTCGGCGGTGGCGGTCGACGAGACCGGCACGGTGCGGGCCACGATCGCGCCGTAGAGCGCGTCGGCGAGGTCGCGCGCCCGGGCGCCGTCGCCGCCCACCACCTTCGGCACGGTGGAGAGCGTGTGGGTGCGGTTGCCCGGGTCCTCCCGCTCCGGCGAGAAGGCGAGGAAGATCTCGCGCCCGCTGGTCAGGCCCGTCGCCTCCAGGATCGGCTTCAGCACCTCCTCGGTGGTGCCGGGCCAGGTGGTCGATTCGAGCACCACGAGCTGCCCCGGCCGGAGCGTGCGGGCGATGTCGGCGGCGGTCGCCCGGATGTAGGAGAGGTCCGGCTCGCGCTGCGGCGTCAGCGGCGTCGGCACGCAGATCAGGATGGCGTCGCTTGTGCCCAGCTCGTCCATCTCGGTGCTGGCCCGGAAGCGGCCGGTAGCCAGCGCGGCGCGCATCCCCGCGGTGTCGAGATGGCTGATCACCGGCTCGCCGGCGTTGATCCGCGCCACCCGGTCCGGGTTGATGTCGAAGCCGATCACGGAAAAGCCCGCCCGCACGGCGGCGAGCGCCAGCGGCAGCCCGACATAGCCGAGGCCGATCACGCCGACGACGGCCGTGCGCTCGGCGATGCGGCGGGCCAGGGCGTCCGCGGGGTCTTGGGCGAGGTTGTCCATCTTGCGGTTTCCGGTCGATCGCTTCAGGCGCCGTGGATCCTCTCTCCCCGTGCGCGGGGAGAGGGGGGAGCCCCAGTATCCGCGGTGATCAAACCCATACGGCCTCAATGGTACGGATCTGCCGCGTCGCGCAGGCCGTCGCCCAGGAAGTTGAAGGCCAGCACCGTGACGAGCACCGGCAGCACCGGCACGAGCAGCCAGGGATAGAGCTGGACGGCGGCGAGGTTCTGGGCCTCGTTGAGGAGCACGCCCCAGCTCGTCACCGGGGGGCGCAGGCCAAGACCTAAGAAGGACAGGGCCGTCTCGCCCAGGATCATGCCGGGGATCGAGAGCGTTGCCGAGGCGATCAGGTGGCTCATGAAGTTCGGGATCAGGTGCCGGGCGATCACGCGCGTCGGCGAGGCGCCCATCAGCTCGGCGGCGGCGACGAAGTCCTCCTCGCGGAGCGCCAGCAGCTTGCCGCGCACCGCCCGCGCAAGGCCCGGCCAGTCGAGTAGACCGAGGATGATCGTGATCCCGAAGAATACCCAGAGTGGGCTCCAGTTAGGCGGCAAAGCCGCCGAGAGCGCGAGCCAGAGCGGCAGCTCGGGCAATGATCGCACCAGCTCGATCAGGCGCTGGATGGCGGCGTCCATCACGCCGCCGAAATAGCCGGCGAGCCCGCCGAACAGAAGCCCCAGCGCGAAGGAGATCGCCACGCCCACGAGCCCGATCACCAGCGAGATGCGCGTGCCGTAGATCATGCGCGAGAGGATGTCGCGCCCGAGCCGGTCGGTGCCGAGGAGGAACAGGGTGCCGCCCTCCGGCGGGCAGACGAGGTGGTGCTCGCCCGGGATCAGCCCGAGCCAGAGATAGCCGTCGCCGCGGCAGAGGAAGCGCACGGGTTGCGGGCGGCTCTCGTCCACCACGTAGTTGCGCCGGAAGGTCTCGAGGTCGAGCTCGGCCCGGTACGGGTAGGTGAAGGGCCCGACGAACCGGCCCTCGTGGAACAGGTGCAGCCCCTGCGGCGGCGCGTGCAGGAAGTCGCCGTTGCGCGTGGCCTGCCCGTAGGGGGCGAGCCACTCGACGAAGGGCACGCTGGCGTAGAGGGCGAGCAGGATCAGCCCGGAGACCACGGCGAGCCGGTGGCGCAGGAACTTGCGCACGAACAGGCGGCGCGCCGAGGGCGCGTCGCGGTCGCCCTCGCGGCCGGCATCCGGGTCGAACGGGGCCGGATCGACGTAGTGGGCCGCCATCAGCGCGCGCCGAGGCGGATGCGCGGGTCGAGCCAGACCAGCACGAGGTCGGAGATCAGCATGCCGACCAGCGTCAGCGCCGCCACGAACATCAGGATGAAGCCCGCCATGAACTGGTCCTGGGTGCGCAGCGCGTCCAGCAGCAGCGGGCCGACCGTCGGCAGGCTCATCACCAGCGAGACCAGCACCGAGCCCGAGACGAGGTGGGGCAGCAGGTTGCCGATATCGGCCACGAACGGGTTCAGCGACATCCGGAACGGGTACTTGAGGAGCGCCCGCATCGGCGGCAGGCCCTTGGCCCGCGCCGTGACCGTGTAGGGCTTGGCGAGCTCGTCCAAGAGGTTGGCGCGCATCCGCCGGATCATCGCGGCGGTGCCGCCGAGGCCGATGACCAGCGTCGGCACCACGAGATGGGCCAGCAGCGAGCGGATCTTGGCCCCCTCCCAGGGCCTGCCGGTGAAGCCCGCGTCGTAGAGCCCGCCGATCGACAGGCCGAACCAGCGGTTGGCGTAGAACAAGAGGATCAGCGCGAGCAGGAAGCCCGGTACGGCGAGACCGACATAGCCAAGCACGGTCACCACCGCGTCGCCCAGCGAGTGCCGGTGCGTCGCCGAGTAGATCGCGATCGGGATCGAGACCGCGTGGACGAAGACGAGGGCGGCGAGGTTCACGACGAGCGTGAGCCAGAGCGCGTCCCCGACGACCTGGGCCACCGGCCGATCGTACTCGAAGGACCAGCCCCAGTCGCCCTGGAGCAGGCCCGAGAACCCGGCGGGCCCGGGCATCAGCCCGACCCACATCAGGTATTGCTGCCAGACCGGCTTATCGAGCCCGTACTGGCGGATCAGCAGCTCGGCCTTGGCGATCGAGGCTGCCTCGCCGCCCGCGCGGAGTTCCGCGATGCGGTTCGAGAGGTAGTCGCCTGGCGGCAGCTTGATCACGAAGAAGACGAGCGCCGAGATCAGCAGGAGCGTCAGCGCCATCGTGACGAGGCGGCGGAGGACGAGGCCGGTCACGGGGTGCTCCGGGGGGCACTGTGATCGGTGCAGATCCCCTCTCTCCGCGCGCGGGGAGAGGGCTCAGCCGACCCTGTCGTCGGCTGAGCGAGCCGGCAGGCGGTGGTGAGGGGGCTTGTCCGAAGAAGCCTCGTCCGGAAAAGCCCCCTCATCCCCGCGTCGATCCCTGCGGGATCGATCGCTCGGCTCACCCCCGACAGGGGGGGCTCGCCCCTCTCCCCACGCGCGGGGAGAGGGGATGCGGACCGGCAGCGTCGGAGAACATGGCTCACCGCCATCATCCCCGCCCCCCGCCGACCGCCGCGTTCCGCTCCGCCGCCTTGTCCCAAAAAACCTCGTCCAGCCGCTGCACGCCGATCAGCGCGGTCGGCTCCCAGGAATACAGCGCCCGGTCCGGCAGGTTGGCGAGGCGGGTGGACGCCACCACCGGCTGGAGCGCCCCCGCCACTGTGCCGATCACCCACTGGTTCTCCGCGTGGTTCATCAGCATCTCGCGCCAGATCGTGCCCTGCCGCGCGGGGTCGGTGGTCATCCGCCAGTCCCGATCCAGCGCGATCAGGCGCTCGACCTCGGGGACGTCGCAGGGCTCGCCGCTGGCGCCCCGGCTCTCCAGGTTCAGGCTCCAGCGCGGCCAGGCATAGTGGTCGGGTTGCGCGGGGCTCAGGCCCGTCGGCGGCATGATCGCGGTCGGCACCGCGAGGTCGAGCCCTTGGGCCGCCACCATCACGGTCATTCCCGCCATGGAGCGACGGCGCAGGTTCGTCCGCTCCTGCGGCTTCACCACGAGCCGGATGCCCACTTCTCGCCAGAACTCGCCGATCAGCATCAGCCCGTCGAGGATCAGGCCGGCCTCGCCGTCGCTCTCGACCACGATCTCGAGCGGGCGCCCGTCCGGCATCAGGCGGATGCCGGAGCCGTCCCGCCCCGTCAGCCCGATCGCGTCGAGGAGGCGCGTGGCCTCCGCCGGGTCGTAGGCCGCGTTGAGGGTCCGCATCTCGGGCCGGAACAGCGGGCTCTCCGGCACCACCGTGTCGTTGCCCTCGGTGCCCAGCCCGAACAGCAGGGTGTTGTTGAGCGTGCGCCGGTCGATCGCGTGCGACAGGGCGCGGCGGTAGCGCAGGTCGCGGTTGAGCCGGCGCCAGACCGGATCGAGGGTGGTGAGGTTCGGGTAGAGCGCGATCTCGGAGCCGCGCGCCACCGGCCAGAGATGGGTGCGGTAGCCGTGCGCCCGCTCGCCCTCGCGCAGGCTCGGGATGTCGTTCATCGCGAGCCCGCGGAACATCAGGTCCGCCTCGCCCGCGTTGGTCTTGGCGACGAGCAGCCCGGTCGAGGCCACGTCCATCAGGATCGTGTCGAGGTAGGGCAGCCGCGTGCCGGCCGTGTCCACCCGGTGGTAGTGCGGGTTGCGCTCGAACACGAAGCGGGTGGCCGGCGCCCGGGTGCGGGGCCGCCAGCCCTGCAGCGTCGGGCAGTCCGGGTTGTTCAGCTCGAAATTGTCGTCGAGCCGGTTGTGGAGCGCCGCCCAGCCGCGCAGCTTCTCGGCCTTCGCGGCGGCCTCCGCCGCCTCGCGGCCGGCGTAGCGCGGGTGGAACGGCTTCAGGTAGTGGGCCGGCCGGTAGATCAGCGGGTCGCGCGGGGCGGCGAGCGCGGGCAGGAAGCGCGGGTTCGGCCGCTCCCAGGCGTAGACCACCGTGCGGTCGTCGGGGAAGCTCACCGCGGGGGGCTTGCCCTCGACGATCAGGAAGTCGGGCGGCCCGCCGGGGCTGAGATCGCGGTTGTTGGCCACATCCTCCCAGTAGTAGCGGAAGTCCTCGGCGGTGAAGGGATGGCCGTCCGACCAGCGGTGGCCCGCGCGCAACCGCAGGGTGAAGCGGCCCTCCTCGACGGTGACGCTCTCCAGCACGTCGGGTTGCAGGTTCAGGTCGGAATCGTAGCCGACGAGGCGGGTGTAGCCGTAGACCGAGAGGTAGCGCACGTCGCGCGCCTTCGCGATCAGCGTGCGGATCGCGCCGCCGGCCTGGCCGACGCGCCGGCCGCGGGCGGCGAGGTCCACGACGAGGGGGGCTTCGAGTGGCTCCTCGGCGCGGGCGGGGCGCGGGGCGAGGAACAGCGCGCCGAGACCCACCAGGAGGGCGCGGCGAGAGACGCCTGATCTCCCTCCCCCCTCTGCGGGGGAGGGTACCCTGCGAAGCAGGGGGGACCGGGACGAAGTCCCGCAAGAGGGGAGCGACGGTGCAGAAGAGGGCCGTGCCCTGCATGAAGGCCGCGCCTTCTCCAGGAGCTGGGTTCCCCTCTCTGCGGGACTTCGTCCCGACCGACCCCTGGTCACGCAGGGGCCACCCTCCCCGGCAGAGGCGGGTGGGAGAGCGCCCGTGGTCGATTCGCTCATCCGCCCACCTCCGGATGCAGCTGCACGTAGGTCAGCCGCGCGGGCGAGTACCCCGTCGCCGCGTGCAAGTCGTCGAAGGCGTGGGCGCGGGCGATCAGGCGGGCGGCCTTGCGCACCAAGGGATCGTCGGCCGGCTGCTCGAAGACGCGGCCGTTGCGCTGCCAGCGGATCGGCTCGGAGCGGCTCTCGGTCTCGTGCAGTGCCCGCACCATCGCGATGGTCGGGTGCGCGGGTCCGCCATGGGTGTGGATCCGGTGGCCGGCCGCGTCGTCGTCGAAGACGAGGCGGGTGAGGCCGCGCCCGCGCGCCTCGACCACCCGGCGCGCCTGGGCGACGTGGTCGTCGAAGAACGCCACCGTGCGGGCTGGGTCGAGCGCCGACCAATCGGCCGTCGACCAGTCCTGCGTGCAGTAGGTCGCCCCCGGGTCGCGGTACTGCAGACCGGAGAGATCGGGGTCGCGGCAGAAGATCCGCGCCTCGGGCCGCGCCTGCCGGATCACCCAGGTGGTCAGCCCGCGGAACACGCCCGATTCGATCACGCAATCGGGCTCCAGCGCCCGCATCAGCACGAAGAGCTGGAGCGCCCCGTTGAAGCCGGAGCCGCCCCGCCGCTGCCGCACGGGCGCGCGCGGGATCAGGTCCCAGAACTCTTGGACGAGCGCCCGCACGTCGTGCCGGCAGGGAATGCCGGCCGCCGCCAGATCCTGGACGAGCTGCGCGGCGGCGTTGTCGAGGAGCTGCGCGACCTCGTGGGGCGAGACCGGGCGGTGGGTCCAGTCGGGCGTCGCCGGCACGAGGTCGTAGCCGAGCCGGTCGAAGAGCGGGCCGATCCAGCGCCGGCGCAGGCGTTCCATAAGGCGCGCCATCACGCGGCCCGCCTTGCGGATGCGGCGCTGCGGCGAACGCGGTGGCCGGGCTCGACCTCGACCATCGCGCCGGCCTCGTCGGGGCCGAGGCGGTAGGGCTCGGGCCAGCGGGCGGGGTCGGAATGGTCGCCCGTCACCGCCGCGAAATCAAGCGGGTGATCGAGGCTCGGGTCCGGCACCGCGGCGAGCAGCGCCCGGGTGTAGGGATGGGCAGGGTTGCGGAACAGGACGGCGCGCGGCGCCTCCTCGACGATGCGCCCGCGGGCCATCACGCTGATCGTGTCGGCCATGTAGTCGATCACCGCGAGATTGTGGGAGACGATGAGGTAGCTCAGGCCCAGCGCCCCTTGGAGGTCCTTCAGGAGGTTGAGCACCTGCGCCTGGACCGAGACGTCGAGGGCCGAGACCGGCTCGTCGAGGACGAGGAGCCGCGGCTCCAGCGCCAGCGCCCGGGCGATGCCGATGCGCTGGCGCTGGCCGCCCGAGAAGGCGTGCGGGAAGCGCGAGAGCGCATCAGCCTCCAGCCCGACCATCGCCAGGAGCTCGCGGGCGCGCGCCCGGCGCCGTGGGGCCGGCACGCCGTGGATCTCCATCGGCTCGGAGAGGATCTGGCGCACGCTGAGCCGCGGGTCGAGCGAGGCATAGGGGTCCTGGAACACGAACTGCACCTGCCGCCGGTAGGCGAAGAGCGCCGCGTCCCGGAGCGCCTGCACGTCCCGGGGGCCGGTGCCGTCGTCGAACAGGACGCGGCCGGCATCTGGCTTCAGCGCCCGCATGATCATCTTCGAGACGGTGGTCTTGCCGGAGCCCGACTCGCCCACGAGCCCGAGCGTCCGGCCCGGCTCCAGGGCGAGCGACACGTCCGCGACGGCGCGCACCTGCCGGGGCTTGTCCCAGAACCGGCCGGCCCGAAGAGTGAAGGTCTTCGAGACGCCCTCGACCCGCAGGATCGGGCCGGCGGCGCGCGCCGGCGGGCGGGCCGGGGGAATCGCCGCGCGAGCCGGGCGTATCGGCGTGAGGCGCTCGCCCGGGGCCATGTCGAAGCGCGGCACCGCGTGGAGGAGCGCCCGCAGGTAGGCGTGGCCGGGCGCCCGCATCACCGCCTCGCGCGGGCCGGATTCGACCAGACGCCCGCGATAGAGCACCGCCACGTCGTGGGCCATGTTGGCGACCACGCCGAGATCGTGGGTGATCAGCAGGATCCCCATGCCGTCCTCCTCCTGGAGGCGGGCGAGCAGCGCCAGGATCTGGGCCTGGGTGGTGACGTCGAGCGCGGTGGTCGGCTCGTCGGCGATGAGGAGCGCCGGCTTCAGGATGATCGCCATCGCGATCATCGCGCGCTGGCGCAGGCCCCCCGACAATTCGAACGGGTAGGTGCGAAGCGCCCGTTCGGGATCGGGGAAGCCCACATGGGCCAGCGCCTCCCGGGTGCGGGCGGCGGCCTCGCGGGCGGAGGCGCCGGTATGGACGCGCAGGGCCTCGCCGATCTGGTCGCCGACCGTGTGGAGCGGCGACAGGCAGGTCATCGGCTCCTGGAAGATCATGGCGATGCGCTTGCCCCGCACCGCCCGCATCTGCGGCCCGTCGGGCGGGAGCGCCGCGAGGTCCTGCCCCTCGAACAGGATCCGGCCGCCCGCGATCGCGGCGGCGCGGGGGAGAATGCGCAAGACAGCCTGCGCCGTCACCGACTTGCCGGAGCCCGACTCCCCCACGAGGGCGAGGGTGCGCCCGCGCATCACGTCCAGCGAGAGGCCGTGCAGCGCCTCGAACGGCCCGGATTCGGTGCGGAAGGCGACCTTCAGGTCGCGGATCGAGAGAAGCGGCGTCACGATGCCCTCGCGCCCCGACGAGACCACGGCGCGGCGCCCGCGTCCACGGGCGCGCGGGCGAACAGGTGTCGTGGATCCAGAACCGTCACGGCCGGGTGGCGGACGAGGAGCGGCAGCAGCGCTTCGAGGAAGGCCCAGAGCGACCCGTCGTGGGCGAGGTGGTGGGTGAGGATGCCGACCGGGCCGCCGGTATCGAGCCGGGCGACGAGGTCGTCCACGAGGCGCTCCGGGTCGGTGAGCGAGCGGGTGCCGCGCCAGTCGATCGGGTCGATGTGGATGTCGGCGCGGACGAGATCGGCCTGTTCGGGCGGTGCCTGCCGCGGCGTGGCGGCGGAGAGGCCGGCGTAGCCGAGATCCGGCAGCGCGGCGGCGAGGTCGGGCGCGATCCGGTTCCAGGGTGGCACGAAGACCGGCAGCAGGGCGGTCGCCGGGAGATGCTCCCCGGCGCGGCGCAGGCCCTCGCGGGCATCGGAGATCAGCGCGGCCAGCGGGCGGTGCGGGCCGAACTCGGCGGGCTTCTCGCCGGCCGGCGCGTGGTTCGCGTGGGCGAGGCCGTGGACGGCGAGGCGCACCCCCGGCACGCCGTCGAGGCGGCGACCGAGCGAGGGCGCGAGGTGCGCCGGGATCGCCGCCAGGAGGATCGGGGCGGCGCAGGCTTGACCCAGAGCGAGCAGCCGGTCGAGCGCGGGCGTGGCCGCGACCGCGTCGTCGTCCCGCCACCAGACGGGCACGGGCGGGTGGGTCTCTGCGTGACGGTCGAGGGCGGCGCGCAGACGGTCGAGCGCGGCTCTCCCTCCCCCCTCTGCGGGGGAGGGTACCCTGCGAAGCAGGGGGGGAGAGGGGAACCCAGCCTCAGGTTCAGGCTGTGCCCTGTATGAAGGCCGCGCCTTCTCCGGGAGCCGGGGTTCCCACTCCCGACCCCTGCTGACGCAGGGGCCACCCTCCCCCGCCGAGGGGGGAGGGAGGATCTGGGAAGGCGCCGCGCTCGCTCGATCCCGCACCATCGCCTCTACCAGCGCGACCGTCCGCCCCGCCCCGTCGAGCGCCAGTCCGTGCGGCGGCAGAGGTGCGCGGGGTGCCTCCGCGATCGTCCGCAGCAGCGCGTCGGCGTCGAGACCGGCCTCGGCCAGCACCCGGGCCAGCCCGCGCTCCGCGAAGCGCTCCGCGCGCAGGCGCTGCTCGGTCTCGCGGCCGGCCTCGAAGGGGACGAGCACCGCGGGCGTGCCCGTGGCCAGGAGATCGACCGCGGTGTTGTAGCCGCACTGGCTCACCGCCAGCGCCGCCCTGGCCAGCAGCGCCCGGTAATCGGGCCGCGCCCGCTCCACAGTGCCGGGAGGAAGCCCGGCCCCGAGCGCGGAGAAATCCGCCTCCGGCACACCGTGCCCGACGAGGATGCGCCAGCCGAGATCCGGCCGGCGCCGGGCCGCTTCGGCCGCGGCGGCGAGCATCCCGAGCCCCGCCGCGCTCGACCCGGCTGAGACCAGGATGCCGGCGCGCTCGGCAGCCTCGGGGACCGCGCCGCCCTCGTCCACGTAGCCGGTGTAGCGCAGGCGCGGCGCCAGCCCGGTATCGACCGGCCAGGAGGCGTCGAGGGGCGCGAGAGCCGGGTCGGCATGGACCAGCACCGCGTCGTAGAGGGCAGCGACCCGGGCATGCGTCTCGGCGACCCGCCCGGGCTTCTCCGGCGCCACCAGGATGTCGCGGATCGAGGCGAGGACCAGCGGGCGCGCGGCCCTGGCGCGGGCCGCCTCGACCAGCGCCAGGAACTCGCCCGCCAGCGCCCGCCGGCCGAAGGGGAACAGCTCGGTGATCAGCACGTCGGGCGCGCTCTCCGCCAGCGCGCCCAGGAGCATCGACCGGCGCCGGTCGAGGAGCGCGGCGTCGGCCGGCTGCCCGTCCGCGTCGCGCAGGTCTGAGAAGGCGGTTCCGCGCACGTGGAGCGGCGGCAACTGGACGAGGCGCACGCCCGCGAGCCGCACCAGCGGCGCGGGCGCGCCCCCGCTCGCCAGGACCACGTCGTGCCCGGCCGCCGCGAAGGCGCGGGCGAGCGCCGCCGCCCGGGTGAGATGCCCGGCGCCGAGAAGGTGCGTGACGGCGATCAGGACGCGCATGCGCAGGCCCCGGCGGGGTGGGGAGCGGCCGCCGGCAGGGCTCCGAGTCCCGCGCTGGCGGCGAGCCGCGCCGCGATCAGGTCGATGCCGGGGTCGAGGGCGAAGTCGGCGACAAGGCGCGTCCGCGCGGCCCCGGCGAGGCGGCGGCGCAGCGCCGGGTCGCGGGCGAGCCGCGCCAGCGCCTCGGCCAGAGCCGCTGGGTCGCCGGGGGGGACGAGGAGCCCGTGCGTGCCGGAGGCGATGAATTCCGGCGTGCCGGCAAACGCCGTCGCGAGGATCGGCAGGTCCTGGCTCGCCGCCTCCATCAGCACGTTCGGCAGCCCGTCCCGGTCGCCGCCGGGAGCGGGCTTGGTCGGCAGTACGAAGAGATCGGCCTCGCGCATCGCCGCGATCACCGCGGGCTGGGCCCGCGCCCCTCGGAACGCGACCCGCTGGCCGAGGCCGAGTGCCGCCGCCCGCGCCTCGGTCGCGGCCCGCATCTCGCCGCCGCCGATCAAGGTCAGATGCCAGTGCAGGCCGGCGGGCAGCGCCGCCAGGGCATCGAGGAGGTCGTCGTGGCCCTTCTTGGCGACCAGGCGGCCGACGCATAGCAGGCGCAGCGGATCGGCCGGATCGGAGCCGTCGCGCGGCGGGCGGGCGGGGGGCGGGCCGGGGAAGCGGCCGAGGTCGAGGCCGTGATAGGCGAGCGCGAGGCGCGACGCTCTCCCTTCATCTTCTCCCGCAGCGAGGGGAGGCAGAGCGCGGGAGGAGGATGCCAGTTCCTCCAGCCGCCGCAGCCCGTCCCGCGTGCAGGTCACCCCCCAGGCGGCATCGCCGAGCTTCTCCCGCAACTCCCAGTCCGGCGTGGTCCAGATGTCCTTGGCATGCGCCGAGAAGCTCCAGCCCCGGCCGGTCAGCCGGGCGGCGTAGCGGGCGACGCTGGCCGGCGTGTGCAGGAAGTGGACGTGGATATGCGTCACGCTCTCCGGCAGCTCGCGGGCCAGCACCAGGGCCTGCCCCAGCCGGCGCAGGCGCGAGGCGCTGGGATCGCGCGCGAGGTCGCGCAGGAACAGGGCGAGCAGGGCGGGAAAGCGCGGCCGGCGGAGCGCCCGGCCAAGGCCGGCGAGCACCCGGAGCGGCGCGTCGCGCAGGTACTCGGGCAGGTAGGCGACCGGCGCGGCGATGCGTGCGTGCATCGGGTGGCGGTCCCGGTCGGTCGGGCGGCGCAGCGACCAGATCGCGAGCGGCAGGCCGCGCGCCTCCAGCGCCAGCAATTCCTGCGCGATGAAGGTCTCCGACAGGCGCGGGTAGCCCTTCACCACCACGGCGATGCGCGGCGCGCTCACAGGGCCTCCGCGACGGAGAGCGGCCGGCCGGCGGAGAGCGCCCGCACCCGGTCTGCCACGACGCCGAGCCCGTCGAGCAGACCCGGGAGCACGACCCGCGAGGGGGGCGGCTGGTCCGGCAGGGTGCGGAGCGCCGCGGCCATCCGCTCCGGCGTCCGGCCCCCGGCCTGCGCGAGCACCCGCACCAGCCCGAGCGTCTCGGCCGAGCGCGCCCGGATCTCCTGCTCGCGCCGGGGCTCGGTGCGCGGCACCAGAAGCGCCGGCCGGTCGAAGGAGAGGATCTCGCAGAACGTGTTGTAGCCGCCCATCGCCACCACGCCCGCGGCCTTGCCGATCAGGAACTCGATCTGCGCGTCGAAGGTGATCGCCGCGAGCCGCCCGGGCAGCCGGCCGATCCGCGCCAGGAAGTCCGCCCGCACGGACGCGTCGAGGAAGGGGCCGAAGGCGACGAGCGCCGGCAGCGGGATGCCGGGATCGGTTTCGTAGGCGGCGATCACCCAGTCGATCAGAGCCGCGCCGTCGCCGCCCCCGCCCGGGGTGACGAGCAGGAACGGTCCGTCCGCGAGCGCCGGCTCGCGCCGGGCGGGGTCCGGCCGCGGCAGGGCGCGGCGCAGGTAGCCGGTATAGATCAGGCGTTCCTCGACCTCGGGCACGAGGCCGAGCCCCGCCAGCGGCCGGTGCAGGCGCGGCACCCCGTAGACCCAGACCTCGTCGTAGAAGCGCTCCAAGACCGCGCCCGCGCCCTTGCGCGCCCATTCGGCCGCGAGCCACGCGGGATCGTCGAGCACGTCGCGCAGGCCGAGCACCGGACGGCAGCCGCGCTCCGCGGCGCGCTCCAGCACCGGCAGCATCTCGCCGTGGAAGCCGGCCGGCTCCTTGTCTACGAGGACGAGGTGCGGCCGGAACGCGTCGAAGGTCCGGAGGATGATCGCCCGGCGCGCCGCGACCGTCTCCTCCAGCGGGATCGCCGGGTCGAGGCTGGCATAGGCGCCGTCCGGCCGTTTCGTCACCGGTGGCACTGCCACCGTCGAGACGCCCGGCGTCGGGGCGAAGCGGTCGAGAACGGGCGAGCCCGAGACGATGACGGCCTGCGCTACGCCGCCCTGCACGATCGCCGCCGCGATGGTGCGCGCGCGGCGCAGGTGGCCGAGGCCGAAGGTGTCGTGGCTGTAGATCAGCACCCGGCACGGGCGCTCGGGGGTGAGTCCTACCGGTGATGGACGCGACGCGATCAACGGGTGTCTCCCCAGCCGGAGCGCGCGAGCCTGTTCGCACACCCTGTGCCGATGTGCCAAATGCAACCGCGTCGGTGCGTCCGCGCCGCGCGAGATGGGACCCGGTCCGGACAGGTGGCGATGCGCGCGTTGGAGCCGAAGCTGTTCGGGTACATCTGGCGCTACTCGCGGCGCGACCAGCTCGCGATCTGCATCGTCGTCCTCGCCTCGCTGCCGTTCTACTTCGCCTCGCTCGATCTGCCCCGGCGCATCGTCAACGACGCCATCACGGGCAAGGCGTTCGAGCGGGGCAACAGCACCGCCCCCTTCCTCGACCTCACCGTGCACTGGCCGCGCTGGCTCGGCGGCGGGGAGAGCCAGCTCTTCTCCGGCTTCGCGCTCGGGCGGACCGAGCTGCTGCTGGGCCTCTCCGGCCTGTTCCTCACTCTCGTGCTGATCAACGGCGCGTTCAAGTTCTGGATCAATCTGCAGAAGGGCGTGCTCGGCGAGCGCATGCTGCGGCGGCTGCGCTTCCAGCTCTTCTCGCTGATGCTGCGCTTCAACCCCGAGGCGCAAGGGGAGGTGAAGGCCTCCGAGACCGCGACCATCATCCGCGACGAGGTCGAACCGATCGGCTCCTTCATCGGCGACGCGATCGTGGTGCCGGTCTTCCTCGGCACCCAGGCCGCGACCGCGCTGGCCTTCATCCTGATGCAGAACGTCTGGCTCGGGCTGGTCGCGGGCGGGATGGTGGGCGTGCAGATGGTGGTGATCCCGCGGCTGCGGCGCGAGATCATCCGGTTGAGCCGGCGCCGCCAGCTCGCCTCGCGCAACTTCGCGGGCCGGGTCGGCGAGGTGCTGGAGGGTCTGGAGACGGTGACCGCCAACGGCGCCGGCCGCTGGGAGCGGGCCGAGATCGGCGGCCGGCTCCACGGCCTCTACGACCTGCGCCTGCGGATCTACCGGCGGAAATTCGCGGTCAAGTACCTGAACAACCTGCTGGCCCAGGTCACGCCGTTCCTGTTCTACGCGATCGGCGGCCTGTTCGCGCTCAAGGGCGAGCTCGACATCGGGCAGCTCGTCGCGGTGCTCGCGGCCTACCGCGACCTGCCGCCGCCCTTGAAGGAGCTGATCGACTGGGACCAGCAGCGCCTCGACGTCGAGGTGAAGTACGAGACCGTGGCGGCCCATTTCGCGCCCCACCGCCTGCGCCCGGCCGAGCCGTCGATGGAGGGGGAGCCGCCCCGCCTCGCCGGCCCGCTCACCGTCGAAGGTCTGTCCCTGCGCGATCCCCAGGGAGGGCGGGGCATCGAGGTGGCGGATCTCACGCTGCCCCTGCCGGCGCGGGTCGCGCTGGTCTCGCCCGGCAGCGGGCTCGCGCGCCAGCTCGCCCAGGCGATCGCCGGCCTCGTCCCGCCCCAGTCGGGCATCCTGCGGGTGGGTGGCCAGGATCTCCTGGCGCTGCCGGCCGAGGCGCGCGCCCGGCGGATCGCCTATTGCGGCCCGGTGCCGGTGCTGTTCCCGGGCTCGCTGCGCGACAACCTGCTCTACGGTCTGCGCTGGCGGGCGCGGCCGGGCGTGCTCCAGCGGCGGCTCGGCCGCCGGGACCGCTCCCTCGCCGAGGCCCTGCGCACCGGCAACCCGGTCGAGACGGTGGACGATCCCTGGATCGACTGCGCGGCGCTCGGCTTGGCCGACGCCGCCGCCCTCGACGCGCGCCTGCTCGACCTGCTCGGGCGGCTCGGCATGGAGGACGACCTCTACCGCTTCGGCCTGCAGGCGCTGAGTTCCGTCACCCACGAGACCCCGGCGGGCGAGCGTCTGATCCAGGCCCGCGCCTATCTGCGCCGGCACTTCGCGGAGGCGGGCATGGCCGGGCTCGTGATCCCGTTCTCCCGGGGCAGCTACAACCCGCAGGCGACGGTGGCCGAGAACCTGCTGTTCGGCGTGCCGCGCGACCCCCGCCTGAAGGGCCCGGCGCTCGCCGCCGATCCGCGCTTCCGCGCCGCGCTCGCCCGCGCCGGGCTCCTCGACGACCTCGCGGCGGCCGGCGTGCGCCTCGCCCGCAACCTGATCGAGATCTTCCGCGACCTTCCGCCCGGCCACTCCCTATTCCGGCGCTTCTCGCTGATCGACCCCGACGAGCTGCCCGATCTCACGCGCCGGCTCGCCGGCATCCGGAGCGACGGGCGCCTCACCCAGGCGGACAACGAGACCTTCCTGGCGCTCACGCTTCCCTATATCGAGCCGCGCCAGCGCCTTGGCCTGCTCACGTCGGCGCTGCAGACCCGCATCGTCGCGGCCCGCGTCTTCGTGCAGGACGCCCTGCAGGGGCCCGACGGGCACGGGATCGAGCCCTACGACCCCGCCCGGATCAACCCGCTCGCCTCCGTGCTCGACAACCTGCTGTTCGGCCGCATCGACGTGGCGCGCATGCACGGCGAGGTCGAGATCCAGCAGCAGGTGCGCGCTGCCGTCCAGGCCTTCGACCTGGAGGCCGGCATCCGCCGCCGCGGCCTTGAATTCGCTGTGGGCAACCGCGGCCGCCACCTCACGGCCCGGCAGCAGGCCGCGGTCGACCTCGTGCGCGCCCTGCTGCGCCGGCCCGACATCCTGCTGGTGGACGGCGCGGCCGCCCCGCTCGACGGCGGGCTGGGGCGGCTCGTCGCGGCGCTCGAGCCCGATTTCGCGGAGACGAGTCTCCTGGCCGTCGCGGGGCCCGGCGAGGCGGCGTGCCTGCCCGAAAGCGTCACCGTCGCCCGCGCCGGGGAGGCCCGGCAGGCGCGTCCTGCGACCGTGACGTGAAAGGAGGCCGGCTCCGCGTCCGCGCCGACCGAGCGCGACCCCGATGAGCCCCGGACAACGCGCCGCGCCGCACGCCCCTGGCCCTGGACAGGGGTAAGAACATATGGTGAACATACATCCGGAGGCTGCTCCGGAACGGCACGGATCGAGAGAGGATGCGCGATGGCCCGCTACCGCTTTCACTGCACCAACGGCTACGAGTGCGTGTTCGACGCCAAGGGCGCGGAGGTCCGGGCGCCGGGCCGCCTGGTCGACCGGGCGCGGCGCGTGGCCCGGGACGTGATGCGCGATCTCGACGCCCGCACCGACTGGTCGGAGTGGCGGGTCACGGTGCACGACCTCAAGGGCCGCCGCGTCCTGCTCCAGCCCTTCCCGGGCGGCGAGGAGCGGGCGCTTGCAGCCTGACCACGCCGTGACGCCGAAGCATCTGACGCGGTCGCTGCTGACGCCGGAGGCGCGGGCGGGCGACCCGGAGCAGAGCATCCGTCCTCTGTCGCTGGCGGAGTTCGTCGGCCAGCGGGCGGCGCGGGCCAACATGCAGATCTTCATCGAGGCCGCCCGCAAGACCGGCCAGGCCCTCGACCACGTGCTCTTCGTCGGGCCCCCCGGCCTCGGCAAGACAACCCTCGCCCAGATCGTCGCCCGCGAGCTCGGCGTGAACTTCCGCTCCACCTCCGGCCCCGTCATCGCCAAGGCCGGCGATCTGGCCGCACAGCTCACCAACCTCGACGAGCGCGACGTCCTGTTCATCGACGAGATCCACCGCCTCAACCCGGCGGTGGAGGAGATCCTCTACCCGGCCATGGAGGACTACCAGCTCGACCTGATCATCGGCGAGGGGCCGGCCGCCCGCTCGGTCAAGATCGACCTGCCGAAGTTCACGCTTGTCGGCGCCACCACCCGGGCGGGCCTGCTCACCACGCCGTTGCGCGACCGCTTCGGCATCCCGATCCGGCTGGCCTTCTACGATGTGGACGAGCTGCAGCTGATCGTGGAGCGGGGCGCGCGGGTCCTGGGGCTCGGCATGTCGGCGGAGGGCGCCAACGAGATCGCCCGGCGGGCACGCGGCACGCCGCGGATCGCGGGCCGGCTGCTGCGGCGGGTGCGCGACTTCGCGGTGGTGGCCGAGGAGCCGGTGGTGACGCGCGCCCTCGCCGACCGGGCGCTGCAACTCCTCGACGTGGACGCGATCGGCCTCGACGTGATGGACCGCAAGTACCTGAGCCTGATCGCGGGCTCGTTCGGGGGCGGGCCGGTGGGCATCGAGACGATCGCCGCCGCGCTCTCCGAGCCGCGCGACGCGATCGAGGACATCATCGAGCCCTACCTGATCCAGCAGGGCTTCGTGCAGCGCACCCCTCGCGGCCGCGTCCTCACCGCCCGGGCCTTCCAGCACATGGGGCTGCCGGTGCCGCGCGCCGAGATGGATCTGGAGCCGGCGGAGGCCTGATCCGGCGCGAGGCGCCTACCCGCCCACGAGGCTGTCGGCGAAATCGTCGGGCACCGCGCCGAAGCTCTCCAGGATCGCGATGCTCTCGACCTCGCCGGTCTCGTCGTCGGCGACCACCCGCAGGGCCGCGGTGCCGGGCAGACGCCCGGCCATGGCCTGCGCTTTCTTGAGCGCTCCGCTCTCCGTGCCCGTGACCTCGCGATCGCCCGGGCTCAGGCGATTGCGCTTCATCACGAAGGTCTGCACGACGAAGGTCGTCTTGAGGGCCATGGGGGCGATCCATGAGGGAGATCCCGGACGCGAGTGCCCGCTCTACGCGATCGAGCCTACCCGCCTCAACGCTCGCGCCGCAGGCTGCGGATGAAGCGTTGGGCGACCCCGCGCACCGCCGCGTCGTCGCGGCTCGCGTCGTCGGCCTTGTCCCAGAGGTGGTCGAGGCTGCCCTCCAGCGCGTCGAGGAGGGCGGGATCGCGCTCGGCGAGGTGGCGGATCGTGCCGAAGAGCAGGTGCTCGACGGCCAACTCGCGGTGGCGGGCCTCGACGATCGGATCGGGATTGGGCTCGGACATGGTGCGAGAACGGCCGGGCGGCCCGCCGGTTCGGCCCCGGGCCGCGATGCCGCAGCCTGACAGCAACCCGTCAGTTCCGCTTGCGCAGCGGGCGCTCGTAGCGGGCGGCCGTCTCCGCGAAGCCCGTCGCCGCGCAGAAGCCGCGCAGACTCGCGGCCTCCGGCCCGGCATCGAGATGCAGCACGCCGCAGCCGGCGGCGCGCGCCGCCTGCGCGCCGGCCTTGAGCAGCAGGCGCCCGATGCCCTGGCGGCGTTCCTCGGGCGCGACCGCCAGGGTGCTGACCGCCGCGACCGGGTGCGCGTCCACCAGCGTCGCGTGCCAGTGCAGAACGATGAGCCCGCTCGGAGGCCCCCAGGCGAGGGCCAGGAGCGCGCTGCCACGGTCCTGCCGCAGCGCCTCGATCCGCTCGGCGAGCGCGCGCGGCGCGATCGCGAGGCCGCAGGCGCCCAGCAGATCGGATAGCCCGGCCGCGTCGGCCGGGCCGGCCGAGCGGATCTCCAGGCCGTAGCGGTTGCTCACATCGGCGCTCCGGGGGCGGGGCGCCCTCGTTGGGCGGAAAGGCCCGGCCGGGTCAAGCGGCGGGGCTCCCGAGGCTCCCCCGAAGGCCGCGCGGCCTTCGGGGACGCACCGTCAGGCCAGCGTCGTGAGGTCCTGGAACCAGTGCTGGGCCTGGGTGTAGCCCTTCACCCGCGGCGAGAGGGCGTGCGGGTTGGTGTCGTGCACCACCCAGACCTGCACCGCGTCGTCCACCACGCGCTCGTGCATCCGGGCGAGCAGCCGGTCCTGCTCGGCGGTGTCGAGGCTGTTGCGGACCTGATCGCAGAGCGCATCAACCTCGGCGTTGCGGTAGTGGCTCCAGTTCACCCCGTTCGGCGCGATCTGGCGGGAATCGTAGAAGCGCAGCATCGCGTAGAACGGGTCGGAGGTGACGTAGGCGATGTTGCTCGCGCTGACGTCCTTGAGGCTCGGGTCGGCCGCGCCCTGGCGCCAGCCCGTATAGGCCACCTCCAGCTCGACGGTGCGGAACGCCACCTGGATGCCGACCTCCGCCCAGCTCTGCTGGATGAACTCGTTGATGGGCAGGCTCAGCATCTGGCCGGTGCCGCCGGTCGGGATCACGAGGGTGGTCTTGAGCGGGTTCGAGACCGAGTAGCCGGCCTCCTTCACGAGCTTGCGGGCCTCGTCCATGTCGGTCCGGATCTTGAAGCCCGGGTTCCCGAACCACGGGCTCGACGGCTGCACCTGGCCGACCGCCGGGGTGGCGAGGCCGCCCATCAGCTGCACCACGCCCTCGCGGTCCACCGCGAGGTTGGCGGCGCGCCGCAGGCGCAGGTCCCGCCAGGGCGAGCCCTCGACCATCGAGAGGTGGTAGTTCCAGACATGGGGCGTGTCGTTGCCCACCACCCGCATGCCGGCGGCCTTGAGGCGCGGCACCGCGTCGGGTGCCGGCAGCTCGATCAGGTCGACGTTGCCGGAGAGCAGCGCGTTCACCCGGGCGAGATCCTCCGGCACGCAGGCGAGCGTGAGCTTGGCGAGCTTCGGCGCGCGCTTCGGATTCCAGTAGCGCTCGTTCGGCACGAACTCGGCCCGGACCCGGGGCGTGAGGTTTGCCAGCTTGTAGGGACCGGTGCCGGAGGGCTGGAAGGCGAACTTGGCCCAGTCGCGCCCGACCCGCTCGTACTGCGCGGGCGAGGAGATCAGGAACCAGAGCATCTGGTAGGGGAACAGGCTGTCGACGCTCTTCGTCGTCACCTGCACGGTCATCGGGTCGAGCTTGCGGTAGCTCGCCACGCCCGGCAGGCGGGGGCGCACCTGGGCGGCCTGGCGCTGGTCGAAATGCGGTGCCTCCTTGTTGAGCACCTTGTCGAAGTTCCAGATCACCGCGTCGGCGTCGAAGGCCGAGCCGTCGTGGAAGACGACCCCGTCGCGCAGGCGGAAGATCCAGTTCTTGCGATCGGCCGGATCGCTCTCCCAGGACGTCGCCAGCCCCGGCACCATCTTGCCCGGCCGGTCGGCGACGTCGAGTTCCCAGGCGACCAGCGGGTCGTAGAGGGTGAGCCCCGTGAACTGGTAGCCGCCCGCGCCCCGGTCCGGCTGGCCGGTGGTGAGCGGCAGGTCGGTCATCGAGATGCCGTAGGTCAGGCTGCCCGAGGGCCCGCCGGAGGGACCATTCTGCGCCAGGGCCCGGCCGGTCGGCCCCAGGGCGGCGAGGGCGGCGCCCCCGGCCAGGACCGATCGGCGTGTCAGCGGCATGCGGTGCATCGGGATCTCTCGTTCGGGGACTGTACGGGACGGGCCGGCGGCCGGGAGCGGCCGGGGCAAGCCCGTCGCGCATCAACAGAAAACGGGAGCAAGAAACAGGCCATTACGGCCCAGCTCTCGCGGCTCGCCGGGCCGGGGGCGCAGGCAGAGCCGCAGATCAGCGCGTGGGCGCACGTGCATTCGCGCCGCGGCGCCGGCCGGCAAGGCTGACGAGAACGGGCGGCCGCAGCGGCGGGACGGGCGAGAGCCGACAAAGATCTGCGGCGTTGCTTGGTCTCCACCTCGGCGAACCGCGGGGTGTCGCTCGCCCGGGGGCCCGCCGCGCTGCGGCGTGACAGACGTCCGGGATCCGGGCACAGTGTCGGTCCGCGAGAGCCGGCAGCAGAATCCGGACCGCCCCGGGGGCCAGGAGGGAGAGCGCCATGCCACGGTACTTCTTCGACGTCCGGTCCGGATCCGGCCTCGTCTGCCTCGATTACCAGGGCCTCGACTGCGCCGACGACGCGGCGGCCCTCGACGCCGCCCGCCACGGCGCCGGCTTCACCTCGCACGCGGACTGCGCCCGCAACCCGCAGCTCACCCGTTACCGCTTCAGCGTGCAGGACGCCGAGCACCGGCCGCTTTTCACCGTCCCGTTCACCGAGCTGGAGCCCGACGCGCCGCCCGCCCGCAAACGGCCCCGCGGAACCGGGCGCGGCCGGGCCGCCCGGAGCCGGCAGGCCGTGCACTGAGGCCCTGCGGCGGCACGCCGCATCTCCGTCGCGCCGCCGCATCATCTGGGGGCAGGTCCGGAGTCGTCTGCAACTTTCGGTATCGGTTTCACCCTTCCGAAAGCAGCGCCCTCTTCAATCAGGGCGTGCAGACGGACCCCAGTATGCAGCCAAGCCTCGCAGCCCAGATCGACGGCGAGCTCACGAAGAGCTGGCACGAACCGCGTTCGGCCACCCTGCGCGCGCTCTACGTCGCGCGCCAGGACGCGACGCAGCGCCAGGACGTGCGGGGCGCCGTCTGGATCGTCGGCATCCTCTACATGCTGTTCACAGTCACCGACGCGGTGCTGATCGGCGACGTCCTGCCCTACACGGCGGCCGCGCGCCTCGCGATCGGCCTCGGCTTCATCCTCAGCATCGAGATCCAGATCCGGCGCAAGGTCTCGCTGCCTTTGATCGACCGGCAATGCGCGGCGGGCGTGGTCGTCGGCTACGGAGCGTGGCTCTGGCTCTCCAGCTACAGCCACCATCACGTGAGCGCGTCGTACTACATGACCTTCGGGATCATCTTCATGATGGTCTCGAACCTGTTCTGCAATTTCGGCTTCCGGTTGGCGCTGATCGCCTCCGGCGTGATCGCGGGCAGCTTCCTCGTCGCCCTCGCGACCATCTTCTCGGTCAGCTACGAGTACGCGGTGGCGGTCGGCACGCTCTATCTCTCGACCTTCGTGCTGACGCTCTACGTCAACTGGAAGCTCAACCGGGAGCGCTATCGCGTCTTCCTGAACGCGGTGAGGGCCGAGCAGCAGCAGGCGGAGGTGGTGCAGCGCGGCGCCGCGCTGCTGCGCCTCTCCACCACCGACGCGATGACGGGGCTGGCCAACCGCCGGGCCATAGACGATGCCCTGCGCACCCACTGGGAGGCGTGGCAGGGGCGGGGCGAGGGCTTCGGCGTCGTCCTGATCGACATCGACTACTTCAAACTCTTCAACGACCATTACGGCCACCAGGAGGGCGACCGCTGCCTCGTCGAGGTCGCCGCCGCGCTACAGCGCGTCGCCGCGGCGCGGGGCTGCACCGTCGGCCGCTTCGGGGGCGAGGAGTTCATCCTGCTGGCCCGCTCCGAGAGCCGCCGGCAGATGACCCGGATCGCCGAGGAGGTCCGCTGCGCGATCGAGGCGCTGGCCCTCCCGCACTGCCAGCGGCCGGACCGGTCCGAGACCATCACGGTCAGCGTCGGCGCCGCCTTCAGCGCGGATGTCGGCGGCAACAAGGTCGAGCGCCTCGTGACGGAGGCCGACCGCGCCCTCTACGCCGCCAAGGCGAGCGACCGGAACTGCGTGCGGGTGTTCGACCGGGACGATCCGGAGCAACTCGGCCTCTACGAGAGCGTGGCCGACCTCGTCCGCACCGCGCTGGCGCAGGACAGGGTCTCGCTCGTCTACCAGCCGATCCTCGACGCGCGCACCGGCGCCGTGGTGGCGGCCGAGGCGCTGATGCGGCTGACCGCCCCTGGCGGCGAGCCGGTCTCGCCCGCCGTCTTCATCCCGGTGGCCGAGCGGACCGGCGCGATCGTCGAGCTCGGCAAGTGGGCGGTCCGCACCGCCTGCCGCGAGGCCCTGATCGGCGCCGGCCTGCCGCGGGTCAGCGTCAACGTCTCGGCGGCGCAGTTCCGCGTGCCGGGCTTCGCACTCGCGGTGGCCGGCATCCTCGCCGAGACCGGCATCCCCGCGAGCCGCCTCGCCGTGGAGGTGACCGAGGGCCACGAGATCGAGACGCAGGCCGCGGTGATGCAGGGGCTCGCCGAGATGCGCGAGCTCGGCGTGAAGCTCTGGCTCGACGATTTCGGCACGGGCTTCGCCGGACTCTCCTGCCTGCGCAGCCTGCCCTTCGACCTCGTCAAGATCGACCGCTCCTTTCTGGAGGCGGCCGCGGCACCGCAGGGCCTGCGGATGCTGGAGGACATCATCGGCCTCGTGCGCAACGCCGGCCCCGCCACCCTGGTGGAGGGCGTCGAGACCGAGGAGCAGCGCGCGATGCTGGCGGCCCGGCGGGTCGACAAGCTTCAGGGCTTCCGCCTCGGCCGGCCGATGCCGATCGCGGCGCTCAAGGGCTTCCTGCGCGGGCGGGAGGTGGCGCCCGCCCGCTCGCGCTCGGCTTGAGGCGGCGCGCCGTCGTCTCCGGGTCAGGCGTGCTCCAACTCCAGGTAGCCGACGCAGGCCGCCGAATCCGCCCAGTAGTTGGCGCCTGCGAGATCCACTTCAGAGATCTCCGCCGCGAAGGCCCGGATCTGCGCCTGCGTGCGATAGATGAGCTGCCAGTCCATCACCGCGTCCATATAGGCTTCCTCACGCAGCCCGGTGAGGAAGTTGCCGACGAGGAGCCGCCCGCCCGGCCGCAGCAGCCCGAACAGCTTGCGGGTCAGCCGCGCCGCGATCCGGTCGTCGAGATAGTCGTAGAGGCCGGCCGCGTAGACGAGGTCGAAGCGCCCGATCTCCGCCTCCGCCGTGGCCTTCGCGGCGATGAAGTCGCGCACGCTGAGCCGGCGCGTCGCGACCGCCGGCGCGTCGGCCCGGTCCGCCACCCGCGCGAGGCTCTCCCGATCCTGGTCGGTCGCGAGCAGGCGCCCGACACGGCCATCCCGCAACCCTGCGCTGATCTCGGCCTCGCGCAGGTGCCCGCAGGCGACCGCCAGCACCGCGGCGCCCGGCCGCTCCGCCGCGGCCCGATCAATCGCGCCGGCCAGGATCCGGCGGCGCTCACGCACAGCCGCGCAGGGCGCCGTCCCGGAGGTGACCGCGTAGGCGGCCCGGCCGGCCGCGCTCGCCTCCGCCAGCGCTCCGTCCGCGTCGGGATGCCGGTAGATCAGGTCGAGGAGGCCGGCATCGCCCGGATATCCGCGCGGGCGGGCGAAGGCGTAGCGGGTCAGCGGGCAGACCTGCATCAGTGCCCCGACCGCGTGGGCGCGCACGGCGGGCACGGCGGCGGCCGTCCAGTCCGCCGCCCCCGCCTCGTCGCGCAGCGCCCGCAGGGCCTCGATCGTCCGGTCCGCCAGGGCCGCATGAGCCTCGGGCCCCTCCTGCTCCGCGAGGCCTGCCGCGACCGCGTCGAGCCGCTCCGCGACACGGACCATGAGTTGTCGATGGGCCTCGGACAGGGGCGGCGGAGACGTATCGGCTTGGTCGGGTTTCGTAATGTGCCGGCCGACATCGATCGTTCCGGAATGTTTCGGCCATATCCGCGAGGATGTGGCCGCACGCGCTTGCCTGGAGCGCAGAAGTCTTGCCTGTTCGCTACGCATTACATCGCATCCAAGCGGCGATCCGGCTGCATCGAGGCGATCGGATACGCTGGTTCCTGGCCCCCCGGAGCGAGATAATCTGAGCTTTGATCCGAAGCGTAGCGTTGCGGCGGTTTCGGAAAGGTGTTGTCCACCAAAACCTATAGTTGTGCACATCATCAATGCGCGGCCTGCGCGAGACGGGCTCCCGGCGGTCGTGGCGGCTGTGCCGCCAGGTGGGCCGGCAGGTGGATCGACGATCCGCATAGGCCAATTTGTCGCAGGTTCAGGATGAGCGAGGTCGCGTCCGACCGGCGGGGGGTTGATTCCTTGCAGAGGATACGTTCTGTCGCAGACGAGATGGTTTGGGATGCCGGGACTGATTTGGGGTCTTCCTGCATTCCATTTGTCGATCTCGTATCAGGTCGCAAGGCGCGCGATGCCGGCCAGTGCAATATTTGATGCCGGACCGAACGGAGTCGGTGAGCAGGTTCAGGCTGTCCTTCGTTCAGTTCGCCGACATCTTTCGATGGATGTTGGGTTTATTTCCGAGTTTATCGAGAACGAGCGAGTTTTTCGCTTCACCGACGGCGAGATCTCGCGCGGGCCCATCATGGTCGGCGGCTCCGATCCACTCCGGCAGAGCTTCTGCCATTACGTGGCGAGCGGGTTGATGCCGGGCCTCCTGCACGATGCCCGGGAGGACCCCATCGCCCAAGGCCTTCCGGTGACGAACGAACTGCCGGTGGGAGCCCATCTCAGCGTGCCGCTCCGCCACGCCGACGGGACCGCCTACGGCACCCTGTGCTGCTTCAGCTTCACGCCCGACCGCACGCTCACCGGGCGCGACCTCAACGTGCTGCGTCTCTGCGCCGACGTCGTCTCGGCCGTCCTGCAGAAGGACCGCCGCGCGATCCTCGACATGGAGGCGCGGCGCGCCCGCATCGCCGACATCGTGGAGAACCAGGCCATCGATGTGGTCTACCAGCCTGTCTACGCCACGAGCGACGGGCGGCTCACGGCCTTCGAGGCCCTGTCGCGCTTCCGCGCGCGGCCGGAGCGCGGGCCGGACCACTGGTTCGCCGAGGCTGCCGAGGTCGGGCTGCTCGAGGAGCTGGAATTTCTGGCCGTCGCGGTGGCGCTGCGGGGGTTCGAGCGGATCGACCCCTCGGTCAGGCTCACCCTCAACCTCTCGCCGTCGAGCGTGCTGAGCCCGGCCTTCCCGCACGTCCTGGAGGGTGCGCCGCTGGATCGCGTCGTGGTCGAGTTGACGGAGCACGTCGAGGTGCCCTGCTACGCGGCCTTGCGTGCGGCCCTGGCTCCTCTGCGGGCTCGGGGCCTGCGGCTCGCCATCGACGATGTCGGGGCGGGCCACGCCACCTTCCGCCACGTGCTCGACCTCTCGCCGGAGCTGATCAAGCTCGACCGCAGCCTCATCGCGGGGATCGACGGCGATTCCGCCCGCCGGGCTCTCGCCGACGCGCTGACGATCTACGGCCGGCGCATCGGGTCCGAGGTCGTGGCCGAGGGCGTGGAGACGTGGGCCGAGTACGCGGTGCTGAAGGAGATCGGCGTCACCCGCGCGCAGGGCTATCTCCTGGGGCGGCCCCAGCCGCTCGACGAGGCCTGCCGCCTACCTCTGACGATGGCCGCGCTGGGCGGGGCCGGATCGGCAGCCTGACTCGGAGCGCGCGGCATGCCGGGGTCTGCGCCGCTGTGGCCGCGGTTTCCCGCCAACCGGGTCGCGACGCTGGCTAGCCACGCGGGGGGCGCTCCGTCGGCGCCCGTGGGGACGGGGCGGCGCCGCAACCGTAGCGGCGTCGCCCGCCTCGGTTCAGGCCGGCGCACCCGCGGCCTTCGCCTCGCGGCGGCGGGCGGTGAGGATCCACTCGGTGTAGCCGTTGGGCTGCGCGCGGCCCTTGAGGACGAGGTCGCAGGCGGCGCGGAAGGCCGGCCCGTCGAAATCCGGCGCCATCGGGCGGTAGAGCGGGTCGCCCGCGTTCTGGCGGTCGACCACCTTGGCCATTCGCCGCAGCGTCTCCATCACCTGCGCCTCGTCCACCACGCCGTGGTGCAGCCAGTTGGCGATGTGCTGGGACGAGATGCGGAGCGTCGCCCGGTCCTCCATCAGGCCGACATCGTGGATGTCCGGCACCTTGGAGCAGCCGACCCCCTGGTCGATCCAGCGCACCACGTAGCCGAGGATGCCCTGCGCGTTGTTGTCGAGCTCCTGCTGCACGTCGTCGGGCGCGAAGTTCGAGCGGGCGAGTGGGATCTCCAGGATCTCGGCCAGCGCCGAGCGCGGCCGGCGCGCGAGTTCGAGCTGGCGGGCCCGCACGTCGGTCTCGTGGTAGTGCAGCGCGTGCAGCGTCGCGGCGGTGGGGGAGGGGACCCAGGCGGTCGACGCGCCGGCCTTCGGGTGCGCGCCCTTCTGCATCAGCATGTCGGCCATGGCGTCGGGCGCGGCCCACATGCCCTTGCCGATCTGCGCCCGGCCGAGCAGGCCGCAGGCGAGGCCGACATCGACGTTGTTCTCCTCGTAGCCTTTGATCCAGGCAGTCGCCTTCATGTCGTTCTTGCGGATGACGGGTCCCGCCTCCATCGACGTGTGGATCTCGTCGCCGGTGCGGTCGAGGAAGCCGGTGTTGATGAAGACCACGCGGGTCGCCGCCGCCTTGATGCAGGCGGCGAGGTTCACCGTGGTGCGGCGCTCCTCGTCCATGATCCCCATCTTCAGCGTGTCGGGCTCCAGGCCCAGCATGGCCTCCACCCGGCCGAACAGCTCGACCGCGAAGGCGACCTCCTCGGGGCCGTGCATCTTCGGCTTCACGATGTAGACCGAGCCGGCGCGGCTGTTGGGATAACCGGAATCGCCCTTGAGGTCGTGGATCGCGATCATCGCGGTGACGGCCGCGTCGAGCATGCCCTCGGGGATCTCGTTGCCGTCCGCGTCCAGCACCGCGTCGGTGTCCATGTGGTGGCCGACGTTGCGCACCAGCATCAGGGAGCGGCCGGGCACAACCACCTCGCCGCCGCCGGGCGCGATGTAGTGCCGGTCGGGGTTGAGGCGGCGCTCCTGGGTGCGGCCGTCCTTCTGGAAGGCCGCCGCGAGCGTGCCCTTCATCAGGCCGAGCCAGTTGCGGTAGACCACGACCTTGTCGTCGGCATCCACCGTCGCGACCGAGTCCTCCAGATCCATGATCGTGGAGATCGCGGATTCGAGCAGGATGTCGGCGACCCCCGAGGCGTCGAACCGACCGATCCGGTGGGTGCGGTCGAGTACGACCTCGATGTGCAGGTTGTTGTGGCTCAGGAGCAGGGCCGAGGGCATGCTGGCCCGGCCGCGATAGCCCGCGAAGGTCTCGGGGCGCGCCAGCGGCACGGTCTCGCCGGTGTTCAGGTTGCCGACGAGCGCCCCGTTCTCCACCGCGTAGGTGACGACGTCGGCGTGGCGGCCGCCGGCCAGCGGCACGAGGCGGTCGAGATAGGCGCGGGCGCGGGTGACGACACGCGCGCCGCGGGTGCGATTGTAGCCGCCGCTCCGGACGGCGCCGCCCTCCTCGGAGACCGCATCCGTGCCGTAGAGCGCGTCGTAGAGCGAGCCCCAGCGGGCGTTGGCGGCGTTGAGCGCGTAGCGGGCGTTCGAGACCGGCACGACGAGCTGCGGCCCGGCAATCTCTGCGATCTCGGCATCGACGTTGCGGGTATCGACCTGCACCGGGCCGGGATCGGGCAGCAGGTAGCCGATCTCGCGCAGGAAGGCCTCGTAGGCGGCGGGATCCGCGGGCTGTCCGACGCGCGCGCGATGCCAGTCGTCGATGCGCGCCTGGAGCGCGTCGCGCCGGGCCAGCAGGGCGCGGTTCTTCGGCGTCAGGTCGCGCACGATGGCGCCGAGGCCGCCCCAGAACACCTCGGGCGAGATCCCGGTCCCGGGCAGCGCCTCCGCCACCACGAAATCGTGGAGAACCCGCGCCACGGCGAGACCGCCGACATTCACTCGATCCATACCCGTCCTCACAGCGGCCTCGTCCGAGACCATGTCCGCAACGGGAGCCGTGGATAGCAGGCGAGTCGGCGGCGAGGTAGGCGCTGCTCTCGCGAAGGAGCGACAGAATACGGAATACCTCACGCCACCGACCAGGGCGGAGCGTGACAAGATTCCTCGGCCGTAAATCGCCGCCCACATGCAAGGACGGTCGCGCCGCTTGCCGAGATTCTACCGCTTCGATACCAGCTTCGCCACCAACGATTTCGGGAGGTCTCGAATGCCCCACCTGCAACCCTCGCGCCGCGTGATCCTGGCCGGGGGACTTGCCGCCGCCGCGCTTCCCTTCTCCGCGCGGGCGCAGGGCGCCTATCCGACCCGGCCGATCACCCTGATCGTGCCCTTCGCGGCAGGCGGCTCGACCGACGTGGTCGGGCGCCTCGTCGCGCAGAAGCTGTCGGAGGTGCTGGGCCAGCAGGTCGTCGTCGAGAACGTGGTCGGCGCGGGCGGCAATGTCGGGGCCGCGCGCGTCGCCAAGGCGGAGCCGGACGGCTACACCATCCTGATGGGCACGGTCGCGACGCACGCGCTGAACCCGCTCATCCTCAAGCGCAAGCCCTACGACCCGGTCACCGACTTCGCCCCCGTGGCGCTGCTCGCGGTCGTACCGAACGTGCTGATCGTCAACCCGAACCTGCCGGCCAAGAACGTGCAGGAGCTGATCGCCCTGCTGAAGGCCGACCCCAAGAAGTACAACTACGCCTCCTCGGGCATCGGCACGCCGCTGCACCTCTCGGGCGAGCTGTTCAAGAGCATGGCGGGCGTGCAGATGCAGCACATCCCCTACCGAGGCTCGGGCCCGGCCCTCAACGACGTCGTGGCCGGTCAGGTGCCGATCCAGTTCGACAACCTGCCCTCGGCCTCGGAATTCATCCGCTCCGGCACCCTCCGCGCGCTCGCGGTGACGACGAAGGAGCGGGCGCCCTCCTTCCCCGACGTCCCGACCATGGCCGAGGCGGGTCTGCCGAACTACGAGACCTACACCTGGAATGCTCTGTTCGCGCCGCCCGGCACGCCGAAGCCGATCGTGGACGCCCTCAACGCGGCCGCCCGCAAGGCGCTCGCCGATCCGGCCCTGGTCGAGCGCCTGAAGACCTTCAGCGCCAAGGTCCAGCTCTCCACCCCCGAGGAACTGGGCCAGCACGTGAAGACCGAGACCGCGAAGTGGACCCCGGTCGTGCGCGAGGCCGGCATTCAGGCCGACTGATCCATGACCCTGTCCGCGGCGCCGTCATCGGATGCGCCGCGGACGGACGAGCAACCGACACGATCAACCAACAACAAGAAGCGCCGGTCAAGGCGAGGACTGGATTCCGGGAGAGATGCATGAGTGACCCAGTGGGTGGCTCGGGAGGGCGCGGGCTGGTGCGCGGACCCCAGAGCTTCGTGGCCGGACTTGGCCTGATCGGCCTCGGGCTGTTCGCGATCTGGGCGGGCAGCGACCTGTCGCGCGGCACGCTCGGCGCGATCGGTCCCGGTCTGATGCCCTACTGGCTGGCCATCGGGGTCATGGCCTGCGGGGCAGCGCTCTGCGCGGCGGGCTTCCTGCAGGACGGCGCGCCGCTCCAATCCATGCCGCTGCGCGGACCGGTGGTCATCATCCTGGCGATCCTGATCTTCGCGGTGACGATCCGGCCGTTCGCCTTCGGCAGCGTCACGACGCCGGGCCTCGGCCTCGCCGTAGCCGGCCCGCTCGCCGTGCTCGTCGCGGGCTACGCCAGCCACGAGGCTCGCTTCACCGAACTCCTCATCCTCGGGCTGCTTCTGACCGCCGGCTGCATGCTGCTCTTCGGCGACCTCCTCAACCTGCCGATCCCGATGCTGCCGACCGCCCTGATCCAGGCGCTCGCCGGCACGCTCCCGTCGCGCACGCTGCTGCGGATCGCGGCTGGCTTCCTGGCGCTCGTGGGCCTCGTCCTGCTCCTCCTGAACCGACGCTCGGCCAAGCGGGAGCCGATCGACGTCGCACAGCACTCCCTGACGACCTGAGCGAGCCCCAGCCATGACGGACCTCCTGTCCAATCTGGGCCTCGGCTTCGCCGTCGCGCTCAGCCTCCAGAACGTCGCGCTCTGCTTCCTCGGCTGCCTCGTCGGCACGCTGATCGGCGTCCTCCCGGGCGTCGGGCCGATCGCCACCATCGCGATGCTCCTGCCGATCACCTTCGGGCTCGACCCAGTGGGCGCGCTCATCATGCTCGCCGGCATCTATTACGGCGCGCAGTACGGCGGCTCCACCACCGCGATCCTGGTCAACATCCCGGGCGAGGCGACCTCCGTCGTCACCACGCTCGACGGCCATCAGATGGCCCGCCAGGGACGGGGCGGCATCGCGCTCGGCACCGCGGCCATCGCCTCGTTCTTCGCCGGTACGGTGGCGACCATCCTCATCGCCGCACTCGGCGCGCCGCTGACCAAGCTCGCGCTGATCTTCGGGCCGGCCGAGTACTTCGCCCTGATGGTTATGGGTCTGGCCTTCGCGGTCGTGCTGGCGCACGGCTCGGTGCTCAAGGCCGTGGCGATGATCCTCGTCGGCATCCTGCTCTCGACGGTCGGCACCGATCTCGAGACGGGCCAGGAGCGCATGACCTTCGGCTTCGCCTTCCTGACGGACGGCGTGGACTTCTCGGTGCTCGCGATGGGCCTGTTCGGCATCGCCGAGATCCTGCGCAACCTCGACCAGAGCGAGACTCGCGACGTGGTGCGGGCCCAGATCGGGCGCCTCCTGCCCGGGCTGGCGGAGCTGAAGCAGGCGACGCCCTCTACCCTACGCGGCACGGCTATCGGCGCGATCCTCGGCATCCTGCCGGGCAACGGAGCCGTGCTCGGGCCCTTCGCCTCCTACACGATCGAGAAGAAGATCGCGCGCGATCCCTCGCGCTTCGGCCGCGGCGCCATCGAGGGCGTGGCGGGCCCGGAGAGCGCCAACAACGCGGGCGCGCAGACCGCCTTCATCCCGCTGCTGACGCTCGGCATCCCGCCGAACGCCGTGATGGCGCTTATGGTGGGCGCGATGACCATCCACGGCATCGTGCCGGGGCCTGGT
This sequence comes from Methylobacterium radiodurans, assembly GCF_003173735.1. Lineage (NCBI taxonomy): Bacteria > Pseudomonadati > Pseudomonadota > Alphaproteobacteria > Hyphomicrobiales > Methylobacteriaceae > Methylobacterium > Methylobacterium radiodurans. The sequence goes on along the minus strand of NZ_CP029551.1, from coordinate 312,862 downwards.
GTGATGACCAAGAACCCGAACCTGTTCTGGGGCATGATCGCCTCGATGTGGATCGGCAACCTGATGCTCCTCATCATCAACCTGCCGCTCGTCGGCCTCTGGGTGCGCCTGCTGAAGGTGCCCTACCGGCTGATGTTCCCGGCGATCTTGATGTTCTGCTCGGTCGGCATCTACTCGATCGGCTCGCAGCCCACCGACGTGATGCTGATCGGCGTGTTCGGGCTGATGGGCTACCTGTTGATCAAGTTCGGCTTCGAGCCCGCTCCCCTGCTCCTCGGCTTCGTGCTCGGCAAGCTGATGGAAGAGTACCTGCGGCGCTCGCTGACGCTCTCGCGCGGCGACATGATGATCTTCCTGGAGCGTCCGGTCAGCGCTGTGCTGTTCGTGATCGCCTTCGCGATCATCGCCGCCGCCCTGCTGCCCTCGATGCGCAAGAGCCGCGACGAGGTGTTCACAGAAGCCTGAGGCCACCCGCCATCGGGCCTATACGAGGGGAAACGAGAAGCATGAAACGGGCAATCGCGATCGGCGTCCTGGCGGCGCTCACGAGCTTCGGTGCCGCCGCCGACACCTATCCGCAGCGGCCGATCACCATGATCGTGCCCTTCGCGGCGGGCGGACCGACCGACGTGGTGGCGCGCATCGTCGCCGAGCCGATGTCGCGCGCCCTCGGCCAGCAGGTGGTCGTCGAGAACGTCACCGGCGCGGGCGGCACCACGGGCATCACCCGCGGCGCGCAGGCCGCGCCGGACGGCTACACCATCATGGTGGGCCATATGGGCACGCACGGCGCCGCCCCCGCCCTGTTCAAGGGGCTCAAGTACGACCCGGCCACGAGCTTCGACCCGATCGGCTTCCTGGGTGGCGTGCCGATCCTGATCGTCGCCAAGAAGGACTTTCCGGCCAAGGACTTCAAGGGCTTCATCGAGGCCGTGAAGGCGGGTGGCCCGAAGATCAACCAGGCGCATGCGGGCGTCGGGTCGGTCTCGCACTCGACCGGCGTGCTGTTCGACTCCCAGGTCGGGGTCAAGCCGACGCTGGTGACGTACCGCGGCACCGGCCCGGCGATGAACGACCTGATGGCCGGCCAGGTCGATTTCATGGCCGACCAGATCGTCAATGTCGGGCCGCAGATCGCGGGCGGCACGATCAAGGCCTACGCCATCGCGACCCCTGAGCGCGCCCCGAGCCTGCCCGACGTGCCGACCACGAAGGAGGCGGGGCTGCCAGGCTACGAGGTGAGCGCCTGGAACGCGGTCTTCGCACCGAAGGGCCTGCCCGCCGACGTGAAGGCGAAGCTCGTGGCTGCCGTGGAGGCGGCCCTGAACGACCCGATCGCGACGAAGCGCCTGACCGAGCTCGGCAGCAACATCCCGAAGGCCGACGAGCGCGGCCCGGCCGCCCTCCAGAAGCTCGTGGAGAGCGAGGTCGCCCGCTGGACGCCGGTCCTGCGCTCGGCCGTCGAGAGCAACCAGTAAGGCCAGACCTCGGGACCGCCCGCCACCCGGCGGGCGGTGCATCCGGCAGGCTTTGACCGGCGAGGCGTCCTGGGGGGACGCGTCCGCCCGCGTCCGCGATGCGCCCGCAGCGGCGCTCGCGGCCGCGAGCACGCAGAGAAGGAAGTCATCCGTGGAACAATACCTGACCTCAACGTTCCTGCTGTCGCTCCTGCAGATCATCTGGATCGACATCATCCTGTCGGGCGACAACGCGGTGGTCATCGCCATGGCCTGCCGCGGCCTGCCGGAGCGGCAGCGGCGCATCGGCGTGTTCCTGGGCGCCTTCGCGGCGGCGGGCCTTCGCATCCTGTTCGCGGTGATCATCTCGCAGCTGCTCGCGGTGCCGCTCCTGAAGGTGCTGGGCGGCCTCATCCTGCTGCACATCGCGGTCAAGCTCGTGCGCGGCGAGGACGAGGGCGAGGAGCACGTCCAGACGAGTGCGAGCCTGCCGAAGGTGGTCTGGACCATCGTGGTGGCCGACGCGGTGATGAGCTTCGACAACGTCGTCGCGGTCGCGGGCGCGGCCAAGGGCCACGACGAGCTCTTCATCATCGGCCTGGCGCTCTCGGTGCCGCTCCTCATCGTCGGCGCCAGCCTGATCACCCGGGCGATCGACCGGTTCCCGGTGCTGATCTGGTTCGGCGGCGCGCTGCTCGGCTGGGTGGCGGGCGAGATGATCGCGACCGACCGCCTTGTGGTCCAGCACGTGGCCGAGGCCCTGCCGGCCGGAATCCAGGGCCTCTTCCACTACGGCGTCGCCGCCCTCGGCGCCGCGATCGTGATCGCCATCGGCATGCTGCTGCGTCGCCGCAGCGACCGGGCGGTCGCCCGCGAGCAGGCCACGGCCGTCGGGCGGGCCGAGGCGGACGTGCTCGGCGGCTGAGGCGCGCGTCGCCCCCTCTGCCCGTGCGGGGAGAGGGGGCGACGCATCGCAGTGCCCGGCCCGGGCAGGGATTGGCTCCCGGTTCAGCCCGGCAGGACCGGCTTCTTCTCCGGGCTCAGGCCGGTGATCAGGGCCGGGTCCACGTCGAGATGGGCGGCCACCAGCGCCGGCGGCGTCAGCCGCATCCACTGGTTCAGCGAGACGTCGGCGTAGGTCGGGCTGCGGAACATCTCCAGGAAGACGAGCTTATCGCGGCCCGTGTTCTCGATGTAGTGACCCATCGCGAAGGGCACGTAGCCCACATCGCCCGCCCGATAGTCGAAGGTGCGGGCCTTTGATTCCGAGCCGAACACCGTCATCCGACCCTCGCCCGCGATGTAGTACTGCCACTCGTCGCCGTTCGGGTGCCAGTGCAGCTCGCGCAGGGCCCCCGGCTCCAACTCGACCAGCGCGGCCGCGATGGTCTTCGAGGCCGGGAAGATCGCGGAATCGGTGATCCGCACGCTGCCTCCCTTCGTCCGGACCGGCTCCTGCGCCAGCATGCGGTGGCTGAAGCTCTGCGGCACGGGGCCGGCCCCGCCGGTCCGGTCACCGGCGAGGGGACCGGGCTTCGGGGCGGGAAAGATGTAGCGCTCCTTCTCGGGCAGATTCCGCAGCGCGTCCTCGGAGACGCCGAAGTTCTTGGCGAGCACGTCCCGCGGCGTGTGCGCCAGCCAGTCGGTGATCAGGAAGGTCGAGTCCTCGGAGAAGCTGCCGTCGTCGAAGACGAGCAGGAACTCGCAGCCGTCGACATCGCCCTCAAGGCCCTGGATCGCGTGCGGGATGCCGGAGGGGAAGTACCAGAGGTCGCCCTCGCCGACATCGTCCACGAAGGTGCGTCCCGCCTGGTCGACCGCCGAGATCCGGGCGCGGCCCTTCAGCATGTAGGCCCACTCGGCTTCCTTGTGCCAGTGCATCTCCCGGGCGACGTTGGCCCGGAGCCGCATGTTGACCCCGGCCATGGCCTTGGAGACTGGCAATTCGCGGGTGGTGGTCTGGCGCGCCCAGCCGCCCTCCTCGAGGCGCATGTGGCTGTCGCTGAACGACCATTTCAGGTTCGGCATGGTGCCGTGGTCGGTCCGCGGCGGCCGCGTGGTGAAGGGATCCTGCGCCTGCCGGGCCGGGTTCTGCGGTCCCAGTATGTCGGCTCCGTCCCGTCCGCGGACGGGGGTGAGGGGCTGTCCGACTCCCGTCCCGGCGGGTCCTGTCTGGGAGGAGCCCGGCTGGGCCTGGGCGGCGCTACCCGCGAGCGCTCCTGCCGCGGCGATGAGGCTCCGACGCGAGATCTCGGTCATGCTGTCCCGGGTGCTTGCTGTGGGGAGAGGTATCGTCCCGCTCCCCCCAAGCTTGCGCGCGGTGCCCGGGATCCCGGGCGCCCGATCAGGAAACGGTGAGCGCTTAGCCCACCTCGTCCCGTCGGCCTCGCCCGGGCGTGCCTGTCCTCAGCGCGGCGGGTTCACGGTCGAGCCAGTCGCGTCGACGCCCGCGGGCTTCAGGGCCCAGAGCTCGGTCGGAAGGCTGATCGGGGCGCCCGGCTTGTAGTCGGCCGAGTCCTGGATGTGCGAGGTGGTCACGTAGATTGTGCCGTCAGGGCCCTCGCTGAACGTGTCGGGCCAGCGCAGGCGCTCGTCCTGCACCAGCACGGTCAGGCCCGCATTCGTGCCGGAGAGGTCGCGCACCTTCACGGCGTTGTCCTGGGGCGAGGTCACGTACATCCGCCCGTCCTTGCGGGCGATCAGCAGGCCGTCCGCCGGGCCGTTCTCGCCGACCGTGGCGACCTTGGCCCCGATCGTCCGGTCGGTGAGCAGCTCGGGCACCACCGAGGCGGTGGCCCAGCCGGTCAGCGCGTCGGTCGGCAGGCTGTAGAGCGTCTTTCCCTTGATCGCCTGCCAGTAGAGCGTCTTCCCGTCGTTCGAGAGCGCGATGCCGTCGGCGGCGAACTCCACGCCGCGCCCGTCCGGACGGCGCAGCGGCTGGCCGTCGTAGCTCACCGTCACGCTCTTGTCCGGCATGGTCGCGGCGTGGCCCGAGAGCACGCGCTTGGCCGAGCCGCTGTCGAGGTCGACCACGATCAGCGCGCCCTCGGCACCGGAATCGGTGAGATAGGCGGTCTTGCCGTCCGGCGCGATGCGCACGTCGTTGAGGTAGGAGGCCTGCATCACGGTCGTGGGGTCGAATGGGATCGTCTTCACAACCTGGTTGGTCTTCAGGTCGATGCCGACGAGCTTCGGCCCGTCCTTGACCACGGCGCCCATCGCAGGGGCCGCCGCATCGACAACCCAGAGCCGGTCCTGGCCGTCCGCCACCACGCTCTGTACGCAGACGAAGTGGTTTTTCGGGTCGATCCCGTCCTTCTTGGCGTTGCGCCAGGAATTCCACTCCGCGTCCGGGAAGGGCACGGGCTTGCCGTCCTTCAATTCGGCCACCGAGACCGGCGCGTCCTCGCTCCAGCGCGGGAAGTTCACGAAGATGCGCCCGTCCTTCGCCACAGTGACGCCGGTGACCTGATGCTCGAAACGGGCGACCGGGGTGAGCTGCACGGGCGCGGCCTGCGCCGCCCCGGCGGGCTTGGCCGGTTGGGCCGTGTCCCGGGCTGCCTCCTGGGCGGCTACAGGGCCGGTCAGCAGCGTGCAGGTGAGGAGGACGGCGGGGAGGCCCGTGGAGGCAGCCGGCAACGGGCCGGCACGGTTCGTCGTGAGTGCCATGGTCGTTCGGTCTCGCGCGGAGGATCTGCCCCGCCAACGCACGAGAGGGCTCAGCGCTTCAGGGTGCGACCGAAAGTGCCCGAGAGGCCTGCCGGTTCGCCCATGCGTTGCGAGCAGGCGCGATGCATCTCCCGCCCCCCAGCGGGGGAAGTGAGCGGATGTCGCGCGTTGGTGCCGCGATGGCCCTCGCCCTCAACCCTCCCGCGGCTCCGAGCCCGCGAGTGATTGGGCCATGCGCTCGATCCGCTCGGCCGCCTCCGTCAGGCCGGCGGCGAGCTGCCCGGTCTCGGCGCGTAGCGCCGCCGTCTCGGCCTCCGCCGCTGCGAGCCGGCGCCGGGCCTCGGCCAGCTCGTCCGCGATGGTGATCGCGGTCATCACCTGCAGGCGCATGTCGCCGATCTCGCCGAAGGCCTTGCGCATCTCGGCCACGCGCCGGCCCAGTTCCTCGGCGAGCGCCGTGAGGTGCGGCTCCTCGCCGGGCCCGCAGGCCATGCGGTAGCTCTTTCCATCGATGGTGACCTGAACCTGGGGCATCAGCGCCGCGCCTCCTCGGGCTCCCGGCCCCGCCCCTGTTCCTGCCCCAGCACGCCCTCGACCGCGTCGATCGCCCGGTCGACGCGCTGCCCGAGCGCCTCGGCCGCGGATCCGAACGCGGCGAGACGTGCGGTCGCGGCGTCCAGGGCGGCGGCGAGCCGGGCCCGGTCCTGCTCCATCAGGGCGAGTTCGGTGTCGCGGTCGTCGGGCGCGGCATCCGCCTCGACGCGGCGGGCCACCACGGCCTCCAGCCGGCCGAGGGCGGCGCCGAGCCGGGCGAGCGCCTCGGCGGCGGTGGGGGCGGCCGGATCGGCCGGCGGGGAGGGCGCAGACTTCATGGATAGGGCGAGCTTCCGATGCCGGCCGCGCCGGCCGGTGGCCGAGGATGCGGGCTGGGCTTGGGTTTTCCCCAAACCCGGGGCGGATTTCCAGTCCGGTACCCGCGGGTTGCGCCGCTATCCCAGGGGGAACCTGCCGGGAGCGGGGGTAACCCGGGATTGTCACGCAGGTGCGTTTGACAGGTGGGGGACCCATGTTAGACAGCCGCCGCGTGCCCCGCCGGGCTCGCGGCCGCGGGCCGCAACGTGCCGGAATCTCGACCTGTGACAGTCCTTTGGCCCACGCGCGCATCGTTCGCGGATCGGTTGATCCCGGGCTGCCCGGTGCGGTCGGACACCTCCAGAGCGCCGCACGTCCAGGCCACGGCCACGGTTCATCCCCGGTTCAGCCGTGACGCTTCCAAAGCGGTCCGGCGCATGGACGGCCGGCAGGGCCACCGCCAGCTCAACGCAGTAGTCGGACGCCCGAGGCGCGGCGCCCCCCATCAGGAAGGAGTCACGCCGTGACGGTGAAGGTTGCCATCAACGGGTTCGGCCGCATCGGCCGCAACGTGCTGCGCGCGATCCACGAGGCCGGCCGCCAGGACATCGAGGTCGTGGCGATCAACGATCTCGGCCCCGTCGAGACCAACGCGCACCTGCTGCGCTACGACTCGGTGCACGGCCGCTATCCGGGCGAGGTCGCGGTGGACGGCGACTTCCTCGTCGTCGACGGCAAGCGCATCAAGGTCACGGCCGTGCGCAACCCGGCCGAGCTGCCGCACCGGGATCTCGGCGTCGACATCGCGCTGGAATGCACCGGCATCTTCACCTCGAAGGACAAGGCCAAGGCCCATCTCGACGCGGGCGCCAAGCGCGTCATCGTCTCCGCTCCGGCCGACGGCGCCGACCTCACGGTCGTCTACGGCGTGAACCACGACAAGCTGACCTCGGATCACCTCGTGATCTCGAACGCCTCCTGCACCACGAACTGCCTCGCGCCGGTCGCCAAGGTGCTCAACGAGACGGTCGGCATCGAGCGCGGCTTCATGACGACGATCCACTCCTACACGAACGACCAGCCCTCGCTCGACCAGATGCACAAGGATCTGTACCGGGCACGCGCCGCCGCTCTGTCCATGATCCCGACCTCGACGGGCGCCGCCAAGGCGGTGGGCCTCGTCCTGCCGGAGCTGAAGGGCAAGCTCGACGGCACCGCGATCCGCGTGCCGACCCCGAACGTCTCGGCCGTCGACCTCGTCTTCACGGCCAAGCGCGCGACGACCGTCGAGGAGATCAACGAGGCGATCAAGGCCGCCGCCGCCGGCCCGCTCAAGGGCGTGCTCGGCGTCACCGACCGGCCGAACGTCTCGATCGACTTCAACCACGACCCACACTCTTCGACCTTCCACCTCGACCAGACCAAGGTCATGGACGGCACCTTCGTGCGCATCCTGTCGTGGTACGACAACGAGTGGGGCTTCTCGAACCGCATGGCCGACACGGCCGTCGCGCTCGCCAAGCTGATCTGACGTCCCCGCCGCCCGCGCCCCATGGCGCGGGCGGACGCTCTTCCCGGCCCTCCGCGGGATCAGCGCGGGCGGCCGACGGCCCTCGTTCTCGCCTTCCGATCACGCAGGATGCCCCCGATGACCGACGCCGCGCCGACCAAGTCGCCCGAATCGGGCTTCATCCCGCCGACGAGCCCTGCTGCCCCGCAAGGCGCGCCGCCGAAGCCGGCGCCCGTCCCGGCGACCGTGTCGCCCACCCCGTCTTCCTCCGCGACACCCACGGGCCAAGTGACGGGTCAGGTCTACGACCAGCTTGCACGGATCGAGGACAAGTGCTCGCGCATCGAGGACAAGTATGCCCGCTCCGAGGCGCTGCTCTCGCGCGTCGAGGACAAGATGGAGAACGCCGCGACCCGGATGAACGAGGCCGCGCGCCAGTCCGACCTCGCGGCGCTCCGCAACGAGGTGCGGGGGCTCACCGATCGCACCCGACGCCTGCCCGGCACCGGCGCGCTCGTGCTCACCGCCATTATCACCGCGGTGCTGACCGTCGTGCTGATGGTCGCGGTGCAGCGCCTCAACCTCGATTCCCTGCTGCCGCCGCGCGCCGCTCCGACCACCGCGCAGTAATTTCCTTCCAGACGCGAGCCCGCATGACCGCCTTCCGCACCCTCGACGACGCCGGATCCCTCGCGGGCAAGCGCGTCCTCCTGCGCGTCGACGTGAACGTGCCGATGGAGAACGGGCGCGTCACCGACGCGACCCGTATCGAGCGGGTGGTGCCGACCATCCGGGAGATCGCCGATCAGGGCGGGCGCGTGATCCTGCTGGCGCATTTCGGCCGCCCGAAGGGCAAGCGCGAGCCGAAGGATTCGCTGGAGCCGGTGGTGCCGGCGCTCACCGCGGCGCTCGGCCGCCCGGTCGCCTTCGCGGACGACTGCGTGGGCGATGCGCCCAAGGCGGCCGTTGCGGCGCTCAAGGACGGCGACGTGCTGCTTCTCGAGAACACCCGCTACCACGCGGGCGAGGAGAAGAACGACCCGGCCTTCGTGGCGGCGCTCGCCGAGAACGGCGACGTCTACGTCAACGAGGCCTTCTCGGCGGCTCACCGGGCCCACGCCTCGACGGAAGGTCTGGCGCACAAGCTTCCGGCCTTCGCCGGCCGCCTGATGCAGGCCGAGCTCGACGCGCTCACCAAGGGGCTGGAGGCGCCCAAGCGCCCGGTCATCGCGATCGTGGGCGGCGCCAAGGTCTCCTCGAAGATCGACCTGCTGCAGAACCTCGTCGCCAAGGTCGACATGCTGGTGATCGGCGGCGGCATGGCCAACACCTTCCTGCACGCGCAGGGCAAGGCCGTCGGCAAGTCGCTCTGCGAGAAGGACCTGGCCGAAACCGCGACCCGGATCCTCGGGGCGGCCGAGGCCGCGAAGTGCCGGGTGATCCTGCCGGTCGATGCCGTCATCGCGCGCGAGTTCAAGGCCAACGCCGCCAGCGAAACGGTCTCCGTCGATGCGGTGCCGGAGGACGCGATGATCCTCGATGCCGGGCCGGCCTCGGTCGCCGAGATCGATGCGGCGATCGACCAGGCGGCGACCCTCGTCTGGAACGGCCCTCTCGGTGCCTTCGAGCTGGCGCCCTTCGACGCCGCGACCGTCGCGGCGGCGCGCCACGCGGCCGAGCGCACGGAGGCGGGGCAGCTCGTCTCGGTGGCCGGCGGCGGCGACACGGTCGCGGCCCTCAACCACGCGGGCGCGGGCGAGGCCTTCTCCTACGTCTCGACGGCGGGCGGCGCCTTCCTCGAATGGCTGGAGGGCAAGGAGCTGCCGGGCGTCGAGGCGCTGCGGGCGAAGGGCTGAGTGCGTCATTTCCCGCCCCCCGCAGAGGGGGGAGGGAGAGCTGCGCTGGCTGACAGATACGCCTAAGTTTCTCACGCCCCCGCGCGGGCTCGCGGCGCGGGCGCACCTATATAAGCCCCGCAAGGGGCAGGCCCGGCTCAGGCCGCATCGGACGAGGATCGAACCATGGCACGCATCACCCTCCGGCAACTCCTCGACCACGCCGCCGAGCACGAGTACGGCGTGCCCGCGTTCAACCTGAACAACATGGAGCAGGGGCTCGCCATCATGGCGGCGGCGGATGCGACCGACTCGCCGGTCATCCTGCAGGCGAGCCGCGGCGCGCGCGCCTACGCCAACGACGTGGTGCTGGCCAAGCTGATCGACGGTCTCGTCGAGATCTACCCGCACATCCCCGTGTGCATGCATCTCGACCACGGCAACAACGAAGCCACCTGCGCCACCGCGATCCAGTACGGCTTCACCTCGGTGATGATGGACGGTTCACTGAAGGCCGACGGCAAGACCCCGGCCGACTACAACTACAACGTCGAGATCACCCGCAACGTCACGAAGATGGCCCACTGGGCCGGCGTCTCGGTCGAGGGCGAGCTCGGCGTGCTGGGCTCACTGGAGAGCGGCCAGGGCGAGGCCGAGGACGGCCACGGCGCCGAGGGCGTGCTCTCCCACGACCAGCTCCTGACCGACCCGGACGAGGCCGTGAAGTTCGTCTCCGCCACCAAGGTCGATGCGCTCGCGGTGGCGATGGGCACCAGCCACGGCGCCTACAAGTTCACCCGCAAGCCCGACGGCGACGTGCTCGCCATGAACGTGATCGAGGAGATCCACCGCCGCCTGCCGACGACCCACCTCGTGATGCACGGCTCCTCCTCGGTGCCGCAGGACCTGCAGGACATCATCAACCAGTACGGCGGCCAGATGAAGCCGACCTGGGGCGTTCCGGTCGAGGAGATCCAGCGCGGCATCAAGCACGGCGTGCGCAAGATCAACATCGACACCGACAACCGCATGGCGATGACCGGCCAGATCCGGAAGGTGCTGACCGAGAACCCGTCCGAGTTCGACCCGCGCAAGTACCTGAAGCCCGCCATGGAGGCGATGACGAAGCTCTGCCGCCAGCGCTTCGAGGAGTTCAACACCGCCGGCCAGGGCTCGAAGATCCGCCCGATCTCGGTCGCCGAGATGGCCAAGCGCTACGCCAGCGGCTCGCTCGATCCGAAGATCGCGGCGAACGCCTGAACCGCATGAGCGCGCCCGCCCAACGTCTCGCCCTGCTCACGCCGCACGGCGTCGCGGCCGGCGACCTCGACGCGCTCGTGCCCGCCATCGAGGCAGCCTGCGCGGCGGGCGACGTGGCCGCGGTGATCCTGCGTCTGGCGCCCGCCGACGAGCGGGCGCTGACCGGCCTCGTCAAGCGCGTGGCCCCCGTCGTGCAGGAGCGGGAGGCGGCGCTCGTCGTCGCCTGCCCGGGCTTCCCGGGCGATCTCGTCAGCGTGGCCACCCGTGGCGGCGCGGACGGGGTCCACGTCGACAAGGCGGCGGCTCTCCCGACGGGCCTGAAGGACCTGCGCGAGCGCCTGCGCGAGGGCCGCATCCTCGGCGCCGGCGGGTTCGAGACACGCCACGCCGCGATGGATGCGGGCGAGGCAGGCGTCGATTACCTGATGTTCGGCGGGCTCTACCCGGACGGGCAGGCGCCCGACCCCGAGGACGTGCGCGCGCGCGCCGCGTGGTGGGCCGAGATCTTCGAGACGCCCTGCATCGCGGTCGCGTGCGCGGCGGACGAGGTCCCGGGCCACGCCGCCACGGGCGCCGAGTTCGTCGGCCTGGAGAGCGCGCTCTGGCTCTCCGACCCGGCGGCGGTCGCCCGCGCGCAGGAGGCGCTGGGAGGCTCGGCATGAGGCGGCTACCCGCGCTCGTCCTCCTCGCCGCGCTCGCCTGGGGCGGGCAGGCCCTGGCGGCCCAGACACAGGCCGCGAGCCCGGCCATGACCCCGAAGGCGACGGAGCTGCCGGCCGGGGACCAGGCTGGCAAGCCGCCGATGCGCGAGCTGCCGAGCCCCTACACGCCGAACTACACGGGCGGCGCCCTGCCACGCTCCGGCGGACAGCCGGACTTCGCCTACGGCGCCTACCAGAAGGGCCAGTACGTCACAGCCTTCCGCGAGGCGACGAAGCGCATCGAGGCCGACCGTAAGGACGCGGCCGCGATGACGCTGCTCGGCGAACTCTACAACCAGGGCCTCGGCGTGCGGCAGGATCCCGTGAAGGCGGCCGAGTGGTATCGGCTGGCCGCCGCCCTGAACGATTCCGCCGCCATGTCGTCGCTCGGGCTGATGTCCCTCGACGGGCGGGGCGTGCCGAAGGACCCGAAGGCCGGGCGGCGCTGGCTGGAGAGCGCGGCCGAGAAGGGCTCGCCCACGGCGGCCTACAACCTCGCGCTGATCCTGATCGGCACCGGCAAGCCCGAGGACGAGACCCGCGCCGCGAGCCTGCTGCGCAAGGCCGCCGAGAGCGAGGTCGGCTCGGCCCAGCACGCGCTCGGGGTGCTCTACCTGCAGGGCCGCGGCGTTCAGAAGGATCCCGCCCAGGCGGCCGAGTGGTTCCGCCGCGCGGCCGATAACGGGGATCTAGCCGGCGAGGTCGAGTTCGCGATCCTGCTGTTCAACGGCAACGGCGTGCCGAAGGACGAGGCCCGCGCCGCCCGCTACTTCCTGCACGCGGCCCAGCGCGGCAACGCGATCGCCCAGAACCGCGTCGCCCGCATCTACGCGGTCGGCCGCGGGTTCCAGAAGAACCTCCTAGAGGCCGCGACCTGGAACCTGATGGCAGCGCAGCAGGGCCTGTCGGATGCGTGGCTCGACCAGACGCTCGCGGGCCTCACCAACGACGAGAAGAAGCGCGCCGAGGCCCAGGCGAGCGCGCGCAACGAGGCGCGGTAGGGCGACCTGTCGTGTCCCCTCCGTCGGCTATCGCATCCACACGAGGCGTGCGGCCCCCGCGCGTTCTCCCTCCCCCGCAGAGGGGGGAGGGGGGATCGCGGCGGATGGTCTTGGGAATTCGGAAGCCCTGCGGCCTCCTCAGAGACGGCAGGCCCCCTCCAGCGCCCGGTTCTCCGCCTCCGTGAACAGGCGCGAGCGGATGTGGAAGCGCTTCTCGCGGCCGTTCTCCAGGGAGAACATGCCGCCGCGGCCCGGCACCACGTCGAGGATGATGTGGGTGTGCTTCCAGACCGCGAATTGCGAGCGCGAGATGTAGAAATCCGCGCCGCCGACCTGCCCGAGATGCACATCCCCGTCGCCGGTGATGAAGTCGCCGACCGGGTAGCACATCGGCGACGACCCATCGCAGCAGCCGCCCGACTGGTGGAACATGACCGGGCCGTGGTCGGCCCGCAATTCCTCGATCAGCGCGAGCGCCGCCGGTGTCGCCGTCACCCGCAGCGGCGTGCCGGCCGCGTCGGCCTGCTCGGCCGCCTCGGTCCCGCCTCTCGTCATCTCGCTCATGCGTCCACCTCCCCGCGCCGGCCGGATGAAAAAAAGACCCCGGCCTCTCGGCCGGGGCAAGGTTCCTCTCGGAAGAAGGCTCGTTCTCAGAAGAAGCCGAGCTTCTTCGCCGAGTAGCTGACCAGCATGTTCTTGGTCTGCTGGTAGTGGTCGAGCATCATCTTGTGCGTCTCGCGGCCGATGCCGGACTGCTTGTAGCCGCCGAAGGCCGCGTGGGCCGGGTAGGCGTGGTAGCAGTTCGTCCAGACGCGGCCAGCCTGGATCGCGCGGCCGAAGCGGTAGGCGCGGGTCCCGTCCCGGGTCCAGACGCCGGCGCCGAGGCCGTAGAGGGTGTCGTTGGCAATGGAGAGCGCCTCGGCGTCGTCCTTGAAGGTCGTGACCGAAAGGACCGGGCCGAAGATCTCCTCCTGGAAGATGCGCATCTTGTTGTGGCCGCGGAATACGGTCGGCTTCATGTAGTAGCCGCCCGCGAACTCGCCCTCCTTCACGTTGCGCTCGCCGCCCGTGAGGCACTCGGCGCCTTCCTGCTTGCCGATGTCGACGTAGCTGAGGATCTTCTCCAGCTGCTCCGAGGAGGCCTGGGCGCCGATCATGGTGGCGGGGTCGAGGGGACTCCCCTGCGTGATCGCCTCGACGCGCTTGACCGCGCGCTCCATGAAGCGGTCGTAGATCGACTCGTGCACCAGCGCGCGGCTGGGGCAGGTGCAGACCTCGCCCTGGTTGAGGGCGAACATGGTGAAGCCCTCGAGCGCCTTGTCGAGGAAGTCGTCGTCCTCGTTGGCCACGTCCGCGAAGAAGATGTTCGGCGACTTGCCACCGAGTTCCAGCGTCACCGGGATCAGGTTCTGCGAGGCGTACTGCATGATGAGGCGGCCGGTGGTCGTCTCACCCGTGAAGGCGATCTTGGCGATGCGGGGCGAGGAGGCCAGCGGCTTGCCCGCCTCCAGGCCGAAGCCGTTGACCACGTTCACCACGCCCGGCGGCAGCAGGTCGCCGATCAGCTCCATGAGCACCAGGAGCGAGGCCGGGGTCTGCTCGGCGGGCTTGATCACCACGCAGTTGCCGGCCGCGAGCGCGGGCGCCAGCTTCCACACGGCCATCAGGATCGGGAAGTTCCACGGGATGATCTGGCCGACGACGCCGAGCGGCTCGTGGAAGTGGTAGGCGACCGTGTCGTGGTCGATCTCGGAGATCGAACCCTCCTGCGCCCGCACGCAGCCGGCGAAGTAGCGCCAGTGGTCGATGGCGAGCGGGATGTCGGCGTGGGTCGTCTCGCGGATCGGCTTGCCGTTGTCCCAGGTCTCGGCGAGGGCGATCAGGTCGAGGTTCTCCTCCATCCGGTCGGCGATCTTGAGGAGGATGCGGGCGCGCTCGGCGGGCGCCGTGCGGCCCCAGGCCTCCTTAGCGGCGTGCGCCGCGTCGAGGGCGCGCTCGATGTCCTGCGCGTCGGAGCGGGCGACCTCGCAGACGACCTTGCCGGTGATGGGCGAGGTGTTCTCGAAGTAGCGGCCGGCGGCGGGCGCGACCCACTGCCCGCCGATGAAGTTGTCGTAGCGCGCCGAGAACGGCGCCTTCGTCTTGGCGTCGGCCAGGAATTCCGGCTTGTTCATCTGAGGTCTCCTCCGTGCGGCGGCCCGGCCGTTCTAGCGGCCTGTGGCGCGTCGGCTTCTATTCGGTTCCCACCTACAACCAACGGCAGTGGGGCATCCAAATCAAGTTGGACTTTTGGTCAGAGGCGTCGCGGGCCGACCGCATCGGCAGAAGCTAGCGCGGATCGGACGGCCTGGCGAGGCGGGTGCGAGACAGCACGACGCCACCCCGCGCGCGAACCTGCGGCGGCGAGGCTAACCTGCGGCAACCAGCCAGCAGGCGGCCTCGAGCTGCACGCCGCCGTCGGTCGCGTGGGGGCGCAGCGCCTCGGCGACCGACGCCAGTGCCCGCGCCCGCAGCTCGGGCTCCGCCTCGCGCAGCAGGTGCGACGGCGGTCCAAGCTCGCAGGCGACCCGGGCGGCGGTCTCCGGGTCGCGACCGAGCGTCACCGGCACTCTGAGACCGGTACGGACGATGTCCCGGAACCCGGCCGCGCGCAGCCGTGCCTCAAGCGCCGCCCCGTCGGCGAAACGGAAAGGGCCCGGCTGGTCGGGCGGGGGCGGCGGCCCGGGAGCGGGCACGAGGGGCAGGATCGCCGCCCGCGGCACGCTCACCCAGGGGTTCGCCGCCATCGCCTGCCAGCACAGCAGGGTGAGCTGCCCGCCGGGCTTCAGGGCGGCGCGGATGTTGGCGAAGGCCGCTTGCGTGTCGGCGAAGAACATCGTGCCGAAGCGCGACAGGGCCGCATCGAGGGAGGCCGGCGGGAAAGGGTAGGTCTCGACGTCCGCCTCGACCCAGGCGACCGGGGCTGCACCTGCCGGCATCGGCCGCTCCCGGGCCGCTGCGAGCAGCGGCGCCGAGACGTCGGCGCCCGCGACCGCGCCCTCCGGCCCGACCGCGGCGGCCGCGCGCAGGGTGGTCTCGCCGGCCCCGCAGCCGATGTCGAGGACGCTCGTGCCAGCCCTCAGGCCGGCGGCCTCGAACAGGGCGTCGGTCAGCGGCGAGAAGACCGCATCCAGCACGGCCTGGTTGCGGGCCCAGCGCTGGCCGACCTCGCCGTTCCAGTACGCGGCCTGGGTGATGCCGTCGGCCATCGTGGGTTCCCGCCAGGGCTCGGAGGATGATCCTCGGCCCGATCGCGCGGGGCCGCAAGGGCCGCAAGGGCCGCAAGGGATAACATTGGGCTTCGCGACTCCCGGATCCTGCCGCGACGTTCTTCCTCCCGCCGAGAGGACAAGCGAGAGCCCAGAGGACCGTGCCGCGTGAGCGGAACGCGGCGCGGCCCGCTACAGCCCCAGCGCACCCCCGTCCGAGCGGGGATCGTGCGCGGCCTCGATGCGGCCGTCGCGGGGTGCGCGCACCAGCATGCCGGCATGGCCCAGCGAGTCGGTATAGGGGAAGCCCAGTTCCTCGATCTCGTGGCCGAGCCGGCGGAGCGCCGCGATGCAGCCGGGATCGATGCGGTTCTCCACCTTCACGCTGAGGGAGGGCGCGCCCCAGGTGCGCCCGTAGAGGAGGCGCGGAGCATCGACGGCGTCGGCCACCGGCATCCCGTAATCGGCGTAGCGCGAGAAGATCTGGGCCTGGAATTGCGGCTGCCCGTCGCCGCCCATGCTGCCGTAGCTCATCACCCGGCCGTCGTCGAAGGCGGCCAGCGCCGGGATCAGGGTGTGGAACGGGCGCCGGCCCGGCTCCAGCGGGTTCACGGCGGACGGGTCGAGGGAGAAGGACATGCCGCGGTTCTGCCAGCAGATGCCGGTGGCGGGCAGCACCGTGCCGGAGCCGTACTCCCAGTAGACCGACTGGATGTAGGAGACGGCCAAGCCCTCGCCGTCGATCGCCCCCATCCAGACCGTGTCGCCGTGGCCGGGCTGGGGCAAGGGCACGGAGGCCGCGCGGCGCATGTCGATCTGCGCGGCTTCCCGGGCGAGGCGCTCGGGCGCGAGGAAGAGCGACGGGTCGTGGCGGAGCCGGTCGAAATCGGTCACCACCCGGTCGCGGACCGCGAAGGCCCGCTTCGTCGCCTCGATCAGCCCGTGATAGTGGGCGGGCGTCTCGGGCTCCCGGATGGCGAGCCGGTCGAAGATGCCGAGGATCATCAGCGCGGCGAGCCCCTGGGTCGGGGGCGGGAAGTTGTAGAGCGTCGCGTCGCGCCGCCGGATCGACAGGGGCGCCCGCTCGACCGGAGCGAACCGCTCGAGGTCGCCCCGCGTGACCGGCGCGCCGAGCCTCTCGAGGTCGGCGGCGATCTCGCGGCCGATATCGCCCCGGTAGAAGTCCTGGAGGCCCGCATGGGCGAGCTGCTCCAGGGTCGCGGCGAGCTTCGAGAGCGCGCGGGTCTCGCCGGCCGGGTAGGGCTTGCCAGCCTTCAGGAAGGCCGCGGCGAAGTTCGGCGCGTCGTGGAGCGTGTCGAGCTCCTGGGGCACGTAGCGCGCCTCCGAGGGGGAGACCGGCACGCCGTTCCGCGCCTGCGCGATCGCGTCGGCGAGGAGCGTCGCGAGGGGCAGGCGCCCGCCGAGCGCCCGGGCGAGGTCGAGCGCGATGCGCCAGCCCCCGACCGCGCCCGCCACCGTCACCATCGCGTCCGGGCCGCGGGCCGGGATCGCGTCGTGGCCCTGCTCCCGGTAGCGCCCGATCGTCGCGAGGCTGCCCGCCGGGCCGCAGGCCTCGAAGCCGCGCACCCGCCCGCCGGGCTCGCGCACCAGCCAGAAGCCGTCGCCGCCGATCCCGTTCATGTGCGGGTAGACGACGGCGATCGAGGCCGCCATCGCCACCATCGCCTCGATCGCGTTGCCGCCCTGCGCCAGCACGCTCTGCCCGGCCCGGGCGGCGAGGTCGTGGGGGGCGGCGACGGCGCCGTGGGCGAAGACGGGCGTCTCGGGCATCGTGGCTCCTGCTGTTCGCGTCGCACCGCTTAGCCGCGGCGCCGCTCCCTGCAAAGCCTGCGCCGGATTCGGGGCGCTTTAGCAACCTGCGATTGTGATACGCGGCGCCGCAGGCGGAACGCTTGGCGCCCCCTGCCTCTTTCCCGCGCATGTTGATCTTCGAATGGGTCGTCGCCGTGCTGTTCGGCGCGGTCCTGCTCGCCGCGCTGGCCCGGCGCCTCGGCGCGCCCTATCCGGCCTTCCTGGCGCTCGGCGGCGCGGCGCTCGCCTTCATGCCCGGCGTGCCCGACCTCGCCCTCGATCCGGAACTCGCGCTCGCGCTGTTCCTGGCGCCCGTGCTGCTGGATGCCGGCTACGACACCTCGCTGCGCGACCTGAAGGCGAACTGGCGGCCGATCGGCGGCCTCGCGCTCGGCGCCGTGGCGGCCACCACCGCGGCGGTCGCCCTGGTGACCCACCTGATGATCCCGGGGATGCCGCTCGCCGCCTGCATCGTGCTCGGCGCGGTCGTGGCGCCGCCCGACGCGGTCGCGGCACTCTCGGTGCTGCGCCACGTCTCCCTGCCGCACCGGCTCACCACCATCCTGCGCGGCGAGAGCCTGCTGAACGACGCCGGCTCGCTCCTGATCTACCGGCTCGGCGTCGCCGCGGCGGTCGCGGGCAGCTTCGACCCCGCCAAGGTCGCGCCGACCTTCCTGCTCGGCGTTGTGGGCAGCCTGATTGCCGGCCCGGTCCTCGCCCGCCTCTTCGTGATGGTGGCTCCCCGCTTTCCCGATGCGGCGAGCGCCATCGTGATGCAGTTCGTGGCCGCCTTCGGCATCTGGCTCGTCGCCGAGCGGCTCGAATTGTCGGGCGTGCTCACCGTGGTCAGCTTCGCCATCACGGTGGCGCGCTACAGCCCCGGCATCACCGCCCCGCGCACCCGGATCGTCTCCTACGCGGTCTGGGAGACCGCGGTGTTCGTGCTCAACGTGCTGGCGTTCGTGCTGGTCGGCCTGCAGATCGGTCCGATCCTCGACCGGCTGGACGGGGGCGAGCAGTCCCGCGCGGTGGCTCTCGCGGCGGCGGTCTTCGCCACCGTGGTCGTGGTGCGCCTCCTCTGGGTCCTGCTGGCCAACGGGCTGCGGGGACGGATCCGGGGGCGGGACAGCTCGACAGGCTTCAGGCCGGCGCTCGCGATCTCCTGGGCGGGGATGCGCGGCATCGTCACGGTCGCGACCGCGCTCGCCCTGCCGCAGGACTTTCCCGAGCGTGACCTCATCGTGTTCACGGCCTTCTGCACCGTGCTCGGCACGCTCACCGTGCAGGGGCTGACCCTCAACCCGCTGCTCCGGCGGCTCGGCCTCGAGGACGACGATCCCGTCGGCCTGGAGACCGGCCGGGCGCGGGCCGAGGCCTACGCGGCGGCCCTCGACAGCCTCGGGCAGGCGGGCGAGGACGGCGCGGCCGATGCCCTCCGGGCCGAGTTCGCGGCGGCCCTCCAGGAGGCCGAGAGCCACGAGGAGGGGGTCGCCCCGGAATCGCTGCCGGCGGACGCCGCGCGACGGCGCGCCATCGCGGCGGCCCGCGACACGGTGTTGCGCCTGCGCCGGGAGGGCCGGATCGGGGACGACGCCTACTACCGGCTGGAGGAGGAGTTCGATTGGGCCGAACTCAACGCGACGCCGCGGGCCGAGGCGTGAGGGGCTGCGCGATCAGGCGGGCATAGGCTGCCTCCGGCGCGCCGTAGCTGCCGTGCGTCAGCGCCTCGAGGCCCCGGCGGTCACGGATCAGCACGCGCTTGCGCCGGTTGCGGATGAGGCCAGAGCCCTCCAGGCTCTGCAGCGCCAGGGTGACGCCCGCCCGTTGCACGCCGAGCATCATCGACAGGAACTCGTGCGTGAGGGCGAGCTCGTCGCCCTCGATCCGGTCGAGACACATCAGCAGCCAGCGCGCGAGCCGGCTCTCGAGGTTCAGCGCCGCGTGTGCGTAGACGGTCTCGCCGAGCTGGAGCACCTGTGTGTGGACATAGGCAAGGAGTGTCGCGCGCAGGCTCGCGCGCTCGGCCGCCGCCGCGGCGAGCGCCTGGGCAGCAATCGCGAAGCCGGACCCTGCCATCTGCACCATGTGGGACTGTGGGGTCACCGCGTCGGCCAGGAGAACGGGCGCGGCGCCGACGAGCCCTTCCCGGCCGACCAGACCGATCTCGACGTGTTGCTGACCATGCCCGGTGGCCACCGAAACGAAGCCGCACTCGGGGAAGACGCAGGTCTCGATCGGGGCGTTGGGCGCGATCAGCTCAAGCCCGAGCGGCAGGTCCACGGGGAGCAGGTGTGGTGCGAGCCGCGCGAAATCGGACGCATCGAGCGCCCGCAGCAGACGGTTGCCGACCTCGGATTGACGTGGCTCTGCGATCTCAGACGCACCTCGTGCGGACCGGATTACTGGCATCGCGTTTCGATAAGCTTGCCCTGGTGTGATCGATCCTGCCGCTGTGGGCCTGACCAAGCCTCGAAGTGACTAGCAGAGCAGCATCGGCATGAATTGATCCAGGTTAAGACTTGCGAGACAGCCTGCGCGGTTTCGACACCCATTATTGTGCGATATCGAACCGAGCGCCCCGGGGCCCTGGCCCGGGCCGATCGCTCTTCCTACAACCGCTAGATGAAAGTGAGCGGGTGCAGAGACGGATATCCAGGGCCGCGGAGCCGGACGGACCGCGGGCGCGGACCGGGCATCGCCGCGCCGTGCCGCGCGCGCTGAGACCCCGGACGCATGAGCCATCATTGCGACGCAGGACGCGCCTGCCGGCCACCTCTCGTCTCGGGCCCGTCCCCGCGCGGCGCGGCGGGAGCCGCCCTGTGAGCGACGCCTCACCCGGCGACCCGCCGTCCCACCGCTTCGCCCTCGACGCCGACGGCACCGAGATGCTCGCGCGCAAGCTCGGCGGATTCGTCGGCCTCGATGCGGCCGACCGGGCGGCGCTGGAGCGGATCTGCACCCGAGCCCGCCGCTTCGCTGGACAGACCGACCTCCTGCGCCAAGGCGAGGTGCCCGACGCGGCGATCGTGGTGCTGCGGGGCTTCGTCTGCCGTGCCCGCCACCGGCCGAACGGGTCCTGCCAGATCCTCGCCTATCTGCTGCCGGGCGACATCTGCGATCCCGACTTCGCGGTCCCGCGGCCGATGGATCACGTGCTCGCCACACTCACGGCCAGTCTCGTCGCCCGCGTCCCGCGCGAGGCTTTCCTAAGCCTGATCGATCGGCATCCCAACGTCGCGCGGGCGCTGCGCATCGCGCGCGTCGTCGACGAGGCGGTCGCGCGGGAATGGCTTGTCAGCATCGGGCGCCGCTCCGCCCGCGAGCGACTCGCCCACCTGTTCTGTGAGCTGGCGGAGCGGCTCGGCGCGGTCGGCCTCTCGGACGGCGATGGCTACGAGCTGCCGCTGACCCAGGTGGCGCTCTCCGACACCCTGGCGCTCACCAGCGTGCACGTGAACCGCACCCTGCGGGAGATGCGGCGCGAGGGGCTGATCGAGCTGAGGGGTCGGCGTCTCGAAATCCTCGACGCCGAGCGGCTGAAGGGGATCGCCGAGTTCGACGCCGCCTATCTGCGGGCGCCGGAACCCACCGTCCGCTGGGACGAGGGGGGCTGATGCCGCGCTTCTTCATCGACACCGACGACGGGGACCAGTTCGATCGCGACGAGGACGGCTACGAACTTCCCGATCGCGACGCCGCGCGGGTCGAGGCGATCGGCGCCCTGCCGGATCTCGCGCGCTCGCAGATCCCGGACGGTGACCGGCGCACTTTCAGGGTGCGGGTGCGCGACGCGGACGGCAAGCCGGTCTACGAGGCGAGCCTGACCCTGGACGGGCGCTGGCTCGAACCGGAAGCCGAAGAGGGCTGAGGCCGGCGCCTCAGCCCCGTCCGGCGCGCCGCGCCTCGATCGCGTCCCAGACCGCGACCGCCAGATCCGGGCCGCCCAGGCGCTTGATCGCCCGGATGCCGGTCGGCGAGGTCACGTTGATCTCGGTGAGATGCCCGTCGATCACGTCGATGCCGACGAGGATCAGGCCGCGCCGCCGCAGCTCCGGACCGATCGTCGCGCAGATCTCGCGCTCCCGCTCGGTCAGCTCCGAGGCCGCGGCCGCCCCGCCCCGCACCATGTTGGAGCGGATGTCGTTGGCGGCCGGCACCCGGTTGATCGCGCCCATCGGCTCGCCGTCGACCAGGATGATGCGCTTGTCGCCCTCGGTGATCCGCTCCAAGAAGCGCTGCACCACCCAGGCCTCCCGGAAGGTCGCGGCGAACAGGTCGTACATCGAGCCGAAATTCGGGTCCGTCTCCGAGACGCGGAACACGGCCGCGCCCCCGTGCCCGTGCAGCGGCTTCATGGCAATCGTGCCGTGCTCGCGCCGGAACGCCTCGATCTCCGCCTTGTCGCGGGTGATCAGGGTCGGCGGCATCAGCTCGGGGAAGTCGAGGACGAAGAGCTTCTCCGGGGCGTTTCGCACCTCGAACGGGTTGTTGACCACCAGCGTCTCGGGGTGGATCCGCTCCAGCATGTGGGTGGCCGTGACGTAGGCCATGTCGAAGGGCGGGTCCTGGCGCATCAGCACCACGTCGGCCTCGGCGAGGTCGATGCGCTGGATCTCGCCCAGCGTCGCGTGCGCGCCCTCCACGTCCCGCACGGTGAGCGGCTCGACCCGGGCGGTGACGCGCCGGCCCTGCAGCGAGAGCCGGTCGGGCGTGTAGTAGAGCAGGCGGTGGCCGCGGGCCTGCGCCTCTAGCAGCAGGGCGAAGGTGGTGTCCCCGGCGATCCGGATCGCCTGGATCGGGTCCATCTGGACCGCCACTGTGAGCGCCATATCGGGGGCCTTGTCGGGTTCGTCCGCCGGGTCGGCGGGGCTGTGCGGAGGCCGCCTGCATACGCCCTCCCCCGTCATCGGGGGAGGGGAGAAGGAGAAGGGAGGACGCTCAATCCTCGGGCATCGACTTGCCGCCGCTGCGGCGATCGTAGTCGCCGATCGCCGCGCGGCACTCCGCGGAGAGGCGCTTGCGGTTGCGCGTCATGCAGCGCTCGGCATCCGGGCTGTTCGGATCGACGCCGACGCAGAGGCGGAAATAGTCGTTGGCGCAGCCGAGCTGGAGCCCCTGATCCTCGCGCTGGGCCGCCGCCGGACCCACCGTCAGGGCGGTGAGGGCGAGACCGAGGGACAGGATCGCGAGGGAAGCGGGCCGGCGCCGTGCCGTGCGTGTGAGGGGTGCCGTGTCCAGTCGCATCCAGCCGTGTCCTTGTCTGTCCATCCCGAAGCGTCGGTCGCGCGTGGCCCGCCATATCGGGCCGCGCCGCCGGTAGGCAAGCGTCGGGACCTGTGAGGGTTCCGTCCCGACTGTGCGGGCCGGGCCGCCCTGCGGCGGGGGTGCCGTCCGCTCGGGCCGGCTCGGACTTCCGTCAAGAATTCCGGCAAGAAAATGACCGGCCGGGCGGCCGGGGCGGGCGGCCGAAAAGCGGCCCTGCCCGTCGCTGGGCAGGGCCGAGTCAGGGAGGAAACGCCCGCCATGGGCGCACTTCTCGCAGCAAGCCGCGTGCCAGGGGCAGCCGGCGGCAGCCTCGAGGGCGCGTCAGGTCGGCGCAGGTGCCGGGCCGCGGAACGGCCCGGAGACGGCAAGGCTCCGTTAACCATCGCGTGCTGATCTGCCCCTCGACGAACGTTCAGGCTCGACCCCTTGCCGATGCCCTTTCCGGAGGACCCGGGCGGACAGCCTCGAAGCCGACAGGTGCCCCTATGCAGCTCTCGACCTATCTCGCCCCGCCCCCGACGCCGCTCCGCGCCGCCAACGACGCCGTGCCCCTGCCGGAGCCGATGCGCCATCGCCGGGCCGCCGCCATCGTGCCGTTCCGGCCTGCCGCGCGCCGCCGCCGGTCCGCCGAGGCGCACGAGCGCCGCGGCGAGATCCTGCTCTTCCTCGGCGTGCGCTACAGCCGCGCCTCCTGAGACGCGCGAGCGGGGCCGCACCATGCCCGGGGTGCACCGGATCCGTGACCGCCTGCGCCGCTGCGCCGCAGGGATGCTCGCGCTGCTGCCCGCGCTGTTCGTGGCGGCCTGCGCGCAGGAGGGCGATTTCGGCCGTCCGAAGGCCGGCGCCTGGAACAGTCTCGTCGAGACCACCGGGACCCTGGCCGCCCGGGAGCGAGGCGAGAGCGCCGCGCTGCTGCCTCTGACCGACGACGAGCGCCTGCTGCGCGATCGGGCCTGGCGCTTCCTGATGCCGGCCGCGCCCGAGCAGGCCTTTCGCGATGTCCTGGGAAACCTGAGCCGAACACGGGTGCTGCCGCCCGGCCTCTTCGTCCGGGACGTGTCGGCCTACCATGACGGGCTCGCGGACGTGCCCGCGCGCTCGCCCGTACCGCTCTACCGGCGGCTCGCGGAGGATGCGGGCGCCGACGCGCGGCTGATCCCGATGCTCGCCGCCACCGCCGCGCTCGTGATCGCGGCGGACGGACGCCGTCTCGCCGGCCTGCCCTTCGCCCGCACCCTCGACGACTGGACCGTGCGGCAGGCCGCCATGCGGGTCGCCGAGAACCGCTGCCTGATCGCCTGGCTGCGCCTTGAGACGGGGGCCCGCGTCGGGCGCTACCGCTACGCCCTGGAGCACCTCTTCGCCGCCCTGCCGAGCGCCGAGGGCGTCCACGCTGAGCGGATGATCGCGCTGCTCGCGGAGCGGCGCGCGCTGCTCGAACCGCTCCTGCCGCCGGACGCGGCGGCCCGCTGCGGGCTCGCGCCGGGCGAGGCGGTCGCCGCCGCCTCACCGCTCGTGGTGAAGGATTGAGGCCGGACGCGGCGCCGGGCCGGATGCCCGGCGCTCCGGCGCGTCCTCAGCCGCGCTTTCCGCCCTTCGGGTTCTGGGTCGCCTGATAGGCGTCGATCGCCCGGCGGCAATTCTCCGACAGCGACTTCCAGTTCTTCTCGAAGCAGACGTCCAGAGCCGGGTCCTCGGGTGCGAGGTTGCCGCAATAGTTCAGGTAGTCCCCGGTGCAGTACTTCTTCAGCGTCTCGTTGCCGCGCCGCGTCTGCTGAGCCTGCTCCGCCGCGGCGGGCAGGCTCATGGCGGCGACGCCGAGCGCGAGGACGAAGGTCGTCAGCTTCAGGGCCATGTTGGCTCGTTCCATCTCGATTCCGGGGAATGTCGCTGCGATGATGCCTTTGCGTGGTCGAAACAAGGCATCCCGTACGTGTTTGCGCACGCGAAACGCGCGCGGACGGTCCTAGCGTTCCGGATCTCCCCGGAGCCGGCGTCCGTCAACCGCGGGCGGCGGCCGGAAAGGCTCCGGCCACGGGCAGGCGCTCGCGCGACGGGGCGAGGCTGTCGGCGAGGTCCGCGATGCGCGCGCGCAGGTCCGCGTTCTCGCGCTCGACCGCGCTCTCGCGTGCCGACAGCGCCTGCGCCAGGGCGTCCTCCGCGGCGGAGAGCCGTGCCTGGAGGACCTCTCGCTCCTCGTCCGCCTCCGCGGAGTCCGTGCCTGCGGAGGGCCGGGCGCGGCGGGCGGCGAGCAGGCTGTCGAGAAGGTCGGCATGCGCCTCCTCCAGGGCCTGCAGGGTGGCGAGGCTGGCCGCGCCCGCGTCGCGCGCGGTCTCCAACTCGCCCTCCAGCCGGGCCTTGTGCGCCAGCCCCTCGGCGACCTCCCCCTCGCGCCGGGCGAGGTCGCGGGCGAGGCGCGCCGCCTCCACGGTGCGCGCGCCGATGGCCGCCATGTCGGCCTGGCGCCGGGCCCGCACCGTCTCGACCGTGCGTTCCATCCGCCGCTGCTGGACCGCGAAACGCGCGCGCAGGAAGTCGCGCTCGGCCGCGATCTCGGCGGGCGCGAGCGGCACCAGCGCCTCTGCCCGGCGCCGGGCGAGGCGGGCTGCGCGGGCGTTCAGCACCGGCAGGAGCAGGAGGCCGCCGAGGCTCGCGGCCAGGAAGCCGAGAGCGAAGATCATCAGGGTTTCGATCACGCGCGGAACCGCTCGCCGACCGGGCCCCGCCGGACCCGCCACATACGTCCCCCCATCTTAGTCAAGGGTGCGGCCCCGGGCCAGCCCACCGGAACCGGCATGCTCAGCGAACCGGACTGTGATCAGAACGGGTTCCAGGTCGGCTGCTCGGTGAACTTGAGGTAGCCGATGTTGATGCCGAGCCGAGCGCCGACGCCGCTGCGGATCGGCACCACCACGACGTTGTCGTTGACGACGGCCGTCATGCCGAAGCCGCCGATGAAGTAGGCCGAGCCGTCCACGCCCCCGTAGCGCCGGTAGAGGCTGCGCACGGAAGGCAGGTTGTAGACGAGCATCATGGTGCGCGCGCCGTCGCCGCCCACGTCGAAGCCGAGCGACGGACCCTGCCAGTACACGCGCCGCTGGCCGGCGTTGCGGGTGTAGAGCGTGCCCTCGCCGTAGCGCACGCCGCCCACGATGGCGCCGGAGGCTTCCTGGCCCAGGATGTAGCCGTTCGGCTGGCCCCAGCGCCGGGTCGCCTCCTCGACGGTGAGCGCGAGGCCGCGCGAGACCGAGCCGAAGAAGCGATGGCCGTTGTCGATGATCTCGCCGGGGCGGAAGGATTCGGGCATGCCGTCCTCGCCCCCGCGGCCCTGCGCTGCGGCCGCGCCCGTGCCGGCGAGCACGAGGCCCGCGGCGAGCGCCGCCATCCGGGCGAGGGTCCGGCGCCGGGCCGGGCTGTGGGGGAGGCTGTTGGGGTCGCGTGCCGTCATGGTTCCTCCTCCGCCGATCGTTGCGGCTCCTCGTGGCGTGATTCGGCACCGCGAATGCGGCAAACCGGGGATACGCGGGCGCCTGCCAGCGCCCGGCACCGTGCGGCATAAGAGCGATGATGTGGTTAACGCGCCGTGATCTCTGGCTCCTCGCCGCCCTCACCTGTGGGGGAGCTCGCGCCGAGGACGTTTCCCGCGATCCTGCCCGCGCCTCTCCCGGGGACCCTCCCCGGGAGGCTTCGCAGGACCTCGCCGCAATCCTGGCGCTGCGGGGCTACGACGCGGTGAGCTACTTCCTGCCCGGCGGCCCGCGGCCCGGCTCCGCGCGCTTCGAGCTGTCCTGGGCCGGACGGGCGTGGCGATTCGCGAGCGCCGGCAACCGCGCCGCCTTCGCGGCGGCCCCCGAGACCTACGCGCCGCGGCTCGACGGTCACGATCCGGTGGGCGTGCTCGACGGGCGCCTGGTCGATGCCGACCCGCTCGTCTTCGCGCTGATCGCGGGCCGGCTCTACCTGTTCCGCGACGAGGGGCGGCGCGCACGTCTCGTCGCCGACCCTGGCCTCGCCGAGCGGGCCGAGGCGCGCTGGCCCGGCCTCGCCCCGCTCATCGAGCCGCTTCCCTGAGGCCGGGGGCGATGCGCTGGACGACCGACCCGGCGAGTCGCGGATCGCCGAGCGCCGCGAAGGCGCCGTTGCGGTAGCCCGCCGCATGGCGCCCATAGGCGAGGGGGCCGCCTCCCGGCGTCACCACGCAGCCGCCCGCCACCGTGACGAGGTGGTCGCCCGCGGCCGTGTCCCACTCCATGGTCGGGCCGCAGCGCACGTAGAGGTCGGCCTCGCCGGAGGCGACGAGCCCGAACTTCACCGCCGATCCGACGCCGCGTTGCGAGGCCACCGGCAGGGCGGCGAGGCAGGCCTCGGTCTCCGGGTCGCCGTGGCGCCGGCTGCCGAGGGCGACGAGCCCGCTCTCCGGGGCGGCGCGCGCCCGAACCGGGCGGGGCGCGCCCGGGCGCCCGCTCGCGATCTCCGCCTCGAAGGCCACGGCGCCCGCGTACCAGATCCGGCCGAGGCCCGGTGCGGCGAGCGCCGCCGCGATCGGCCGCGTCCCGGCGACCAGCCCGATACAGACGGCGTACTCGGGCGTGCCCGCCAGGAACTCCCGCGTGCCGTCGAGGGGATCGACCAGGAAGAAGCGTGCGGCGGGCGGCCTGTCATGGCAGGTCTCCTCGGCGATGGCCGGGATGTCCGGGAAGCTCTCGGCCAGCGATGCCAGGATCTGTGCCTCGGCCTCGACGTCGGCGACGCTCGCGGGCGAACCGTCCGCCTTCAGGCTGTGGCTGCAGCCGCGGGCCTGGTGGTAACGCAGGATCTCGCCCGCCGCGCAGGCGACCTCGGCAAGCCGCCGGGCGATTCCGTCGCGCTCCGTCCCGTCCATCCCGTTCCAGCCCGTCCGCGCCACTCCGTTGTCGTCGGACCGTCATGCCCGAGCCCCGCGCACCTGTCGACCGGACGGCGCAGGCGACCCCGTGGCCCGGGGCCGTAACGCTTTCCAAAGCCCTCGTCGGCATCTATCCCGGGCGGTTCACGGCCCGCGAGCCGAACCCGCCGGAACTCCCGAGAACGCCCGGAGCGTGCCATGACCACCGTGAACCTCGAAGCGCTCGACCTCTCCGCTCTGCTCTGCTCCCGCGTCTGCCACGACGTGATCAGCCCGGTCGGCGCGATCGTGAACGGCCTCGAGGTTCTGGAGGACGACCAGGACGAGTCGATGCGCGAGTTCGCCCTCGACCTGATCCGCAAGAGCGCCCGGCAGGCCTCGGCCCGGCTCCAGTTCGCCCGCATCGCCTTCGGTGCGGCGGGCTCGGCCGGCGCCTCGATCGATCTCGCCGATGCCGAGAAGGTCTCGCGTGGCATGTTCGGCGACGACAAGACCCAGCTGACCTGGAGCGCGCCGCAGGCCCTGTTCCCGAAGAACAAGGTCAAGCTCCTGCTCAACCTCGTGATGATCGCGACCGGCGCGATCCCGCGCGGCGGCCACATCGACGTCGCGGTGACGGGCGACGGCGAGGCGCCCTCGATCGTGCTCAAGGCCAAGGGCTCGCACGCCCGCATCCCGCCCCATGTCGAAGGGCTGATGGCCGGCACCTCGGAGACCGGCACCGTCGACGCGCACGGGATCCTCGCCTTCTACGCGGGCCTCGTGGCGCGCGCCGCCGGCATGGGCGTCGCCTTCTCGATCGACGGCGACACGGTGACGATCCGCGCCGAGCCCGCCGCCGCCGCGGCGCCGCCCGCGACCGAGGCGACACCCGAGGAGGACCGCCCCTCCGACAGCCCGTCCGACACGGCTCTCGCTTGAGGGGCTGACCCCTCTCTCCGCCTACATACGGGTTCCCGCATCCGGCCGCGCGCTCGTCGCGGGGCCGGCCTCGCGTCGTACCCGGACCGCGCCGCCTCTCCCGGGCGCGAGAGGGTCGGGGCGAGGGATGAGAATGTTCCGGACAAGGCGCGCGCCTGCCGCGAAATCGCTGCGGCTTATCCAACGGGCTCCGAGCCCGTCACCCCGCGCTCACCGGCGCGGGAGTGCGGTGCTCCGCCTCGTCCGGACGATGTGTGAATGCGTCGGCTCGCGCGGGCATACCTGTATTCCGGCTTCTGCATTCCGAAGATCCCAGACGAGACCCTGTTGGGCGGTCGGGTTCGGCGCCGATTTTCCGGATCATTAACCAAGGTTTGCAGATTCCTGGCCGCGAAAGCAGTCTGGGCCCGTTCCGGATCTCGGCTTGAGCCGGATCAATCTTTCTCGATCACTCTCGAAGGCTGCTCAAGGAAACCATTTTCTAACCGGGCGCGCTCAGAGTTGGTTCAGCACCGGCCCATGTCCGGGCACAAGTCGAGTATCGCCGATGGACGATCTGCTGCGTGAATTCCTGACCGAGAGCAGTGAGCATCTCGATACGGTCGATACCGAATTGGTCCGGTTCGAGCAGGATCCGAACAACGAGACCATCCTGCGCAACATCTTCCGGCTGGTGCACACCATCAAGGGCACCTGCGGGTTCCTGGGCCTGCCCCGGCTCGAGGCGCTGGCGCACGCTGCCGAGACCCTGATGGGTCGGTTCCGCGACGGCATGCCGGCCACCGGCGCCTCCGTCACCCTGATCCTCGCGACCCTCGACCGGCTGAAGGCGATCCTGGCCGACCTCGAGATCGCCGGCACCGAGCCCGCCGGCTCCGACGACGACCTGATCGAGGCGCTCGACCGCATGTCCGCGGGCGAGATCCCGGCTGCCCAGGCCGCGCCGGTCGCCGCGCCTCCGCCCGAGCCCGTCCTGCCGCCGCCGGTCGAGCGCGAGCTGAAGCCCGGCGAAGTCAGCCTGGACGAGCTGGAGGCCGCCTTCCTGGCCGCACCCGGTCCCGACGAAGTGCCCGCGGCGCCCCTCCCGGTCACCGCCGCGCCGGTCGCGGCCGCCGCTCCCGAGCCCAGGCCCGCTCCCGAGCCCAAGCCCGCTCCCCAGCCCGCGCCTCAGAAGGCCGAGACCGCCGCGCCGGCCGCCGCCGAGGGCGAGGTCCCGGGCAAGGTCCAGACCATCCGGGTGAACGTCGACACGCTCGAGCACCTGATGACCATGGTCTCGGAGCTGGTGCTGACCCGCAACCAGCTCCTCGAGATCGCCCGGCGCCACGAGGACTCGAGCTACAAGGTGCCGCTGCAGCGGCTCAGCCACGTCACCGCCGAGCTGCAGGAAGGCGTGATGAAGACGCGCATGCAGCCGATCGGCAACGCTTGGCAGAAGCTGCCGCGCGTGGTGCGCGACCTCTCGGCCGAACTCGGCAAGCAGATCGAGCTCGTGATGCTCGGCGCCGAGACCGAGCTCGACCGGCAGGTCCTCGACGTGATCAAGGATCCGCTCACCCACATGGTGCGCAACTCCGCCGACCACGGCCTGGAATCGACCGCCGCGCGCGTCGCCGCCGGCAAGCCCGCCCGCGGCACCATCCGGCTGGCCGCCTACCACGAGGGCGGCACGATCACGATCGAGATCGCCGACGACGGCAAGGGCCTGGATCTGGCCGCCATCCGCCGCAAGGCGGTGGAGCGGGGGCTCGCCTCCCAGGCCGACGTCGAGAAGATGACCGACGCCCAGGTCGCCAAGTTCATCTTCCACGCCGGCTTCTCGACGGCGGCGGCCGTCACCTCGGTCTCGGGCCGCGGCGTCGGCATGGACGTGGTCAAGACCAACATCGAGACCATCGGCGGCGTCATCGACATCAACACGCAGGCGGGCCGCGGCACCACCTTCACCATCAAGATCCCGCTGACGCTGGCGATCGTGGCGGCGCTGATCGTGCGGGCCGGCGAGAGCCGCTTCGCGGTGCCGCAGGTCGCGGTGCTGGAGCTGGTGCGGGTGGACCCGACCGCCGCCCAGAAGATCGAGCGCATCAACGGCGCGCCGGTCCTGCGCCTGCGCGAGCGCCTTCTGCCGATCGTGACGCTCGCGGGCCTGCTCGGGCAGGAAGCCGGCGAGGCCGAGGTGCAGTCGGGCTTCGTGGTGGTGGCCCAGGTCGGGCGCCAGCGCTTCGGCATCCTCGTGGACGAGGTCTTCCACACGGAGGAGATCGTCGTGAAGCCGATGTCCTCCAAGCTGCGGCACCTGTCGCTGTTTGCCGGCAACACCATCCTGGGCGACGGCGCCGTCGTGCTCATCGTCGACCCGAACGGTGTCGCCCGGCAGGTCAGCCAGAGCGCCCAGGCCGGCTCGATCCCGGCCGAGATGGAGGCCGAGGAGGTCGAGGCCGGCGAGGCCAAGACGACGCTGCTCGTCTTCAAGGGCGGCAACAGTGCCTTCAAGGCGGTTCCGCTCTCGCTCGTCACCCGGCTTGAGGAGATCGACGCCCAGAAGGTCGAGTGGCTCGGCGGGCGTCCGCTGATCCAGTATCGCGGCCGCCTGATGCCGCTGGTCGTCGCCGACGAGGCGATCCAGATCCGTACCGAGGGCACCCAGGCGCTCGTGGTGTTCTCGGACGGCGAGCGGGCGATGGGCCTCGTGGTCGATCAGATCGTCGACATCGTCGAGGAGCGCCTCGACATCGAGATCGCGGCTGAGCGCTCCGACCTCATCGGGTCGGCGGTGCTCCGGGGCCGGGCCACCGACATCATCAACATCGCCCACTTCCTGCCGCTCGCCTACGACGACTGGGCGCGCGGCCCGCGCCGGCCGACGAAGCAGGCCAAGACCCTGCTGCTGGTCGACGACTCGGCCTTCTTCCGCGACATGCTGACCCCGGTGCTCAAGGCCGCGGGCTACGGCGTGATCACGGCCGATGGCACCGAGCGGGCGCTCGCCATCCTCGGCGGCGAGACCCGGGTCGATGTCGTGGTGACGGACCTGGAGATGCCGGGCCGCAGCGGCTTCGACCTCGTCGCCGCGATCCGCGCGGGCGGCCATCCGATGGCCGGACTGCCGGTGATCGGACTCTCGGCCGCGGTCGGGGCCGAGACCGTCGAGCGTGCCCGCCGGCTCGCGATCAGCGACCTCGTGGCCAAGTTCGACCGCAGCGGCCTGATCGCGGCGCTCGCCGAGATCGAGGGCCCCGCTCTGGCCCAGGCCGCCTGAAGGCCGGCCCGAGATACTGCCTGAGACCCGGCCGCGCGGCCGGGTCCACCGGCCCCAACCCCGTCACGCCCGTTCGGAACGGACCTCCGCCATGATGAAGCCCGCCAACAGCAACGCAGCGGCCTCCGCCGCGGCCAAGGACGGCGCAACCCACGAATACGTCACGGTGTTCGTCGGCGAGACCATGTTCGGCCTCGCCATCAACCGGGTGCACGACGTGTTCATTCCCACCGGCATCACCCCGGTGCCGCTCGCGCCCCCGGAGATCGTCGGCCTCCTGAACCTGCGCGGGCGCGTCGTCACGGCGATCTGCCTGCGCCGCCGGCTCGGCATGCCGAAGGCGGAGACGCAAGGGGCCGGCATGGCGATCGGCCTAGAGCAGGCCGGCGAGACCTTCGGCCTCGTGGTCGACGGCGTCGGCGAGGTGCTCAAGCTCGGGCCCGACACGCACGAGGCAGTTCCGATCAACCTCGACGCGCGCTGGCGCAACCTCGCCCTCGGCGTGCACCGCCTCGACGGCAAGCTCCTCGTCATCCTCGACGTGGACGGCCTCCTCAGCTTCGGCGCCGAGCGCGCCGAGGCGAGTGCGGCCTGAACTCCGGGAGGCCCTCATGGGAACCGTCATGGGCACTGCCTCGGGCACCACCCCGGGCACCGCTTCGGGCGCAGCGATGCAGACCTGCCTCATCGTCGACGATTCCGCCGTGATCCGGAAAGTCGCGCGCCGCATCGTGGAGACCCTAGGTTTGACGGCCGCAGAGGCCGAGGACGGGGCCGAGGGCCTCGAAGCCTGCCGGCAGGCGATGCCGGAGGCGATCCTGCTCGACTGGAACATGCCGAACGTGGACGGCTACGCCTTCCTGCAGGAGATCCGGCGCATGCCGGACGGCGACCGGCCCAAGATCCTGTTCTGCACCACCGAGAACGATGTCGGGGCGATCGCCCGCGCGCTCCGCGCGGGGGCCGACGAGTACATCATGAAGCCCTTCGACCGCGACATCCTGACGGCCAAGCTGGAGCAGGTCGGCGTGCTCCAGGCCGCGGCCGCCTGAGGTCGGCTGCGCCGATCCGCGACGCGATGATCCGAGACCGGGCCGCCCGCGCGGGCGGCACGAGAGAACGAACGGCGCCCGGACGCGCGCCCCGTCGGGAGGGGGCGACCGGCCCCCACTCCGCGACCCCGTGACCGAGGCGTGAATCGATGCTGGCTGCCCCACTCAACCTCGCGCCCCGCGTGCCGCTCAAGGGGCCGGCCGGCGCACCTGCCCCAACAGGGCCGCAGCCCGCGCCGGGCCAGATCCGCGTGCTGATCGCCGACGATTCCGCCGTGGTGCGCGGGCTCGTCGCCCGCTGGATCGGCGAGGCCGGCTTCAACGTCGTGGGCACCGCCTCGAACGGCCGCATCGCGCTGGAGATGATGGCCCGGCACGACCCCGACGTGGTGCTGCTCGACATCGACATGCCGGAACTCGACGGTACCGAGGCGCTGCCCCGGATGCTCGCCGCGAGCCCAACCCTGCAGGTCGTCATGATGTCGACCCTGACGACCCGCAACGCCGACATCTCGCTGAAGTGCCTGGCTTTGGGCGCGGTGGACTATCTCGCCAAGCCCGAGAGCAATCGCGGCGTCACCACCTCGGACGCCTTCCGGGCCGAGCTCGTCGAGCGGGTGCGCCTGTTCGGCGCTGTGCGCGCCCGCGGCCGCCGGCCCGCCCCGGTCGCGGCCCCGGCGCCCTCCGTCCACGAGCCCGCCGCGCCGGCTCCGGCCCCGGCCTCGCCGGCGTCCGCCCCCGTCTCGCGCCTCTCCGCCCCCTTCACCCTGCGGCCGAAGGCGCGGCCGACCACCCCGCGCGTCCTGTTGATCGGCTCCTCGACGGGCGGTCCGCGCGCGGTCAACGAGGTGCTGGAGAAGATCGGGGCCGCGACGCTGCGGCGCCTGCCGACCCTGATCGTGCAGCACATGCCGCCGATCTTCACCGCGGTCTTCGCCGAGCACATCGCCGCCCGCGTCGGCCTCCCGGCCGCCGAGGGCAAGGCCGACGAGCCGCTCCAGCCTGGCCGCATCTACGTGGCGCCGGGCGGGCGCCACATGGGCCTCGTGGCCGCCGGCGGCCGCGACCCGGTGATCCGCCTCGACGACGGTCCCCCGGTGAACTTCTGCCGCCCGGCGGTCGACGTGCTGTTCAAGGACGCCGCTCAGATCTTCGGGGCCGCCACCGTCTCGGTGATCCTCACCGGCATGGGCTCGGACGGCACCCACGGCGCGCGCGCGCTGGTCGATGCGGGCGGCCCGGTGCTGGCCCAGGACGAGGCGACCAGCACCGTCTGGGGCATGCCCGGCAGCGTCGCCAAGGCCGGGCTCGCCCAGGCCGTCCTCCCGCTGGCCGAGATCGGCCCGGCGCTCCGCAACCTGATCACGGGGCAGCCGGCATGACCGAGAGCGATTTCGAGTTCCTGCGCAGCTTCCTCAAGCAGCGCTCCGGCCTCGCGATGACGGCGGAGAAGCGCTACCTCGTCGAGAGCCGGCTCAGCCCCGTCTGCCGACGGCTCAACCTCGCCGACCTGCACGACCTCGTGGCCTTGCTGAAGCTCGGCCGCGACGGTGCCGCCGAGCGCGCCGTGGTCGAGGCGATGACCACGAACGAGACCTTCTTCTTCCGCGACCGGACGCCCTTCGACCTGTTCCGCGACGTGCTGCTGCCCCAGGCGATTGCCCGGAACGCGGGCCGGCGCCGGCTGCGGATCTGGTGCGCGGCCGCCTCGACCGGGCAGGAGCCCTACTCGCTGGCGATGCTGCTGCAGGAGGCCGCGCCCCGGCTCGCCGGCTGGCAGGTCGAGATCGTGGCCACCGACCTCTCGACCGAAGTGATCGAGCGGGCGAAGGCCGGGATCTACAGCCATTTCGAGGTGCAGCGCGGGCTGCCCGTGCAGTGGCTGATCAAGCACTTCGCCCAGGTCGGCGAGAACTGGCAGATCTCCCAGAGCCTGCGGGCGATGGTCGATTACCGGCAGCTCAACCTGCTGAACGCCTTCGACGGATTGGGTCAGTTCGACGTGGTCTACTGCCGCAACGTGCTGATCTACTTCGACGCGCCGACCAAGGCCGATATCCTCAACCGGATCGCGGCCTGCCTCGCGCCCGAGGGTGCCCTGGTGCTGGGCGCCGCCGAGACGGTGATCGGCCTGACCGACCGGCTCCAGCCAAACCCGGACAACCGCGGCGTCTACGGCCACGCCGCGCCCGGCTCGCGGACGGCCCCGATCCCTGTGGCACCGGCCGGTCCATTGTCCGCGGCGCCTCCGAGCCGGCCCGCGGCGGCCTCCGCCCTCGCTCCCGCCTCGGCCCTCGCGCCGCTGCGCGCCTCGGCCGGGCGATAGCCGCAACGCCGCCGCGGTCCGGGCCGGACCGCGGCAGGGGAGGGGGGAGTTCGGACGACCGCATGGCGCCCCACGACCGAGCCGTCTCGGAGCCCGTCGCGGGCCGCGGCCTCCTGCTGCTCCTCGTCGTCCTGCTCGCCCTCGGCGGGGTGGCGAACGCCCTGCGCAAGGACATCGCCAAGGGCTTCGACGAGGTCGCCCACGTGTCCTACGTGGCGCAGATCCAGCGGGAAGGCGCGCTCTGGCCGGATCTCCGGGCCTTGCGCATGCTCGATCCCGCGAGCCTCGTGCCCACCGCGCTGCCGAACTACCTCAATCACCCGCCGCCCTACTACGCGGCGCTGGCCCGGATCGGACCCGCGATCGGTTCGGACCCGGGGGCGCTGCTCGCGCTCCGGCTGATCAATGTGGGGCTCGCGACCGCCGCGATGGCGGCCTTGCTGCTGCTCGCCGCCGGCCTCGCCCGGAGCCGGTTCGAGTTCTGGGCCTACGCGATCCCGCTGGTCACCATCCCGACCACGCTCGCCCTGAACGGCGCGGTCAACAACGACAACCTCGCGATCCTGGGTGGCGCGCTGGCCCTGCTCGGCCTGCAGCGCCTGCTCTGCGGCGCAAGCCGGGCCTGGCTCGCCGCGGTGCTGGCGGGCCTCGTTGCGGCGGGGCTCGCGAAGTTCACCGCGCTCCTGCTCGTGGGCGGATGCGCCGGGCCGGTCCTCCTCCGGCTGGTCGCCCGCGGCCGGCTGCCCGCCGCCGCGCTCGTTCCCGCCGCCGTCGCCCTCGCGCTCTCGGCCGCGCCCTACGCGGTGCTCCTCGTGCAGTACGGCAGCCCCGTGCCAGAGGTGCCGGGCCATCTCGCGATGATGCAGGAGGGCGCGCAGGCCGCCGGATGGGACGGTGCGCGCCTCGGCTTTCCCGCCTACCTCTTGAACTTCGCCGCCCTGTTCGCCGTCCAGTTCATGCCGGTCCTGACGGAGCCGGGCCCGGTCGGGACCGTGGCCCTCGTCCTGCCGCTCGCGCTGATGGGCCTCAGCCTCGCGGGCGGCGGGGCGGCGCTTGCCCGCCTCGGCGCCGGGCGCCCGCATCCGCTCGATCCGCTGGCGGTCGCGGGTTGGGCGGCGATCGGCCTCGTGCTCGCCGCCCATGTGCGGTTCGGCTACCTGAACCACCTCGACACCGGCTGGCGGCTCGACGCCTATCCCCGGTACTACCTGCCACTCGCCGGAATCACGGTTGTGGCCTGCGCCTGCCTCCTCGCCGGCCTGCCCGAGGGCTGGGCGCGGCGCGCAATCCTGACCGTTCTCGCGGGTGGGCCAATCGCTTTCAGCCTGCTCGGGGCGCCGCTCGGCGGATGAAGCTGCCGCGGATCCTGTACGAGCGCATCAGCCGATGTTCAGGTAGGCGGGGCCAATCTCCTGCTCAGACCGGCGGCATCGCGCCGCCGGCCCCGGACACGATCAGGAGAGAGCCCGTGCACATCACGCAGCCCGAATCCCGTTCCTCCAACCGTTCATTCGGCCGCCGCGCGCTGGCGGCTCTCGCGCTCGCAGGCGGACTTCTCGCGGCGGCGCCAGCCGCCCAGGCCGCGCCGCTCGCCGCCGCACCGATCGAGGCCGCGGACGGCCTCACCCAGGTGCAGTACGGCTGGGGCCACCGCCACCACCATCACCATCGGCACTGGGGCCACCGCCATCGTCACGGCTGGGGGCACCGTCACCATGGCTGGGGGCACAGACATCACGGCTGGGGCCATCGCCACCACGGCTGGGGTCACCGGCGCCACTACGGTCACTGGTAGGGCGCCCGGCGGCGGACCGGCCCGGGCTCAGCCGATCCGCTCCAGCACGGCGGCGCC
This sequence comes from Methylobacterium radiodurans, assembly GCF_003173735.1. Classification (NCBI taxonomy): domain Bacteria; kingdom Pseudomonadati; phylum Pseudomonadota; class Alphaproteobacteria; order Hyphomicrobiales; family Methylobacteriaceae; genus Methylobacterium; species Methylobacterium radiodurans. The sequence goes on along the minus strand of NZ_CP029551.1, from coordinate 275,957 downwards.
CTCGGGCGCCGCCTCGCCCAATCGGTAGGCTGCCCGCAGGGCCTCCTCCGCCCGGTCCGCCGCGCCCGCATCCGCGGCGTGGACGATGCCGAGCAACGCGCCGGTCTCGCCGGGCCGGGCGAGGTCCGTGAAGCCGACCCGCGGGTCGATCCCATCCTCGGGCCGGGTCCGCCCGCCGCCGAGGCCAATCACCGCCAATCCGATCTCCCGCGTCGCGATCCCCGCCACCGGCCCGTCCCGGCGCACCGCCCGCACCACCGGCGCCGCCGGTAGGTGCTGCTCCGGCCGCTCCAGAAGGTCCGCCGGACCGCCGAGCGCGGTGACCATCCGGCCGAACGTCTCCGCCGCCCGCCCCGAGACGAGAGCCGCCTCGAGCCGGCCCGAGGCCTCCGCAACGTCCGCGGCGAGGCCGCCCGCCACCAGCATCTCGGCGCCGAGCGCTACGGTCACCGCGTGGAAGCGCGCCTCGCGCCGCCGCCCGGCGAGGTAGTCGAGGGCGTAGGCGACCTCGACCGCGTTGCCGGCCGCCGAGGCCAGCGGCGCGTCCATGTCGGTGACGAGCGCGACCGTGCGCAGGCCCGCCCCCGTCGCCACCGCGACGATGCTCTGGCCGAGCGCCCGCGCCTCCGGCAGCCCCGTCATGAAGGCCCCCGAGCCGACTTTCACGTCCATCACCAGACCGTCGAGCCCGGCCGCGAGCTTCTTCGAGAGGATCGAGGCGGTGATCAGGTCGAGGGATTCGACCGTGCCGGTGACGTCGCGGATCGCGTAGAGGCGCCGGTCGGCGGGCGCCAGCTCGGCCGTCTGGCCGATGATGGCGCAGCCCACCGTCCGCACCACCGCCTGGAAGCGCGCGAGTCCCGGCACCGCGTCGTAGCCCGGGATGCTGGCGAGCTTGTCGAGCGTGCCGCCCGTGTGGCCGAGACCGCGCCCCGAGATCATCGGCACGTAGCCGCCGCAGGCCGCCACCATCGCGGCGAGCGGCAGGCTCACCGTGTCGCCGATGCCGCCGGTCGAGTGCTTGTCGAGCACGGGGCCGGGCAGGTCCCAGGCGAGCACCGTGCCGGACTCCGTCATCGCCCGGGTCAGGGCGACGCGCTCGGGCAGCGTCAGCCCGCGGAAGAACACCGCCATGCAGAGGGCGGCGGCCTGTCCCTCGGTCACGCGGCCATCCGTCAGGCCCGCGACGAACGCCGCGATCTCGGCCTCGTCGAGCGTCTGCCCGTCGCGCTTGCGCCGGATCGTCTCCTGCGGGAGCCTCACGCCGCCACCGCCTGGGCCGCCTTCAGCGCGCCGTAGAGGCTGCTCGCCCCGAGCCGCATCGTGGCGGGGGAGGCCCAATCCGGTCCCATCAGGCGGTCGGCGAGCGCCAGATAGGTCGCCGCGTCCGCGACCCGGCGCAGGCCGCCCGAGACCTTGAGACCGGCGGGCTGGCCGGAGTCGCGGATTGCCGCCAGCATGATCGCGGCGGCCTCGGGCGTCGCCGAGACCGGGCTCTTGCCGGTGGAGGTCTTGATGAAGTCGGCGCCTGAATCCAGCGCCAGCCGGCTCGCGGCGGCGATCATCGCCGGCTCGGCGAGGGTGCCTGTCTCCAGGATCACCTTGAGGCAGGCCGGGCCGCAGGCCGCGCGCACCGCCTCGATCATTGCGCGCGCCGTCGCCTCCTCGCCGCGCATCAGCGCGTGGTAGGGCAGGACGAGGTCGACCTCCTCCGCGCCGTCCCGCAGCGCTGCGCGGGTCTCGGCGACGGTGGCCTCCACGTCCTCGCCGCCATCCGGAAAGTTCACCACCGTGGCGATCCGCACCGCGCTCCCTCCGAGCGCCTGCCGGCAGGCCGGGACGAAGCGCGGCCAGACGCAGACAGCCGCGACAGGGCCCCCCAGCGCGTCCCGGCAGAGCGCCGCCACGGCCGCCTCGGTGGAGGCCTCGCCGAGATCCGTGAGGTCGAGGAGCGGCAGCGCGCGCGCGGCCACGGTGGCGTCGGTGGTGGCAGTCACGGGGCGGTCTCCGGCAGGTCCGCGACGAAGGCCTGGATCAGGCCGGCGAGGTCGTCGGCGGCGGCCCGGGCCGCCGCTTTGGTCTCGGCATGGTGGGGCGCGCCGCCCGCGATGCCGGCGGCCCAGTTGGTGACGACCGAGACCGCCGCCACGGGCAGGCCGAGGAAGCGGGCCAGGATCACCTCGGGCACCGTCGACATGCCGACGAGATCCGCCCCGAGCCGGCCGGCCATCCGGACCTCCGCCGGGGTCTCGAAGCTCGGGCCGGAGAACCACGCATAGACGCCCTCGCGCAGGGGCAGGCCGCGTGCGGCGGCGGCCCGGGCGAGACGGGCGCGCAGGTCCGGGTCGTAGGCCGCGTTCATCGGCACGAAGCGAGCGTCGTCGTCCTCGCCGATCAGCGGGTTCATCCCCGAGAGGTTGATGTGGTCGGCGAGCGCGACGAGGCTGCCGGGACCGGCTTCGGGCAGCAGCGAGCCGGAGGCGTTGGTGAGAAGCAGCCGCTCGACTCCCAGATTCCGCAGAACCGTGAGCGGCAGGCGCATCGCAGCGGCCTCGCCCCGCTCGTAGGCGTGGGCGCGGCCCTCCATGACGAGGACGGGACGGCCAGCGATCCGGCCGCGGTGCAGCCGGCCGCCATGCCCCGTCACCCCCGGTCGCGGAAATCCCGGAATCTCGCCGTAGGACAGGGAAGTCGGCGCCTCCAGAGCCTCAGCGACGCGTCCGAGCCCCGTGCCGGTGACGATGGCGCAGGCATAGGGACCCGCGAAGCCGGCGGCGCGCAGACGGTTCGCCGCGGCCCCGGCGGGATCAACCACCGAGGAGCTCCGGGCCGAAGGAGGCGGGCAGCAGAGCCTCCAGGGTGAAGCTTGCCAGGACGCCGTCCGGCCCGGCGGCGTGGACCGGCGTGCCGGCCTCGGCGAATTCGCGGATGCGCTGGCGGCAGGCGCCGCAGGGGGTGACCGGGCCGCTCCCGTCGCCGAGCACCAGGATCGCGCGGATCCGCGTGCCGCCCGCCGCCACCATCGCGGCGATGGCCCCCGCCTCGGCGCAGGTGCCGACCGGGTAGGACGCGTTCTCGACGTTGCAGCCGGCATGGATCCGGCCCCGCTCGTCGCTCAGCGCCGCGCCGACCCGGAAGCGGGAATAGGGCGCGTGGGCCCGCTCGCGCACGGCCCGTGCCGCCGCGAAGAGGGCATCGAGGGGTGCCTCGCCCGGCCGCTCGGGATCTCGGTCTTCAGCCTGCATCAGGGCTGTTTCGCACCCGCCCTCCGGGCTGTCGAGGGCCGGATGGGAGTAGGTCCGGAATTCCAAAGGTCGAGACCATTGGCGGATGCAGGGCAGAGCCCTGCATCCGGGATCGCTGCCCCGATCTCAGAGCGATGCGGCGGCGATCCGGGCGGCCGCGGCCCGCAGGCTCGCATCGTCGCTGTTTCCGCTGAGCGCGTAAGCGGAATTGCCGGCGTTCCAGTAGACCGTCGTGCCGTCACCAGCCTTGGCGATCTCGTTCAGCGGCCCGTTGCCGCGCCGGTGCGTCGCGAACAGCGAGAGCTCGCCGAGGGTGCCCGCATCCGCGACGATCTCGACGCCCGTGCCGTGGCGGGCCGGGAAGATCTGCACGTCGCGCACCGACCAGGTCTCCGGCAGGCTCGGCAGGCGGATGCCGGTGGCGGCCTCGATCGCCGCGCGGTCGTAGGTGGTGCCGCCGCGCTGCGAGGCGAGCCGGGCGCGCATCTGCGCCACCTGCCGGGCCTGCTGCGCGTCCTCGATCAGGGTGGGATCGACGGGCGCCGCGATCGTGTCGGGCACCCCGAAGCGGCCCACCTCGTCGTGGGCGAGCCAGCCGGCGCCGACCATCACGGCGATCGCCGCCGCCCGCTTCAGGCGCGCGCCGACGCGGCGCCAGCGCAGGGAGCGGTCCATGCGGCGCGCTGCGAGGCGGTTGCGCTCCGGACCGGGGCCGGGCAGCTGCGCGAAGGCGGCGCGCAGGGCGTCGCGGTCGTGCAGCTCGGCCATCACGCGGGCGGCGGTCGCCGGGTTCTCGGCGAGGTGCGCCTCGACCTCGAGGCGGCGCATCACGTCGAGCTGGCCATCGACATAGGCGGTGAGATCGCCGTCTGTGATCGGGTCGATCATCGGGGTGGTCCTGTCGTCTTGGGATGCTTTCGTCGCGGCCTCCGTGGGTCGCGGGCGGTGTCGATCGAAAGATAGTGCCCTTTACCAGCCGCGCAGGGCGCGCCGGGAGAAAGGATCCGGGGGCGGGTCGGCCTCGGGCTCGGCCCGGCCGCCGCTGGCGACGAGGCGCAGCGGCGTGCGCTCCACCGGCCGCGGTCGCGTGCTCGCGCCGCCGCTCTCCTGGCCCCTGCTCTCCTGGCCCTTGCGGACGCCCTCCTCGAAGGCCCGGAGGGCCGCGCGCCCGCGGCCGAGCCGCGACATCAGCGTGCCGATCGGGATGCCGAGGATCGCGGCGGCGTCCGCGTAGGCCATGCCCTCGATGGTCACGAGGTGGAGCGCGGCGCGCTGCTCCTCCGGCAGGGTGAGGAAGGCCTCGCGGATCTGGGCGAGGCGCACCTGACCCTCCTGGGCCGGGGGCGCCATCTCGTCGCTCATCTGCACCAGGGCGTCGGCGTGGCGCAACTCGACCTGCTTGCGGCGCTGGTCGTCGATGAAGACGTTGTGCAGCACCGTCATCATCCAGGTGCGCAGGTTCGTGTTCGGCCGCAGGCCGTTCTGCGACTCGAGGGCGCGCACGAGGGTGTCGTGCACGAGATCGTCCGCCCGAAGGGTATCGCGGGTCAGCGACCGTGCGTAGCGCCGCAGGGGCACCAGTAGGTCGACGATGTCGGGGCGCTTCGTCTTGTCGAGGCTCATAAGGGCTGAACGTCGGCGGCCGCGCGCTTAATCCCGCGCGACTGCCAAACCGTTACCGCGTCGCGCCGAGGCACGCCCGCACCGGTCACTGGTAGGCCGATTCGAGGTTGAGGCTGCAGGTCCGCCCGATCTTGTCGTAGTGTTCGCCGAGCCAAGTTTCGGCCGCCTTGCGCCCCTTGTCGCGCAGGCGCTGGAACACCCGCCAGCGAGCGTCGAGCTTCGACGCGGCGTTGTAGTCCTCCAGCGCGTCGGTGCCGTCGATGCGGTGCACCAGCACCCTCTGGTACTGGCCCTGGCCGAGCACGCCTTCCTCGATCAGCCCGTCCACGAAGTCGATCGCGCGCAGTTCGCGCATCAGGTTGGCGTTGAAGGTGATCTCGTTGAGACGATCCTGGATCTCGCGCTCGGTGCGGGGCGTCTCGCGGCGCTCGACCGGATTGATCTGCACCAGCAGGATGTCGCGGGTCTGGGCACCGCGATGGAGCGGGTAGAGCGCCGGGTTGCCGAGATAGCCGCCGTCCCAGTAGGGCACGCCGTCGATCTCCACCGCCTGGAACACGGTCGGCAGGCAGGCCGAGGCCATCAGGTGGTCCACGGTCAGCCGCTCGCGCTCGAACACCGCGAGCTTGCCGGTCCAGACATTCGTGGCCGAGACGTAGATGCCCGCGGTCTCGGCCTCGCGCAGGCGCTCGAAATCGACCTGGGCGGCGAGCGCCTTGCGCAGCGGGTTGATGTTGAGCGGGTTCGAGACGTAGGGGCTCGGCGTCAGCGCCTTGGTCCAGAACTCGGCGACCGGGTTGCCTTTCCACAGGCTCAGGAAGCTGCTGACGAGGCTGCGGGTGGCGGGGCCGAGATCGCCGTCGAGGCTGACCTCGCGCCAGAACCGCTCCAGCCCCTCGCGGGCGCCGTCCGGGCCGCCCTTGAGCCAGCCGTCCACCAGCACGACCCCGTTCATCGCGCCCGCGCTCGCGCCCGTCACCGCCTCGAAGCCGAGGCGCCCGTCCTCGATCAGATAGTCGAGCACGCCCCAGGTGAAGGCCCCGTGCGCGCCGCCGCCCTGGAGCGCCAGTGCGACGTTCTTCTCCGCCCGCGGACCAGCCAGGATCTGCCGGGGCGGTTGGGTGTGCTCGACCGCGTCCCCGACCGGCATCACGACATCGGTGCTGGGTACGGCAGTTGCCGGATTGTCGGGTTCGGACCCGTGCGGATGCTCGCTCATCATGTCCTCGAACATGGGATGCTGCGCTGCAGTTACAAATGTTGCGTCGCGATAGGCGGCGGCAAGGCCGCGCATGGCGGGCGAGCGAGAACTGCGGATCGGGAGCCGAGGATCCGCTCCACGCTCGCGCGATGTGCGCGGGCGCATGGCTGCATAGGATGGCCGCGTAGGGTTGCGCATGGCACCGCAGCGCGGCGCGAACTCGACATCCGTGCGCGGATGCGACATGACACGCGCGAAAAGGGCCCGTTCCGCACTCCGCACGGCGGTGTGGCTTGACGTTGCGGTCGATCGATCGCAGCTAAACCGCTCCGCGCGCGGTCCGCGCGCGACCCGAATCGTACCGAAGACAGACGCGACGGCAGCGGGCGGCCCGGATCCGCGAGGATCCGCCCCGACGCGCCCGAGGCCTTGGAGCGAAGGTCCCCCGATGGAAGCCATGGACGCCGAGACCCGCCCCGCCAACCCGCTGGCCGGCACAGGGCCGGAGATCGCCGGGCCTGCCCCTCGCCACCGCACCGCCGGCGTCAAGGTCGGCCAGGGCGAGGGCGCGGTCACCGTCGGCGGCGGCGCGCCGATCGTCGTCCAGTCGATGACCAACACCGACACGGCGGACATTGACGCCACCGTCGCGCAGGTCGCCCAACTCGCGCGGGCCGGCTCGGAACTCGTTCGCATCACCGTCGACCGCGACGAGGCGGCCGCCGCCGTGCCGAAGATCCGCGAGCGGCTCGACCGCATCGGCGTGCACGTGCCGCTGGTCGGCGACTTCCACTATATCGGCCACAAGCTCCTGTCCGACCATCCAGCCTGCGCCGAGGCGCTTGCCAAGTACCGGATCAACCCGGGCAATGTCGGCTTCAAGGAGAAGAAGGACACCCAGTTCTCGACCATCATCGAGCAGGCGATCAAGTACGGGAAGACCGTGCGCATCGGCGCCAACTGGGGCTCGCTCGACGGCGAACTCCTCACCCACCTGATGGACGAGAACGCCCGGTCGCCCCGGCCGATCGACGCGCGCGCGGTGATGCGCGAGGCGATGGTGCAGTCGGCGCTCTCCTCCGCGCAGCGGGCCGAGGATCTGGGCCTGCCGAAGGACCGGATCATCCTCTCGGCCAAGGTCTCGGCGGTGCAGGACCTGATCGCGGTCTACCGCGAGGTGGCGCGCCGCTCGGACTACGCGATCCATCTCGGCCTCACCGAGGCGGGCATGGGTACGAAGGGCGTCGTGGCGGCGTCGGCCGCGATCGGCGTGCTCCTGCAGGAGGGCATCGGCGACACGATCCGCTACTCGCTGACGCCGGAGCCAGGCGGCGACCGCACGGTCGAGGTCAAGGTCGCGCAGGAACTGCTGCAGACCATGGGCTTCCGCACCTTCGTGCCGCTGGTGGCCGCCTGCCCGGGCTGCGGGCGCACCACCTCGACCACCTTCCAGGAACTCGCCCGCGACATCCAGAACTGGATCGCGCGCTCGATGCCGGAGTGGAAGAAGACCTATCCGGGCGTCGAGGGCCTCAACGTCGCGGTGATGGGCTGCATCGTGAACGGCCCGGGCGAGTCGAAGCACGCCGATATCGGCATCTCGCTGCCCGGGACCGGCGAGAGCCCGAGCGCCCCGGTCTTCATCGACGGCAAGAAGGCGACGACGCTGCGCGGCGCCAACCTCGCCAAGGATTTCGAGACCCTCGTCACCGATTATATCGAGCGCCGCTTCGGCCAGGGCGCCCGCAACGCGGCCGAGTAAGACGACCGGGTTTCCGAAGGGCCGGAGGTCCTTCGGCGGGGTCCCGGGGCAGCGCCCCGGGCTCGGTTTACCCTACGCGGCGCCCACCCGCGGGCGCGGCACCGGCATCCGCCCCGCCCGGGGATGAGCCGCCTCGAAGGCACTCATCAGCCGGGCGGCATCGACCTTCGTGTAGAGCTGCGTCGTCGAGAGCGAGGCGTGGCCGAGCAGCTCCTGGATCGCGCGCAGCTCGCCCTGCCGGGCCAGCAGGTGCGTGGCGAAGGAGTGCCGGAGCGCGTGGGGCGTGGCGCTCTCCGGCAGGCCGAGGGCCCCGCGGGCGCTGGCCACCGCGTACTGGATGATCCGGGCCGAGAGCGGCCCGCCGCGGGCGCCGACGAAGAGTGGCCCGTCCGGCGGCAGCGGGTGCGGGCAGGCGGCGAGGTAGTCCGCCACCGCCTCGGCCACCACCGGCAGCACCGGCACCATGCGCGGCTTGCCGCCCTTGCCGACGACGGTCAGGGCATCGCTTCCGGGCAGCGGCGCGTCCGCGCGCCGGATGCCGAGCGCCTCCGAGATGCGCAGGCCCGCCCCGTAGAGCAGCGCCAGCACGGCGGCGTCGCGGGCGAGGATCCAGGGCTCGCGGTCCTCGCCCGCGCGCAGGTCCGGATCGGTCAGTGCCCTGGCAGCGGCGACCGGGAGCGGGCGCGGCAGGCGGCGCTCCACCTTCGGTGAGCGCACGGCGCCCAGGGCCGCCACCACGCCGTGCCCCTCGCGCTCCAGGTGGCGGGCGAAGGAGCGCAGCCCCGCGAGCATGCGCATCAGCGAGCGTCCGCCGACCTCGTCGGCCCGGCGCGCAGCCATGAAGCCGCGGATGTCGCGCGGCTTCAGGGCGACGATCGCCGCGATGCCCGGGGTGCCGCCCCGCCGCTCCAGATATCCCAGGAACTGGCGCAGGTCGCGCGCGTAGGCCTCGACGGTGTTGCCCGCCAGCCGGCGCTCCTGGGCGAGCGCGACGCTCCAGCCGCGGATCACGTCACGCAGGGCAAGATCGGCCGGGAGCAGCGCGAGCTCGGCCTTGGTCAGGGGAGCGGCAGGGGGCATCGGGATCTCGACGGGACCGCGGGCGTGGCGTGTCCACGGATCGAGGCCCAACGCCGTTGAGGCCGGGTTAACGCGGCGCGGACTCGGCGGAGACCGCCTACAAGGACTTGCAACCCATCGTCGGCCGGTACGTTGACACGGCACAGCGTGAGCACTCTTCCCGAAGGCGTGCAATGAGCATCTTCCAGATCAAGCAGAAGTCGAACGGCGCCGTGCTTTGGACGGGCTCGGCCGACGACGAGCAGACCGCCCTCGACGCCATGGCGCGCGAGGCCGGGTACCGGGATTTCTCCGCCCTGCCGGACACGTTCCGCGCCGCCGGCATCGAGGCGGCGAAGCTCGACCTGATCTCCTGACGGGATCCACCCGGAAGCCCGCCGCATCACCCGCGGCAGGCTTCCGCACGCGTCGATCCGAGAATGCCTTAGGCCTGCGCCGCGTCCCCGCGCCTGTCCCACCAGGCTGCCCGCTCCGCGATGAATGCCGCCGTCCGGGCGAGCGCACCGGGCTCGGCGAGGCTGCCGATGCGCGCCGGTTCGAGGGCTAACCCCTCCATGACGAGCGTGCGCCAGCGACTGGCATCCGGCCAGCCCTCGTGCATGACGGCCGCGCCGAGCCGTGCTAACCCACGCGCCTTCTCGATCTGCTCGCCGTAGCCCCGCTCCTCCGGCAGGCAGACGAAGCGCTTGCTTCGCGCGGCCACCGTCGCGACGACACCGTCGCCCGCTCCTCCCACGACCAGCGCCGCCCGCGCGATCCAGGGCTCCACGTCCGGCACCCAGCCGTGCAGGTGCAGGTTCGGCGGCGTCACGGCCTCGCCCGTGACGGGGCCGAGCACGTGCCAGTCCCTGTCCGGCACCGCGCGCGCCGCCGCGGCGAGGTCGGCGAGCGCGCCCCCCGCGCCGCCACGGCCGAACACCACGGCGATCGAACCGTCGCCGCCGTCCCGAACTGGGGCTCCGGGGCCGAGGAAACCCGCGTAGTGGGTCTTGGCCCGGACCCAGTCGGAGGTCGTCTCGCTCTCAAGGATCTCGGGAAAAGGGGCAATCAGCCGGTCGGCGCTGCGGAAGGCCTCCAGATGCGGCGGGTCGGTGCGCGTTCCGGCGAGCCGCACCACCAGGGTCGGAAGCGACAGGAGGCGGGCGAACAGGGCGACCTCGCAGGAGACGTCCACCACGAGCAGCGCCGGGTCGGCTTCGGCCGCCCAGGCGGCGATGCGGGCCATCCTGGCGCGCAGGCCCGAATGGCCTAACGGCGCGTAGTGGAAGCTCAGCGGGCGGTCGGCCTCGCCGTCTTGGCCGTCGAAGCCATCAGCCAGCCGGTCGTCCGGCAGGTCGATGACGGTGCCTGGCGCCCCCGCGGTGTCGAGCCCCGCGAAGGTGCCGAGGAATGCGCAGGGGCGGTCCAGCGCTCCCGCGACCGCGCAGGCTCGGTGCCAGTGCCCGGCGCCCTGGTGGTGCACGTAGTAGCCGATGGGGCGCGTCATGATGGGTCCGAGGCGCTAGAGCGCTCGCCGCCGAAGCGTATGCCGGTTCGGCGAAAGAGAGCGCGTCAAAACAAGGACTTAGAACCACTTCCGAGTGCAACGCGAATGGGAGCAGTTCTAAGCCGCCGCCCGCAGCGTGCGGGCGATCCGTTCCAGATCGGCCACGGCCGCGTCGAGGGGAACGAAACGGGCAGGCTCGGCCGCGGCTTCCAGCAGCGCGTGGACGCGCTCGACATAGGCGATGTCGTTCAGGCAGGTGCCGCCCGCGACCGCGGCCTCGATCTCGGCCACCGCCTCTGCGGGCAGGCCGAAGCCGAGGCAGGCGGCGCGGCGGGCGGCCTCGCCGCGGCGCCAGACTTGACGCAGGGCAGCGCGGCGCTCGATGAGAGCGAGCCAGTGCGCGGCCTCGGGCAGCTCGTAGGAGCCGCCGCTCGCCACCGCGTCCGCGCGGCGCGCCATCTCGGTCGCCATGCCGCCGCTGACCCGCCCCTCGCGGCGGGCCGAGACGTGGACCGCGACGGCCGGGCAGTGGCGCAGGCGCGCGCCCTGCCGGGTGAGGCGGGCGACCAGCGCGTTGTCCTCCCCGCAGGGCAGGGCGGGCAGGCCGCCGACCGCCCGGTAGAGATCGGCCCAGAGCGCGAGGCTCGCGGCGGTGTGGTCGCCGTGGCGCGGCGCCGGATCGTGCGGTGGCGGATCGATCAGGTCTTCGAGGGCCCGCACACCCGACCAGTAGCGCTCGATCCGGGCGTGGAGGTCGGCCAGCGCCGGCGGCACCGCGTCCTCGGCGTCGATGACGAGCCGGCCGCCGACCACGTCCGCCGCCCGCAGGGCGGCGCGGTTGGCGGCGAGCCAGTTCGGCGGCACCCAGGCATCGGCGTCGGTGGTGAGCAGGATGCCGTCGGCGTGACCGTCGGCCGCCAGCCAGTCGGCGCCGGCCTCCAGCGCCATCCGGCGGGCGGTACCGACATGAGCATCGGGCGCCGGGATCGCGGCCTCGATCGTGCGCAGCGCCAGGGTCGGCAGCGCGCCCGCAAGGCCGCGCACGATCGCCGGCGTACCGTCGTCGCAGTTGTTGGCGAGCATCACGACGCGCAGCGGCGCGGCCTCGGAGATCCCTTCCTGCGCGGCGAGCGAGCGGAGCAGGCGCGGCAGCCGCTCCGCCTCGTTGCGGGCGGGGATGCAGACGACGGCGCTCACCGGGTCACTCCGCGGCGCTGAGGAGCAGCCGGGGCGCGACCTGCTCGGCAGAGAAGTCCGCTTGCATCTCGACATAGACCGCCTCGTAGCGCGCGGTCATCGCGGCGGCGTCGAAATGCGCCTCGACCCGGTCGCGGCAGGCGCGGCGGCTCAGGGTCGCCGCGCCCAGGATCGCCCGGGCGAGGTCGCTCGGGTCGTCCGCCTCGGCGAGCCGTCCGCAGGAGGCGTCGAGGATCTCCGGCATGGCGCCCCGGCGGAAGGCGGCGACCGGTGTGCCGCAGGCGATCGCCTCGGCCACCACGAGGCCGAAGGGCTCCTCCCAGCGCGGCGTCACCACCGCCACCCGGGCACGGCCGAGATGGGCGGCGAGTTCGCGGTGCGAGAGGTGGCCGAGATGCTGCAGGTCGGGCCCGAGCCGCGGCGCGATCTCACTTTCCCAGTAGGCGGGGTTGAGCTTCGGTCCGGCGAAGACGAGGCGGAGGCCCGCCTCGCGGGCGGCGTCGATCGCGAGGTGCAGGCCCTTCTCCGGCACGATGCGGCCGAACCAGAAGGCGTGCGGCTCGGGGTCGGGCTCGGCGCTGTAGGGGAAGGTGGCGAGATCGATGCCGTTCGGCACGACGTCGAGGGCGGGGATGAGGTCGGTCCACTCGCGGGCCAGGGTCTGCGAGACCGCGAGGTAGCGCATGTCCGGCCGCGCCGCCTCGATCCCGCCGACGAGGGACTCGAAGGGCGGCGTGTGCAGCACCGTCACCCAGGGGATGTCGAAGAGGCCGCTCTCGCGCAGGGGCAGCGCGTGCAGGGAATTGTTGTGCACGAGGTCGAAGCCGCCCGCCGCCACCGCGTCGAGGATCCGGCGATAGGCCGCGTGCTCGGCCGCCTCGATCGCGGCCCAGCGCTCCGGATCGCCCAGATCCTCGCCGGTCGGCGGGCAGACGAAGGTGGCGAGTTCCGGGTCGGAGCCCTCGGAGGCGAAGAGCGTAACGTCGTGCCCGCGGCGCCGAAGCTCCCGCGTCATCAGATGGGTGTGCATCTCGAGGCCGCCCGCGTAGGGCTGGCCGATCGGATACTTGAGATGGGCGATGACAGCGATCTTCACGCGGCGAACCGTGGTTTGAGGTTGCAGCAGTTCGGGAGAATGCTGGACCGGGGCGCGCGGGGAGCTCCGGTGACTGAGCCGTATGGAACGGCATCGGCCATGAAGGTTCGCTGAACCGCGGAGTGGGCTGGGATTAAAAATACGAAGGGGCGGGCGGCGGATGTCATCCGCCGCCCGCCCCTTCGTCGTCCGAGTTTCGGAGCTGCCGGTCCGGCGATGCCCTATTCGAGGCCGAGCGCGACGAAGCGCACGTCGCCCTTGGCGTCCGCGACCTGGAGCAGGACCGACTTGCGGCCCTCCTTCTTGAGCGCGTCGATGCGCTTGGTCACCTCGGCGGGGGTGGTCACGCTCTCCTGGCCGACCTCGACGATGACCTCGCCCGGCTGGATGCGCTTGTCGGCGGCGGTGGAGTTCGGGTCGACGCGGGTGACGACCACGCCCTTGACGTTCTCCTTGATGGAGAAGCGGCGGCGCAGCTCGTCCGTCATCCCCGAGAGGTTGAGGCCGAGCGCTTGGCGCACGGCGTTCTCGGGCTCGGGCTGGCGGGCGTTGGCGAGCTGGGGCCGCTCGTTGTCCTCCAGGCGGCCCAAGGTCACCGACTTGGTCTGCTCGTCGCCCTTGCGCACCACGACCACGTCGACCTTCTGGCCTACCGGGGTCGAGGCGACGATGCGGGGCAGGTCGCTCGAGGCCTTCACCGGGTTGCCGTTGAAGCGGGTGATGACGTCGCCAACCTCGAGGCCCGCCGTCTTGGCCGGGCCCTTCTCGTCCACGCCCGCGACGAGCGCGCCGCGCGCGCCCCCCTTCAGGCCGAGCGCCTCGGCGGTCGCGTCGTCCACGTTCTGGATGCGCACGCCGAGCCAGCCGCGGCGGACCTCGCCGAACTCGCGCAGCTGGTCGATCACGGGCTTGGCCGAGGCGGAGGGCACCGCGAAGCCGATGCCGACCGAGCCGCCGGTCGGCGAGAGAATCGCGGTGTTGATGCCGATGACCTCGCCGTTCATGTTGAACAGGGGACCGCCGGAATTGCCCTTGTTGATGGCCGCGTCCGTCTGGATGTAGTTGTCGTAAGGCCCAGACTCGATGTTGCGCCCGCGCGCCGAGACGATGCCGGCGGAGACCGAGCCGCCGAGCCCGAACGGGTTGCCGATCGCCATCACCCAGTCGCCGGGGCGCAGCTTCTCGGAATCGCCGAAGGGCACGGCCTTGAGCGGGCGCTCCGCGGTGGGCTTCACCCGCAGCACCGCGAGGTCGATCTTCGAGTCCTTGCCGATGATCTCGGCCTTCAGCTTCGTGCCGTCGTGCAGGATGACCTGGATGTCGTTGGCGTCGCCGATGACGTGGTTGTTCGTCACCACGATGCCGGAGGCGTCGATGATGAAGCCGGAGCCGAGCGAGTTGGACTTGCGCTGGGTGCGCGGCTGCTCGCTCTCACCGCCTCCGCCGCCGCGTCCGCCACGGCGGTTGAAGAACTCCTCGAACAGGTCCTCGAAGGGCGTGCCGGGGGGCAGCTGGGGTCCGCTGCGGGTGGAGCGGGACTCGACGGTGGTCGAGGCCGCGATGTTGACCACCGCGTCGGTGACCTGCTCGGCGAGGTCGGCGAGCGATTCCGGGCCGCGCGCGAAGGCCGGAACCGGAAGAACGGCGCCCGCGACGGAGGCGCCGATCAGGGTGGCGGCGAGCAGGCCGCGCGCGCGGGCGAGGACGGGGCGGCCTGAGGCCGGGGCGGGGTTCATGGTCGACCTCTTCAAGGGCGCGTTTCCTCGCGTGGGTGCGGCCGGCGCCTGGGGCGGCGGCCTGTCCGCACCCGCCGGGGCGGGTGCGGAGCGAAGCCATAGATTCGGCGATGCGGGGCCGTCTTCAAGTGCGAAGGGCCCCCGCGATGTCGCAGGGGCCCTTCGGCAGAGGCGTCGGGATCAGCGCGCCGCAGGTTGAGGCGGGTTGGTCGAGCCGGTCGCCCCCGGCTCGGCGCGCGTGGCGGCCCCCTGCGGCGCGCGGCCCTGCGGGTCGCTGAAGTAGCGGAAGAAGTCCGAGTTCGGGCTGATCACCAGCCGTGTCTCGGGGCCCTTCAGCCCGGTCTCGTAGGCCTGCATCGAGCGGTAGAAGGCGAAGAAGTCGGCGTCCTTGCCGAAGGCCTCGGCGAGGATCCGGTTCTTGTCGGCGTCGCCCTGGCCGCGCAGCTTCTCGGCGGTCTGCTGGGCCTCGGCGAGCAGCACCGTGACATCGCGGTCAGCCTTGGCCCGGATGGTCGCGGCGATCTGGTCGCCGTTCGCCCGGATGTCGGCGGCCTCGCGCTCGCGCTCGGTCTTCATCCGCTTGTAGACGGCCGAGGAGTTCGCCGCCGGCAGGTCCACGCGGGTCATGCGCAGATCGACGATCTGGATGCCGAGCGCCTGGGCCTGGCGGTTCACGTCCTCCTGGATCTCGTTCATTAGCCGCGTGCGCTCGGTCTTGACGATGGCGTCGCGGGTCGAGCGGGCCAGCACGTTGCGCAGCGCAGAGTTGGTGAAGCTCGCCAGACGCTGGTTGGCCAGCGCGATGTTGTTCACCGACTGGTAGAAGCGCAGCGGATCCGTGATCCGGTAGCGGGCGAAGGCGTCGACCTCCAGGTTCTGGCGGTCGGCGGTAAGCAGGGTCTGGACCGGCAGGTCGAGGTCCAGAACCCGTTTGTCGAAGAGGACCACGTTCTCCATGAACGGGATCTTGAAGTAGAGGCCCGGCCGGTCCTCGCCGGTCTGGTTCAGCACGGCGCGCACGCGGCCGAACTGGAGCACCAGGGCCTGCTGCATCTGCCCGACGGTGAAGACCGAGGCGTAGAGGGCGACGGCGATCGCGGCCGCGATCACCGCGAGCCCGGTGCGGAGCGTCTGGCCGTTCATCGGGCGGCTCCGGTCTGGGCGGCACCCGGGGCACGGGCTCCGAACTCGGCGAGCGGCAGCACGGGCAGCACGCCGGCGCTGGCGGCGCCGGACGGGCCCTGCCCGTTCTGGTCGATGATCACCTTGTTCACAGACCCCAGCACCTTCTCCATGGTCTCCAGGAACAGCCGCTCGCGGCTCACCGCGGGCGCCAGCTTGTAGGAGGCGTAGACCTCGTCGAATCGGGCGGCCTGGCCGGTGGCGTCGGCCGTCGCCTTGGTCTTGTAGGCCTCGGCGGCCTGCACGATCTGAGCGGCGCGGCCGCGGGCCTGAGGCACCTCGCGGCTGGCGTAGGTCTTGGCCTCGTTCTGGACGGTGTCGGCGTCCTGCTGGGCCGCGTTCACGTCGATGAAGGCGGGCCGGACCTCCGGCGGCGGGTTGACCGAGACGAGCTGCACCACCTCGATGCGCACGCCCGCGCCGTACTCGTCGAGCGCGCTCTGGAGGATCTCCTTGACCTCCTGGGCCACGCTCGACTGCTCGTTGGTGAGGATCGCCTGGATGTTGCGCCGGCCCACCACCTCGCGCATCGCGCTCTCGGCGATGGCCTTGATGGTCCCCTCGGGATTCTGGAGGTTGAACACGAAGTCCGAGGCCTTCAGCGGGTTGACGCGCCACTGCACCTCGAAGTCGAGATCGACGATGTTCTCGTCGCCCGTGAGCATCAGGCTCTCGTCGGGCACGTCCCGCATGGAGGTGCGCCCGCCGCCGGCCGAGCGGAAGCCGATCTGGATCGAGTTGACCTGGCCGACATTCGGCTTGGTCACAGCGCCGACCGGGTAGGGGAAGTTGTAGCGCAGGCCCTCGCCCTTGGAGCCGACGTAGCGGCCGAAGATGGTCTCGATGCCGACCTGGTTCGGGGCGACCGTGTAGAAGCCGGTGAGCAGCCAGACCGCGACGGCGAGCGCGCCGACCGCCGCGATGC
Source organism: Methylobacterium radiodurans (assembly GCF_003173735.1). Taxonomy (NCBI): domain Bacteria; kingdom Pseudomonadati; phylum Pseudomonadota; class Alphaproteobacteria; order Hyphomicrobiales; family Methylobacteriaceae; genus Methylobacterium; species Methylobacterium radiodurans. The sequence continues at coordinate 259,424 of NZ_CP029551.1, read as the reverse complement.
CCTTGCCGCTGCCGAGAAGGCTGCCGCCCCCTCCGCCTCCTCCGCCGCCGCCCGGCATCACCCCGCGCAGGCGGTCCTGGCCGCGCCGGAGCAGATCCTCCAGGTTCGGCGGCTGCTTGCCGCCCCCGCCGTTGCCCCAGGGTCCTCCGCCGCCGTTGCCGCCGCGGTTGCCCCACGGCCCACCGCCGCCCCCACCGCCGCTCTGGTTACTCCAAGGCATGCCAGCCGATATCTCCTGCCCGCGGCGAAACGCCATCCGCGCCTCATGCACAGACGGGCGCCGCACCCGCACTCATCCCTGCCCGGAGGCCCCGAAACGCCGTTCCGGAGTTGTCCCAAGCACCTGCCCCAAGCATCTGCCCCAAGCACCTGCGGGGCCGGCGTCGCTGCTGTCAAGGCTCGGAGGTGGGCATCGGGTCGCGCCTTGGCAACCGCTCGCGGCCGCGACCCGGTGACCTTGGCTAACGCGGCGGCTAACGCCGCTCGGCCGGGGGCGGCGCCTCAGCGGACCCGGTCGAGGGTGACGAAGGCGAAGGCGCACTCGTCGTGCGGGCCGGCCTCGTGGGCCTCGCGGGCGGTCTCGCGGAAGGCGCCCGGTTCGAGGGCCGGGAAGTGGGTGTCGCCTGCGTAGTCGCCCGCGACCTCGGTGAGATGGATGCGGTCGGCGTGCGGCAGGGCGAGGCGGTAGATCTCGGCGCCGCCCACCACCATCAGCTCGTCCGTGCCGGCCACCGCCGAGAGCGCGCCCGCCCAATCGTGCACCACCTCGACGCCCTCGGCCGCGAAAGCGGGGTCGCGGGTGAGCACCAGGGTGCGGCGGCCCGGCAGCGGCCGGCCGATCGACTGGTGGGTCTTGCGGCCCATCAGCATGGGCCTGCCCATGGTCAGCGCCTTGAAGCGCTTGAGGTCGCTGCGCAGGTGCCAGGCGAGCCCGTTGTCGCGGCCGATGACGCCGTTGCGCGCGACCGCGACGACGAGGGTGATCAGGGGCGCGGACATCGGATCTCCTCAGACAGCGACCGGCGCGGAGATCGCCGGGTGCGGATCGTAGCCCTCGATCGCGATGTCCTCGAAGCGGAAGGCGAAGAGGTCGCGCACCTCGGGGTTCAGCCGCAGGCGCGGCAGCGGCCGGGGCTCGCGCGCCAGCAGGGCCCGCGTCTGCTCCAGGTGGTTCCGGTAGAGGTGCGCGTCGCCGAAGCTGTGCACGAAGTCGCCCGGCGCGAGGCCGGTCGCCTGCGCCATCATGTGGGTGAGGAGCGCGTAGCTCGCGATGTTGAAGGGGACCCCCAGGAAGACATCGGCCGAGCGCTGGTAGAGCTGGCACGAGAGCCGCCCGTCAGCGACGTAGAACTGGAACAGGCAGTGGCAGGGCGCCAGCGCCATCCGATCGAGGTCGGCCGGGTTCCAGGCCGAGACGACGAGGCGGCGCGAATCCGGGTTGCGGCGGATCTCGTCCACCACCCAGGCGATCTGATCGACGGTGCCGCCCGCGGGCTTCTCCCAGGAGCGCCACTGCCGGCCGTAGACGGGGCCGAGGTCGCCGTTCTCGTCGGCCCACTCGTCCCAGATGGTGACGCCGTTCTCCCGCAGCGCCCGCACGTTGGTGTCGCCGGCGAGGAACCAGAGCAGCTCGTGGATGATCGAGCGCAGGTGCAGCCGCTTGGTGGTCACCAGCGGGAAGCCCTCGCGCAGGTCGAAGCGCATCTGATGGCCGAACACCGACAGGGTGCCGGTGCCGGTCCGGTCCTCCTTCGGGACGCCCTCGTCGAGGATGCGGCGCAGCAGGTCGTGATAGGCTTCCATCCTGGATCTCCTGCCGGATGGTTGCGGGCGTTGCGATCACCAAGCGGTGTCGGCGGCGGGTTATCCCCTGTCCCGAAGCTGTACGCCCGGGCTCGCTTACTCCGGCCAGAGCACGTAGGCGACGAGCGCGAGGTTGCTCCAGCCGTGCAGCGCGATGCAGGGCCAGAGCCGGCCGGTGCGCCAGCGCAGGATCCCGAGGGCGAGCGCCAGCGGCAGCAGCGAGACCGGCCGGGCGAGGCCCCAGCCCGAAGGGCTCGGGAGCGAGACGTGGGCGAGCGCGAAGATCGCCGCCGTGAGCCCGATCGTGGCGGCGGGTCCCAGCACCGCGCGGGCGCGGCGGAAGATCTCGCCGCGCATCAGCAACTCCTCGGCGAAGGGCGCCAGCACCACCACGTAGGCGAGCCAGGCCGCGACCGCCGCGGGCGTCAGCATGGGCGACAGCCGCGTACCCTGGCCGAAGCTCGTGCCGAAATACGCCGCGGTGGCGCTCACCCAGGCGATGTGCACGAGCGGCCACAGGAGCAGGATGAGAAGGAGGTTGCGCGCGCGCATGCCGTTCGGCCGCTCGCGGTCGAGGGCGAGCCGCGCCCGCCAGCCGGCGCCGTCCCGCCACAGGGCCGTGCCGAGCACGAGCCCGGCCAGGAAGATCTGGCGCAGGATGTCGACCGCGAGCGCGCGCCGGGCCAGCGCCATCGCGCCGACGAAGGGGCGGCGCGATGGCGGCAGGAACGGGTCGATCCCGGCCAGGAGGTCGGCGCCGACCCGCACGCAGGCGAGTGCCATCAGGCTCGCGGCCCCGAGATAGAGCGGGACCAGGGCCAGCGTCCCGAGGAGACGCAGCCCGGCGCGCCAACCGGAGGGGCGCGGCGCCGGGGCGAAGACCCCCGAAGCCGGTTCGGAGGCCCGCAACTGGGCGCTTCCGGCAACAGGCGCAGGATCCGGCATCGAGGTGGCAGGATCGGGCTTCAAAACCGGGGCGATCCCCTCTATATTCCCCTTGCCGGTCGCGAGGCCGGCTATGGCGATAAACGTTCTTCGGAATAAACCTATCGGACCCGGGGGCGGTACCCGGCGCCTCCACCCGAGCCCAGGACATGCTGCCGCAAGGCGCGCGTGGACCGGCCTGTGCTTCGGCGGGGGCGAAATAGGATCGACGAGGGCGTAAAGGTAGAGCTTTCGCTCGGCATGGTTCCGCCGTTATCGGGCCTTTGCAATAGTTGCCAACGACAACTTTGCTCCGGTGGCGGTGGCCGCGTAAGCGGTCCCCAATACCGACCTAAAGTCCTAGCGGGTAGCACCGCATAGGCGGGGTTCGGAGGCACCTGGCAACAGAAGCCTCCACTTTCAGTTTTTCCGAACGGCATCGTCCGCGCCTCGCGGTCCGGGTCGTCGGGCCGAGGACGCCGGGCAGCACGACCGCAGATGGCAGACGATCTGATCCGCTACGACCTCCTCGTCCAGGAAGCCCTCAGGGGCGTCGTGCGCAAGGTGCTGACCGATGCCGCCCGGGACGGGCTGATGGGCGAGCACCACTTCTACGTCTCCTTCCGGACAGAGGCTCCGGGCGTGCGCATGTCGCAGGCGCTTCGCGAGAAGTACCCGCAGGACATGACGATCGTGCTCCAGCACCAGTTCTGGGATCTCGGCGTCACCGAGCACGCCTTCGAGGTCGGCCTGTCCTTCTCGGGCGTGCCCGAGCGGCTGCTGGTGCCCTTCGACGCGCTCAGCGGCTTCTTCGATCCGTCCGTCCAGTTCGGCCTGAAGTTCGATCTCAACGAGAATGCCGAGGCGCCCGAGGGCGAGGACGAGCATCCGGCCGCCAAGGCGACGGGCCCGCGCGGCGCGGCCTCGGAGCCGAGCGAGCTGAAGCCGAAGGGCACGGGCCTCGCCACGGTCGGCGGCAGCAACGTGCCGAAGGTGCTGCCCGCCCCCGCCGCGCAGGGGGGGCAGGGCGAGGACAAGCCCGCCCGCCCGGCCCGCAAGGAGGGCGAGGGCGAGGAGAGCGGCGCCGAGGTGGTCAGCCTCGACGCGTTCCGCAAGAAGAGCTGAGCGGCCGATCCTCGGCCCGATCCCTCCGACGTTTCCAGGGGTCCGATGCGGAACGCCACGACGCGCCCGGTTGAGCCCGGTCGCGCCAGCGGCTAACCGCAGGGGGCCAACAACGAGGAAACGCCCCGATGGATGCCACCAGCCTGCGCGCGCTCCAGGCGCCGCTGAAGGACCAGTACCGCCAGAGCCCCGATTCCGCCGTCGTCACCCTGCGGGCGAAGGGTTCGCTCGACGATTCGGGCGTCGCCTGCAAGGTCGAGACCGGACGCGCGCTGGCGGTGGCGGGCCTGCACCCGGCGACCGGCGGCTCCGGCGCCGAACTCTGCTCCGGCGACATGCTGCTCGAGGCCCTCGTCGCCTGCGCGGGCGTGACCCTGAAGGCGGTCGCGACCGCGCTGGAGATCCCCCTGCGCGCGGGCCAGGTCAGCGCCGAGGGGGACCTCGATTTCCGCGGCACGCTCGGCGTCGACAAGGAGGCGCCGGTGGGCTTCCGCGCCATCCGCCTCAGCTTCGCCCTCGACACGGATGCGCCGCAGGAGAAGCTCGACCAGCTCATCAAGCTGACCGAGCGCTACTGCGTGGTGTTCCAGACCCTGAACCACCGGCCCGAGCTGGCGGTCACCGCCACCAAGGGCTGAGGGCGGATCCCGGCGCGGCGCGTCAGACCGCCGCGCGGGGATCGTGCCGGGCGAGGCGGGCGAGCAGGTACGCGACCTCGGCCCGCGCGGTCGCGCTCATCCCGCCCGCGGGCTTGCGCTGCGCGTCCGAGGCGATCAGGCCGCGCCGGGCCATCACGTATTTGCGGATCGCCAGGCCCACGCCCGGCTGCTGCTCGTAGCGCAGCAGGGGCAGGTGGGCGTCGAACAGGTCGTGGGCGGCATCGCGCTCGCCGGCCTGCGCGAGGCGCACCACGTCCACCAGCATGTCGGGGAAGGCGTAGCCGGTCATGGCGCCGTCGGCCCCGCGCTCGCACTCGAAGTCAAGGAACAGGCCGCCGTTGCCGCACAGGATCGAGATGTGGCGCATCGCACCCTCGGCCTCGAAGGCGCGCAACTGCGAGATCTTCTCCAGGCCCGGCCAGTCCTCGTGCTTGAGCATCACGCAGTTGGGGTTCTCCTGGACGATGCGGCGGATCACGCCGGGCGTCATCACCACCGAGAAGTTCAGCGGGTAGTCCTGGATCACGAAGGGTACGTCGGGGCCCACCGCCTCGGCGGCCTGTCGGTAATAGGTCGCGATCTGGTCGTCGGTGCGGAGGGTGCTGGGCGGCGCGATCATCACGCCCGCGGCCCCCGCCTCCATGCTGGCGCGGGCGAGCCCGGCCATCGCGGCAAATCCCGGCGCGGAGACGCCGACGATCACCGGCAGGCTGCCGGCGCGCCGGATGAAGCGGGTGGCGACCGCGATGCCCTCCGCGTGGTCGAGCTTGGGCGCCTCGCCCATCACGCCGAGCACGGTGAGGCCCGTGGCGCCGCAGCCGACATAGAAGTCGGTCAGCCGGTCGATCGAGTCGACGTCGATCCGCCCGTCTGGCTGGAACGGGGTCGGGGCGATCGGGTAGACGCCGCGCGCGGTCGCGTCGAGAGGCATGACGGTTCTCCCTAGGCGCCCGGAACGCGGCGCGGGGCCGGATCTACGCCGCGCAGCGGGCCCGCGCCAACCCTCCCCCGCTAGGGGAGGGAGCGCTTCGCCTCACTCGGCGGCCGCCTCGTAGCTCTCCGGCGGCGGGCAGGAGCAGACGAGGTTGCGGTCGCCGTAGGCGTTGTCGACGCGGTTGACCGGCGGCCAGTACTTGTCCGTCCTGAAGCTGCCCGCCGGGAAGCAGCCGGCCTCACGGGAATAGGGCCGCTCCCAGGCGCCCACGAGGTCCTGCACCGTGTGGGGCGCGTTCTTGAGCGGGTTGTCCGCCCGATCGACGCGGCCCTCCTCGATCGCCCGGATCTCCTCGCGGATCGCCAGCATGGCGTCGCAGAAGCGGTCGATCTCGCCCTTGGTCTCGGACTCGGTGGGCTCGATCATCAGCGTGCCGGCGACCGGCCAGCTCATGGTCGGCGGGTGGAAGCCGCTGTCGATCAGGCGCTTGGCGACGTCCTCGACGGTGATGCCGGCACTTTTCTGGAAGGGGCGCAGGTCCACGATGCACTCGTGCGCGACGCGTCCCCGCTCGCCCGCGTAGAGGATCGGGTAGGCCTGCCCGAGCCGCGCCGCGATGTAGTTGGCGCTGAGGATCGCGACCCGCGTCGCCTGGGCGAGGCCCTTGCCCCCCATCATCAGGCAGTAGCTCCACGAGATCGGCAGGATCGACGCGGAGCCGTAGGCCGACCCCGAGACCGCCCCTTCCTCGCCGGTGCGCGGGTCGGAGGGCAGGAACGGGATCAGGTGCGCCTTGACGCCGATCGGCCCCATGCCGGGCCCGCCGCCGCCGTGCGGGATGCAGAATGTCTTGTGCAGGTTGAGGTGGCTGACGTCGGCCCCGATATCGCCGGGCCGGGCGAGACCCACCAGCGCGTTGAGGTTCGCCCCGTCCAGATAGACCTGACCCCCGTGGAAATGCGTGATCGCGCAGATCTCCCTCACCCGCGTCTCGAACACGCCGTGGGTCGACGGGTAGGTGATCATGCAGGCCGCGAGTTTTTCGGAATGCAGCTCGGCCTTCCTCCGGAAATCCTCCACATCCACGTTGCCGTTCCGGTCGGCGCCGACCACCACCACGCTCATGCCGCACATCTGCGCCGAGGCGGGGTTGGTGCCGTGCGCCGAGGACGGGATCAGGCAGACTGTGCGGTGCGCGTCGCCCCGCGATAGGTGATAGCGGCGGATGGCGAGCAGCCCCGCATACTCGCCCTGCGCGCCCGAGTTCGGCTGCATCGAGATCGCGTCGTAGCCGGTGATCGCGCAGAGTTTTTCCGAGAGATCGCCGATGAGTTCATGATAGCCCGCGGCCTGATCCATCGGGACGTGCGGGTGAACTTCCGAGAATTCCGGCCACGAGATCGGCAGCATCTCGGCCGTGGCGTTGAGCTTCATCGTGCAGGAGCCGAGCGGGATCATCGCCCGGTCGAGCGCGAGGTCGCGGTCGCTGAGCCGGCGCATGTAGCGCGTCATCTCGCTCTCGGCCCGGTTCATGTGGAAGATCGGGTGCGTGAGGTAGGGCGAGGTGCGAACCAAGCCTTCCGGCAGGCGCTGCTCCGGCCAGGCCTCGTCGTGGGGCACGTCGTGGCCGCCGAAGGCGCGCCAGACCGCCTGCAGGATGTCGGGGCGGGTGCGCTCGTCCACCGTGATGCCGATGCGGTCCTCGCCCACTTTCCGCAGGTTCACCCCGTTCTCGACGGCGCTCTGCAGGATCACGCCCTGGAACGGCCCGACATCCACGGTGATCGTGTCGAAGAAGTGCGCCGGCTCGACCCGGAAGCCGAGATCGGTGAGGCCGTCGGCGAGCCGCACCGCGTCCCGGTGCACCCGCTGGGCGATGGCCTTCAGGCCCATCGGCCCGTGATAGACCGCGTACATCGAGGCGATGACCGCGAGCAGCACCTGGCTGGTGCAGATGTTCGAGGTCGCCTTCTCGCGGCGGATGTGCTGCTCGCGGGTCTGGAGGGCGAGGCGGTAGGCGCGGTTGCCGTGGGCGTCGACCGAGACGCCGACGATGCGGCCCGGGAGCGCGCGCTTGTGCGCGTCGCGCGTCGCCATGTAGGCGGCGTGCGGGCCGCCGAAGCCCATCGGTACGCCGTAGCGCTGCATCGAGCCGACCGCGATGTCGGCGCCCATCTCGCCCGGCGGCTTGAGGAGGGTCAGCGCCAGCGGGTCGGCCGCGACCGCCGCGATCGCGCCCGCCCCGTGGAGCGCCGCGATCGGTCCGGAGACGTCGTGGATGGCGCCGTTCACGCCCGGGTACTGGAACAGCGCGCCGAAGACCGAAGCGGGGTCGAGGTCCCTGAAGGGATCGCCCACCACGATGCGCCAGCCGAGCGGCGCGGCGCGCGTGCGCAGCACCGCGATGGTCTGGGGTAGGCAGTCCCGATCGACGAAGAAGGCGTCCTGCTTCGAGGCGGCGACGCGGCGGGCCATGCCCATGGCCTCGGCGGCCGCGGTCGCCTCGTCGAGGAGCGAGGCGTTCGCCACGTCGAGCCCCGTGAGGTCGCAGACGAGCGTCTGGAAATTCAGCAGCGCCTCGAGCCGCCCCTGGCTGATCTCCGGCTGGTAGGGCGAGTAGGCCGTGTACCAGGCCGGGTTCTCGAAGATGTTGCGCTGGATCGCGGGCGGCATGGTGGTGCCGTGGTAGCCCTGGCCGATCAGCGAGACGAGGAGCCGGTTCTTGTCGGCGGTCGCCCGCATCGTCTCGATCGCCCGGCGCTCGGTCAGCGGCTTGCCGAAGGCGAGCGGCGCCGTCTGGCGGATGTCCGGCGGCAGCGTCTCATCCACCAGCGCGTCGAGGCTCTCGGCGCCGCAGGCCTCCAGCATCTGGCCGATCTCGGCGACGGTGGGGCCGATATGGCGGCGGTTGGCGAAGTCGTAGGGATCGTAATGGGTCATCGCCGCCTCCTCACTTCGCGGAATCACTTGGGCAGGGCGGCGTAGGCCGCCTCGTCCAGCAGGGCGTCGAAGGCGGCCGTGTCGGCGAGGCGCATGCGGTAGAGCCAGCCCGCGCCCTGCGGATCGGAGCCGACCGTCTCGGGGGCGTCCACCACGGCGTCGTTGACCTCGGTGACCTCGCCGTCGAGCGGGGCGTATACGTCGGAAGCCGCCTTGACCGACTCGACCACGGCCGCGGAGGCGCCCTTGGTCAGCGCGGCGCCGACCTTCGGCAACTCGACGAAGACGAGGTCGCCGAGCTGCTCGGCCGCGTGCGCGGTGATGCCGACGGTCGCGACGTCGCCATCGAGCCGCAGCCACTCGTGCTCTTCGGTGAATCTCAGCATGGGTCTGCTCCTTGAGAGGCGAAGGGGGAGTGTGAGGGGTCAGCCGCGCTTGAAGCCGGCGGGGACGAAGGGGAGGGGGGCGACGGTGAGGGCGAGCCGCTGGCCGCGCACCTCCGCCAGGACGCGGGTGCCGGGCTCTGCCAGGGCGGCGGGCAGGTAGCCCATCGCGACGGGTGTCCCGAGGCTCGGGCCGAAGCCGCCGGATGTGACGTGGCCGACGGCCGTCTCGCCGCCCTCGGCGAAGAGCGCTGCGCCGGCCCGCACGGGCGCGCGGCCGTCAGCAAGCAGGCCGACGCGGCGGCGCTCCGTGCCGGCCTCCATCTCGGCGAGGATGCGTTCGGCCCCGGGGAAGCCGCCCGGGCGCGCGCCGCCCCGGCGGCGGGCGGGGGAGATCGCCCAGCCGAGCCCGGCCTCGACCGGGCTCGTGGTCGTGTCGATGTCGGCGCCGTGCAGGCACAGGCCCGCTTCGAGGCGCAGGGAATCGCGGGCGCCGAGCCCGACCGGCAGCACGGCCGGATCGGCGAGCAACGCCGCCGCGATCGGCTCGGCCGCGTCCTCCGGCAGCGAGATCTCGAACCCGTCCTCGCCGGTGTAGCCGGAGCGGGTGACGAGGCACTCGGCAGCGAGGATCGCAGCCGTCCGCGCGTCCATGAAGCGCATCGCGGCGACCTCCGGCGCCAGCCGGGCGAGCGCGGCCTCCGCGCCCGGCCCCTGCAGAGCGAGGAGCGCGCGGGGCAGCTCCTCGACGGCGATGGAATCCGGCAGGTTGGCCCGCAGATGCGCGAGGTCGGCGGCCTTGTTCGCCGCGTTGACCACCAGGACGAGGCGGTCGCCGAGATGGGCTACCATCAGGTCGTCCAGGATCCCGCCCGCCGCGTCGGTGAGCAGGCCGTAGCGCTGGCGCCCGGGCTTCAGCCCGAGGATGTCGGCCGGGACCAGCGCCTCCAGGGCGCGCGCGGCCTCGGCCACGTCGTCCGCACGCAGGGCGATCTGGCCCATATGCGAGACGTCGAACAGGCCCGCGGCGGCGCGGGTGTGCAGGTGCTCCTTGAGCAGGCCCGCCGGGTACTGCACCGGCATGGAATAGCCGGCGAACGGCACCATCCGGGCGCCCAGGCGCAGGTGCAGGTCGTTGAGCGGGGTCTTGCGAAGGGGGGCGATCTCGACGGCGTGTGCCGACATCCGGATTCTCCACGACAGCGTGCGTCCGGAAGGCGCCTCACGCGCGTTTCCGGCCTGCCCCCATCTGTCGCGGTTACCTGAGAGCTTCCCCCGGGCTCGCGGCTCGGGGTTTCTCCTTCGGTGGACGCCCTGCGGCGCCTCTCTCCAGATTGTCCAACGATACGGTGATTGTGCCTGAGAGTTTCCGGGGGTGGTTGCTCCGTCGGCGCCATGCCCGACCGTTGCCGGCCGGACTGGGCTCTCCCGTATCGCCCTTATCGGACGAGGCGATCAAAGCACGCCCGGGTGGCCCGGCGCAACAGCCGGCGGCGCTCGGATGTTTCAGACCCCGCGATCCGTATCGCGCCGGACCGACGATATCGGCCGAAGTGGCATTAACATGCGTGATTTTCGGGCGTTTCGGTTGTTGTGTAATAATCGTTCACTATCGTTTACTTGTAAGAACTTCCGCGGAGGTTCGCCATGAGAGCCGCCCCGAGAGCCGGTCTGAGCGCACCGGCCAGGACCGTCATCGCCCACGCCGCCTACCTCACCGTCGTCGGGCTCGCCTTCCTGCTCGCCCCCGAGCGCGTGGCGTGGCTGCTCGATGTGACGGGCGAGCCCTACCTCGTCCGTGTCATCGGGCTCCTGACGCTCTGCTTCGCCGCCTACTACGCGCAGTTCGCGCGGCACGAGGACCGGCCGCTGATCGGCGCGAGCGTCCCTGTCCGGTTCTGCCTCGCCGCCGCCTTCGTCCTGCTGGTGATGGCCGACCTCGCCCCGATGCCCCTCCTCGCCTTCGCGCTGGTGGACGTCGTCGGGGCGGCGGCGACGGCCCTGGCCCTACGAGGCCGCCCGACCGTGGGGCCACTCCCGGCCCATTGAGGGGCCGCCGCGCTCCTCAGGCTTATCACGTCGGCTGATCCACGCGGCCCGCCCCTCCCGTCCGGCAGAGCACCGGGCCACGCGGGCTCTGACCGCGGCCGGGCTGTCCGCCGAGATGCGGCGTCCGGGACGATTCCCCGCTCTCAGGCCCTGGCCGCGCGTCCGACCGCCGGAGCGGCCCGCCGCGTCCGGGCGGTGCGGCGACGCAGGAGGTAGAGCGTGATCCCGGTCGCCGCGAAGAGCGGCATGGCGAGCGAGGCGAGGCCGAAGATCAGGGTGAAGACCGGACCGAAGAAGCGCCCGCGATGCACCTCCAGCATGTTGTCGGCGATCTGCCGGCCGAGCGTCTTGTCGCCGGGCCGCACGGCCGCGAGGAAGCTGCCGCTCGCGGCGTCGTAGGTGAGGTCGGTGCGGCTGCTCGGGCCGTCGCCGGGCCGGGCGAGGTAGCGGATCCGGATGTTCGGCTCGCCGCGCTCGCCGGGCATCGAGAGCACGGCGAGCGCGGCGTTCGCGCCTTCCCCGGTCGTGAAGGTCTGCCACGCCGCGTCGAGGGCCGCCGGGCGGCGCTCGCCGCGGCCGCCGTCACGCCGGCCTGCGCCGGCCTGACGCTGCGGGCGCGCCTCGGGCCAGCTTCCGGTGAGCAGGTAGGTCGCGCCCGCCCGGTAGGCGTCGTAGGACCACCATAGGCCCGTCAGGGCGATGACGGCGTAGACCGGGATCACCCAGGTCCCGACGACCGCGTGGAGCGACCACCAGCGCGGACGGCCCGGCCGGGCCAGGGCCGGCCGCAGCCAGATCCGCCACCGGTGCAGCTTCGGCCAGCGCAGGTAGAGGCCCGTGGCGAGGAACACGAGGAGCGCGACCGCGCAGAGCCCCGTGACCGTGCGCCCCCAGCCGCGCCCGCCGCCGGGGATGAGCAGCCAGCGGTGCAGGGACCGGATCGTGTCGAAGGCCTCCTCGCCCGCGACCGCGCCGCGGTCGGCGCCGTCGTAGGGATCGACGTAGTGCGAGGCCGGGTGCTCGCCGGGCCCGGTTCCGGCGAAGCGCACGCGCACCGCCCGGCCCGGATCGCCGGGGATGCTCAGGGCGGTGACCCGCTGACCCGGCACCTGCGCCTCGATGCGGGCAACGAGCGCTTCCGGCCCGAGCCGCGCGCGGTCGCCGGCCTCAACCGCCGCGGTCCGCGCGTTGAGCGCCTCGACGATGGCCTCCTCGTAGCTCATCAGCGCGCCGGTGACGCCCATCAGCGCCAGGACGAGCCCGGCGGTGAGGCCGAGCGCCCAGTGGGTGCGGAACAGGATCGTGCGGAGCATCGGGCGCTGCGGCAAACGGTTGGTCTTCGGCGGATCTGCGCGCTGAGCCGGCGGTCGGGCTGTTCAGCGGACGGCCGACCTATTGGCCCGAGGATCGCGCGGTCAAGACCACATTCGCCGCGCCGAGCAGAATAAAGATCCGCGTTTTTATCGATTCCAATCTGGCCGATAGGGTCCCCGCTCTCCGATACCGTCCGGCAACATTGTGCGGATCTTGCGTCTTGCGGCCGCCGCGGGCGCGCGTGAGCCGCCCGCCGGCTCCTCCTGCCGCCCGTCCGCCAGAGGCTCAGCGCGCGCCCGCGGCCTCGCCGACGGTGTCGGCCATGCGGGCGTCGCGGTGCCCGAGCGGCTCGGGCCTTCCCCGCGTGGTGTCGTGGGCGGTCTGGTGCTCCATCTCGGCGTTCACCTCTGCGCCGATCAGCACAATGATGGTCGAGATCCAGATCCAAGTCATGAAGCCGATGGCTGCTCCCAGCGAGCCGTAGGTCTTGTTGTAGGAACCGAAATTCGAGACGTACCACGAGAACAGGAGCGAGCCGGCGAGCCAGAGGAAGCTCGCGAGCGCGCTGCCCCAGGTCACCCAGCGCCAGCGCGGCGCGTCGCGGCTCGGCCCGAAGCGGTAGAGCACCGCGAGCCCGAACAGCACCACCACGAACAGGGCCGGCCAGCGCAGGAGCGCCACGTACCACGCGTCCGTGGTCAGCCCGACCGTGTTGAACAGGATCGGCAGCACCACGATGCCGACGAGCGCCAGCACGATGAACAGCAGGGCGCCCGCGGTGAAGCAGAGCGAGACGAGATTGAGCTTCAGGAAGTTCCGCTTCTCGCGCTCCTCGTAGACGATGTTGAGCGCGTCGAAGACGCTCTTCATGCCCCCGTTCGCGCTCCAGAGCGAGAGCAGGATGCCGGTGAGCACGGTGAGCCCGAGCTTGCGGTCGCCGGCCTCGGTGAGCCGCTTCACCTGATCGCCGACGATCTCGACCGCGCCGGAGGGCAGCACCCCCTGCAGGCTCTCCAGATGGCGGCCGATCTCGGCCGGGTCGGCGAACAAGCCGTAGAGGGAGACCAGCGCCGCCACCGCCGGGAAGATCGCCAGCAGCACGTAGAAGGTCACGCCCGCCGCGACCGAGATCAGCCGGTTCTCCGAGACGTCGTGGAAGACCCGCAGGCCGATGTCCTTCCAGCCAGCCGCCGGAATGTCCGAGGGGGTGCGGGCCTGCCGCCCGCGATGCGCCTCGCGCTTCGAGACCCGCTCGGCCTCGGGGCCCGCATGCGAGCCCGACGGCTCCCGCGCCGGCTCGGAGGCGCCCGTGCGTGCGGGCGCCGCGGACGCGGAGGCCGCGCCCGCTCGGGTCCCGCGTCGCGGCAGCGCGACGAGGCCGATCAGCGCCGCCGAGAGGGCGATCGTCCAGAGCGCGCCGCCTCCATCGTTCCGGGCGGCGGGTTCGGCTGGCATCGGCGGTTCTCCTGGCATCCTGTCGGCATCCCATTCGTCGGGGCCACGCGGACAACCCAGCGTTGCGCGTTCCGGTTTCATTCCAGGGCCGGGGCGGGTTCCCGGTGCCGTCCGGCACGCCGCCGCGGTGCGGGATAAGCTAAGGCGTTCGGGGACGATGCGGATTTTCTTTTCCCGCGACCGTTCCAGCCGCCGCCGCGACGTTTAAGGAGGAGGGCCGGATGCAACCGGCTCAAGCCCGTCCACCCGGCAAGCCACGCATCCCGCCAGGCCCCGCGCCTCGAGAGGAGACCAGATCCCGGTGCCGCACGCGACCGAGCTCATCGCCATCATCGCCCTTGGGCTCGTCCTCGCCTTCCTGTGCGGGATGCTGGCCCAGCGCCTGCGGCTGCCGCCGCTGGTCGGCTACCTGCTGGCGGGCGTGCTGGTCGGGCCCTACACGCCGGGCTTCGTCGGCAACAGCGAGCTCGCGGGCCAACTCGCCGAGATCGGCGTGATCCTGCTGATGTTCGGCGTCGGCCTGCACTTCTCGATTGGCGACCTGATGGCGGTGCGCGCCATCGCGCTTCCGGGGGCGATCGTTCAGATCGCGGTGGCGACCGCGATGGGCGGTGGGCTGGCCCTCCTCTGGGGCTGGGGCCTCGGCGCCGGGCTCGTCTTCGGTCTCGCGCTCTCGGTGGCCTCGACCGTCGTGCTGCTGCGGGCCCTGGAGGAGCGCGGCCTCCTCGACAGCGACAAGGGCCGGATCGCGGTGGGCTGGCTCATCGTCGAAGATCTGGCGATGGTGCTGGCGCTGGTGCTGCTGCCCGCGCTCGCCCCCTCGCTCGGGGGCAAGGCCGAGGAGGCGGGGCACGGGGCCGCGCACGCGCTGGCGGAACTCGTCGGCGGCCTCATGGGACCGGGCTTGGCCGACAGCATCTGGCTGACCCTGGGCCTGACGCTCGCCAAGGTGGCGCTGTTCGTCGCACTGATGCTCGTGGTCGGGCGCCGTTTCGTGCCCTGGCTGCTGGATCAGGCGGCGCGCACCGGCTCGCGCGAGTTGTTCACGCTCTGCGTTCTGGCGCTCGCGCTCGGCCTCGCCTTCGGTTCGGCGGAGCTGTTCGGCGTGTCCTTCGCGCTCGGTGCCTTCTTCGCCGGCATGGTGCTGGCCGAATCCGACCTCAGCCATCAGGCCGCGGCCGATTCCCTGCCCCTGCAGGACGCCTTCGCGGTCTTGTTCTTCGTCTCGGTCGGCATGCTGTTCGACCCCTTCATCCTGATCCGCGAGCCGCTCTCCGTGCTCGCGGTGCTCGGGGTGATCATGCTGGGGAAATCGCTGGCCGCGGTCGCGATCGTCCTCGTCTTCAAGCACCCGGTCGGCACCGCGCTCACCATCGCGGCTAGCCTCGCGCAGATCGGCGAGTTCTCGTTCATCCTCGTCACGCTCGGGCTCTCGCTGAAGCTGCTGCCGCCAGAGGGGCGCGACCTGATCCTCGGCGGCGCGCTGCTCTCGATCACCTTGAACCCGCTGGCCTTCGCGCTCGCCGCCCGCGTCGAGGCTTGGCTCGCCGACCGGCCGGAACTCGCCCGCCGGTTCGAGCGGGGCGGAGCTGACAACGTGCCTGTGACGGGCGAGACGAAGGCACCGCGCCGCCACGCGGTCGTCGTCGGCTACGGCCGGGTGGGCAGCAGCATCGGCAAGGCCCTCCAGACCTGGGAACTGCCCTTCGTGGTGATCGACCGCGACCGGCGCCGAGTGCTGGAGCTGCGCGAGGCGGGGATCGAGGCGGTCTACGGCGACGCGCTGGCGCCGGGCATCCTGGAGGCGGCCGGCATCGGGCAGGCCCGGCTCCTCGTCAGCGCGACGCCGGATTCACACCAGGCCCGCCGTCTCGTGGAACTCGCCCGCGAGGCGAACCCGCGGATCGACACCCTGATCCGCACGCACAGCGACGCCGAGCGCCGCCGCCTGGAGGAGGAAAAGGTCGGCCTCGTTCTGATGGGCGAGCGCGAACTTGCCTTCGGCATGACCTTCTATGCCCTGCGCAGCCTCGGACTGAAGGACGGCGAGGCCCGCCTGTTCGTGGACGCCGCCCGTGCCGAGAGCCGCGCCGAGGCGCCGACCGAGACCGAGATCGAGCAGAGCACGCCGGAACTGCGCCCGCACAAGGCGGAGGTGGCGGACGGATAGAAGGCTCCATCCCGAAACGGTCAGGGCTCAGAGCCGAGTTCCGCGTCGCAGACCGCGATGATCTCCGACATGCGCTCGTGCACCGTGTGCCAGATCATGCGC
Organism: Methylobacterium radiodurans; assembly: GCF_003173735.1. Lineage (NCBI taxonomy): Bacteria > Pseudomonadati > Pseudomonadota > Alphaproteobacteria > Hyphomicrobiales > Methylobacteriaceae > Methylobacterium > Methylobacterium radiodurans. The sequence continues at coordinate 243,566 of NZ_CP029551.1, read as the reverse complement.
GGCGAGACATTGTCGTAGGCGTGCCGTTAGACATTCCCGGCATCGGCGACCTGCCGCCACGGGATGTGCCTGTGCCGCTCGGCAATTCCGGGATCGAGCCTCCGGCTCGCTTCCGAAACGATCTCCAGGCAACGGATGCCTGCGTAGAGCGAGCCCCGGACGGTCTCGAACGCTGCCAACGACATGCCGTCCACGAAGGCGAGGGCCGTCGCGGCGTTCTCGCGGATGTCGACGAGGGCCCGCCGGCTCCGCTCAGAACGCATCGACCACGTCCCGCAGCGCGTTCGGTCGCACCTCGTCCTTCAGGGACGCGCGGTTGGCGACATCGACCGGCCCCGGATACAGGCCTTCGATGAACTGCACACGGCGACGTAGGCGTAGACGTCCCGAACCCTGTCCTCATCGATCTCGATCAGCAGATCGACGTCGCTGTCCGGTCCAGCCTCGCCGCGCGCCGTCGAGCCGAACAGCCCGGCATGCCGGACGCCGCGGCGACGCAGATCCGATTCGTGAGCGCACAAGATCTTCAGGGCATTGGCGCAATCCATGGGTGAAACCTAGCAGGCCCCCGCGAGCGCCGACGACGTGGCTCAGCCCGCCAGTTCTCGCTCCAGCTCCGCCACCCGCCGCAGGTCGCCGACGAACGCCCCATAGGCCTCCGCCTTCGCCTCGTCCGGCAGGCGCAGCAGGTAGGAGGGGTGAACCGTGATGAAGCCCACGAAGCGGTTGTGGTGGCGCTCGAACTGGAACGGCCCGCGGGCGCGAGTGATCGGCACCGCCTTGCCGGTCAGCGCCAGCACGGCGGTGGCCCCGAGCGCGACTACGAGGCGGGGCGCGACGAATTCCAGTTCCCGGTCGAGCCACCAGCGATAGTGGCTGACCTCGCCGGCGGTCGGCTTCTGGTGGATGCGGCGCTTGCCGCGCTCCTCGAACTTGAAGTGCTTGACGGCGTTCGTGAGATAGCTCGCCCCCCGGTCGATCCCGGCCTCTGCCATCGCGCGCGAGAGGAGCTGCCCGGCGGGACCGACGAAGGGACGCCCCTGCCGGTCCTCCTGGTCGCCCGGCTGCTCGCCCACAAACGCGATCGTCGCGCCGACCGGGCCCTCGCCGAGTACCGCTTGGGTCGCGCCGGGCACCAGCGGCTCGCTGCGCCTGATGATGGCGTTGAGTTCCTCGAGCGAGGTCGGGTCCTGGTCGGCCATCGCGGCGACGGCGCGGGCGGGGTCGCGTCTGGCGGGCACGCTCGGGCTCCTCTCAATCATGGCGCGCGTGCCGGCCTCGGCCCCCCGCACGAGGGCTGGAATCGCCAGGGTCTCCGGCATGTTCCGCCAGTACTTCTTCGGCATCTCGGCCCGCATCGCCTTCAGGTTGGTGCGGGCCGGGTTGAAGGTGCTCTCGTAATAGCCGCGCCAGCCGGCCTCGAACCCGTCGCCGGGGGGCAGGTCCTCGCGCCGGCCCGGTGGGCCGAGGCGGAGCGTCGCGCCGTCCCAGTGCGCGGAGGCGTCCGGCGTCAGGATGGTCCAGCGGAGCGCGCGGAAACGCTCCACGAAGAAGGGCGCTGCGGCCTCGAGGATGTGGTGGTCGGGCTCGAACCACGCGGTGAAGCGCTCGACACCCGCCTCTTCGCTCCGGCGGAAGCGCAGGAAGGCGTGCATCTTGTGCAGGTCGCGCCCGATCGCCTTCCGCATCAGGTTGAGCCGGTGGACCAGAGGATCGCTCGGCACCTCCGTGAGGTGGCGCTCGCCCGCGCGCACCCGCCAGATCAGCCGGTAGAGCAGGGCGTAGCGCTCAGGATCTCGGTGCGGCACCACCATCGGCACGAGGTCGGCGACCGCGCGGGGCAGGCGCAAAGGGGCTGATTCCGCAGGCGGCGCGCTGCCGAACAGGTCGCAGGCCGCGCCCTCGCTCCAGGCGACGCGCTCGGGCGTCACGTCTTCAGCTACGAGGGCGCGGACGGCGGCGCGGAAGCCGGTGAGGTCCGCGCCGGGCGCGAGGGCCACGGCGCGCGCCGTCTCCGCCATCTCAGAACAGGCTCAGCTGCCGCGCCGGCTCGGCGAGCCGTGCTCGCAGATCCAGCCGGTCCGTCAGCCCGCCCGGCGTGTGGTCCGCCGCGATCAGGAAGGGCCGCGCCCGGCGCAGTCCCGAAGTCAGGCGGGCGACGTCGTCGAGGCGCAAGCTGGTGTGGCGGCGTGCCTGGACGATGCGGTCGACCGCCCGCGCCCCGAGCCCCGGCACCCGCAGCAGCATCTCGCGCTCGGCCCGGTTCACGTCGACGGGGAAGCGCGCCCGGTTCTTCAGTGCCCAGGCGAGCTTCGGGTCGATGTCGAGGGCGAACATGCCGTCCTCGGCCGCGTCCGCCACGTCGTCGGGGGAGAAGTCGTAGTACCGGATCAGCCAGTCGGCCTGGTAGAGCCGGTGCTCGCGCTGGAGCGGGGGCGATTTCAGCGGCAGGATCGCGGCCCCGTCCGGGATCGGGCTGAAGGCCGAGTAGTACACCCGCTTGAGGCCGACGCTGCCGTAGAGATGCGCGCTCTTGCGGATCAGCGCCTCGTCGGTGGTCGCGTCCGCGCCCACGATCACCTGCGTCGACTGGCCGGCCGGCGCGAAGCGGCGCCGCTCGGCCTTCGCCTCGACGATGCGCTCGCCGATCTGGGTCATCGCGCCCTGGATCGAGGCGCCGTCCTTCTCCGGCGCCAGGCGCTCCAGGCTCGCCTCGGTCGGCAGCTCGACGTTGATCGAGAGGCGGTCGGCGTAGAGCCCCGCCTCCTCGATCAGCCAGGGGCTGGCCTCCGGGATCGTCTTCAGGTGGATGTAGCCCCGGAAGCCGTGATCGCGGCGCAGACTCTTCGCGACCCGGTTCATCTGCTCCATCGTGTGGTCGGGCGACTTGATGATGCCCGACGACAGGAACAGCCCCTCGATGTAGTTGCGCTTGTAGAACTCCACCGTGAGGCGCACGACCTCCTCGACGGTGAACTTCGCCCGGCGCACGTTCGAGGAGCGCCGGTTCACGCAGTAGGCGCAGTCGAACAGGCACCAGTTGGTCAGCAGGATCTTCAGGAGCGAGACGCAGCGCCCGTCCGGCGTGTAGGCGTGGCAGATGCCCGCGCCCGTAGTCGAGCCGAGGCCGTCCTTGTCGGCCGAGCGCTTCGGGGCGCCCGAGGAGGCGCAGGAGGCGTCGTACTTCGCTGCGTCCGCCAGGATGCGCAGCTTCTTCGCGAGAGTCTCGTCCATCGAACAAACAATGAACGGTCGCGTGGCGGAAACAAGGACGCGCGCGAGGAAATCCCCGCGCGCGATGCCGCACCGGTGGAATCAGCGCTGCGGGATCAGCCCTGGTTGAGCGTCGCCTTCAGGGTGATCTCGGCGTTGAGCACCTTGGAGATCGGGCAGTTCACCTCGGCGGCGTGCGCCAGCTCGTCGAACTTGGCCTGGTCGATGCCCGGAATCGTGGCGCTGAGCGTGAGCGCCGACTTGGAGACCTTGAAGCCGTCGCCCTCCTTCTCCAGGCTCACGACCGACTCGGTCTTCAGCTCGGTCGCGGTGAAGCCCGCGCCCTGGAGCTGGAAGGCCAGCGCCATGGTGAAGCAGCCGGCATGGGCCGCCGCGATCAACTCCTCGGGGTTGGTGCCGGGTTTGTCCTCGAAGCGGGTGTTGAAGCCGTAGGGCTGGTCGGAGAGCACGCCCGACTGGGTCGTGAGCTGGCCCTTGCCCTCCTTGCCGCTGCCCTGCCAGTGGGCGCTCGCCTTGCGGTTGATCATATCTGCCTCCGTTGCGGGCCCGGCGCGGGATGTGCCGCGGCCACCGTGCCGCGGAGGTGGCGCGGGCGGGCGGAATATCCAGTGGCCGCAAGGCCTTCAACCCGCCTCGCCGCTCCCTTCGTCCAGCGGCTCCGCATCGACGGTGTCGCGCGCGAGCGCGTAGGCGAAGCCGGCCCGCGCCAGCGCCGCGAGGTCGCGGTCCCGGTGGGCTGCGCGCAGGTCTGGCCGGCGGAAGGGGCCGAGGCGGCGGCGCCGGGCGTAGGCCAGGGCGGCCTCCGCCTCGATGGCGCGCGGGTCGGCCTGTGCCTCGGCCTGTTCGGCCTCCATCGCCGCCTCGACGACCGCGTGCGGCACACCCTTGGCGGCAAGCTTTGCCGAGACGCCGCGGGTGGAGGTGCCGCGCCGCCGCAGGGTGGCGAGGCGCGCACGGGCGAAGCGGGCATCGTCCACGAGCCCCGCCGAGAGGGCGCGGGTGACCGTCGCGTCGATCAGCTCAGCGAAAGCGGCCGGATCTTCCTCGCGGGCGCGGGCGCGCTTCTCGACGCGCCGCGCCAGCGTCCGGCGCAGCATCTCGGCCGAGGCGCTGTAGCGCTCGAGATAGTGCAGGGCCGCGCGCTCCAGCCAAGCGGCCGTGACGGGGCGCGGCGGCTTCGGCGCCGGTGGGGCCGGATCCTCGCGCAGAGGTGAGCTGGCAACGAATTTGCGGATCACGGGTTCTTCACGATCTGAACAGGATCTTGTTGCATGATGCCACGATGCAACGCACGCAAGGCGACAAGATCGGCGCGAGGGTCGAGCACCGGCTCCTCCGCGTCGCGTCGGCGATTTTCTTGAGACGCGAGTGGCTTCTCGTGCTGCTCGCACTCGGGCTCGCCATGACGGCGGCGCTCGTGTTCTACCTGTCCCGCCCGACCGTCCTCACCGTGGCGGTCGCCCCCCAGGACGGGCCCGAGACCGGGCTGATCGAGGCCTACGCGCAGGCCCTCAACCGGGCGCGTGAGGATGTGCGGCTGAAGCTCGTCCGCCACGGCGACGTGCGCGACAGCGGGGCGGCGCTCCAGGCCGGCCGCACCGATCTCGCCATCGTGCGGCCCGACGTATTCATGCCCGAGAACGGGCTGACGCTGGCCGTCCTGCACGACGAGGCGTTGCTGATCGCGGCGCCCGAGGCGGCCGGGATCGACGACTTCCCCGATCTGGCGCGCAAGCGCATCGGCGTCGTGGTGCGCCACGACGCGGACCTGCCGTTCCTGACCAACATGCTGGCCTTCTACGACCTCGCACAGGCGGCCGGCGACGTCCCGGAGGCGGAACTCGGGCCCGGCCATGTCGCGCTGGTGCCGCTCAAGCCCGCTGAGGTGACGGCGGCGGTGGCCGAGAAGCGGGTGGACGCGGTCGCGGTGATCGCGAGCCCCTCCTCGCGGCCGGCTCTCGCGACCGTGCGGGCGGTCGAGCTCGGCGTGCCGGACCGCAAGGTCGATCTGGTCTCGGTTCCCGATACCGACGCCATCCTGCAGCGCTACCCGGAGCTCCAGGCGGTGACGATCCCCGCCGGAACCTTCGGCGGGCGGCCGAAGCGGCCGGCCGAGGAGGTCAAGACGGTGGGCGCCTCCTACCGGCTGATGGCGCGCAGCGCCGTGAACCGCGTGGCCGTCGCCTCCGTGACGCAGCACCTGTTCGAGTGGCGCTCCCGGCTCGCCGCCGTCGCGCCGGTCGCCAAGCTGATGAAGGCGCCCGACTTCGACACCACGGTCGCGGCGACCTCGGCGCGCCTGCCGAACCATCCGGGCGCGGTGGACTACTTCGAGCGCGAGCAGCAGACCTTCCTGGAGCGCTACGAGGATTACATCTACCTCTTCGCCTTCTTCGGCGGCACCATCGGTTCGGGCGTCGCGTGGCTCGGCCAGCGGCTGGCGCGCAAGCGCCGCGAGCGGGTCGACATCGTGCTCGACCGCCTGCTCGACATCCTGCGCGAGGCCCGGGGCGCTGGTCGCGTCGAGACGCTCGACGCGCTCGCCCGCGAGACCGACGAGCTGGTGGCCGACGTGGTGCAGTACGCCCGCGAGCGCACCATCGATGCGCGCACCCTGAGCGCCCTGATCCTGGCGGTGGACGCGGTCCAGGCCGCGCTCGGCGACGCGCGGCGCCAACTCGGGGCCGGCCCGACCGAGAGCCGGGCGGAGGCGCGGGCGCGCACGGCCCGCCTGCTGGCCCACGGCCTGTCGGCGGCCGAGTAGGGATCTCCGCTCTCAGCCCTCGATGATCGCCCGGATGCTGGTGGCGAGCGCCTCCACCGCGAAGGGCTTGGTGATCATCTGCGCGCCGGCCTCTGCCGCCTCGCCGAAGGTCGCGTTCTCGGCGTAGCCCGTGATGAACAGCACCTTGATCCCAGGGCGCAGCGCCCGGGCGCGCTCGGCCAAGCGCCGCCCGTCGAGGCCCGGCAGCCCGACATCGGTGACGAGGAGGTCAATGCGGACCGCGGCCTCCAGCTGGGCGAGGCCGGCGAGGCCGTCCGCGGCCTCCAGCGCGCGGTAGCCGAGATCGTGCAACACCTCGACGATGAGGTCGCGCACCACCGCCTCGTCCTCCACGACCAGCACCGTCTCGCCGCGCCCGAACGGGACCTCCGCCTCGTCCTCCGGCGGCCGCGGGGCGGCCGAGGCGCCGCGATGGCGCGGCAGGTAGAGGCTGATCGACGTGCCCCGGCCGGGCTCGGAGGCGATCGCCACGTGCCCCTCCGATTGCTGCGCGAAGCCGTAGATCATGGAGAGGCCGAGGCCGGTGCCCTGGCCGAGCGGCTTCGTCGTGAAGAACGGGTCGAAGGCCTTGGCGATCACGTCCGGCGTCATGCCGGTGCCCGTATCGGTGACCTCGATGCGGACATACGCGCCCGCGGCGAGCCCCGCCGGGCGGCGCGCATCGGCGGTGCCGAACGTGGCGTTCCCGGCCGCGATGCTGAGCCGGCCGCCTTCCGGCATGGCGTCGCGGGCGTTGATCGCGAGGTTGAGGATCGCGTTCTCGAGCTGGTGCGGGTCGCAGAGCGTGGGCCAGAGGTCGTCGGCCGCCGCGATGTCCAGGGCGACGCGCTCGCTGAGCGTGCGCCGCAGGAGATCCTCCATCCCGGCGATCAGGGCATCGACCGCGACGGGGCGGGGCTCCAGCGGCTGGCGCCGGGCGAAAGCGAGCAGGCGGTGGGTGAGGGCGGCCGCGCGGTGGCCGGAGGCGAGCGCCGCCGTGATGTACTTCCCGATCTGGTCGCTCCGGCCCTGGCGGATGCGGGTCTGCATCAGGTCGAGGGAGCCGACGATGCCGGTGAGCAGGTTGTTGAAATCGTGCGCGATGCCGCCGGTAAGCTGGCCCACCGCCTCCATCTTCTGCGCTTGGCGCAGACCCTCCTCGGCCTGGCGCTGCTCGGTGATGTCGCGCCCGACAACATAGGCGAGCGCGCCCTCGGGCACCGCGTTCCACATCACGGTGCGGCGCTCGCCGTCCGCGCAGATCACGCGGTCGATGAACGCTGCCACGGGCTCGCCGGCCGCGAGCCGCGCCAGGATGCCGGACGCCGCCGCGTGGTCGGCGGGGTCGATGCGCTCGAGGAAGGGGCGGGCGAGCAGGGCCTCGACGCTCCAGCCGAGCATCCGCGTCCAGGCGGGATTGACGGATTTCAGGCACCCGTCGAGCCCGATCGTGCCCATCAGGTCCGAGGTGGTCTCCCAGAGCCGGTCGCGCTCGCGCGTGCGCGCCTCGACTTCCCGGGTCAGCGCCGCCTCGACGCTCCGGCGCTCGGTCACGTCCTGAACGAAGACATGGACGCCCTCCACGGCCCCGTCCGGCGCGAGCCTGGGACGGAGGCGCACCGCGCCGATCCGCTCGCGACCGTCGGCGTGCGGCAGGGCGGTCTCGAACTCGACCTCGGCGCCCGCCAGCGCCCGGTCGATCGGGGCCTGGATGGCCGCGAACGTCTCGGCACCCACGACCTCCGCGACCGTGCGCCCGATCATCCGGTCGGGATCGACCCCGTACCAGGCCCGGTAGGCGGCGTTGGCGAAGCCGTAGCGGTAGTCCGGCCCGATGAAGGCCACGAGGATCGGCAGGATGTCGGCGACGACGCGCAGCTCCGCCGCGGCGGTGCGCAGGCGCACCTCGCTCGCGGCCAGCGCCTCCGCGGCGATCCGGCGCTCGGTGATGTCGAAGGTCGCGCCGGGGAAGCGGGCCGGGCGCCCGTCGGCATCGAGGATGCAGTGTCCCTGCGCCAGCACCCAGCGGACCGCCTCGCCCGCCGGTGCATCCGCCCGCAGCAGGCGGTACTCGGCCACGAAGTCGCCCCCGCTCCCCATCGCCTCGGCGATCGCTGCCTGAACCCGGGCGGTGTCCTCCGGGTGGATCCCGGCGAAGAACTCGGCGATCGGGGCGCCCCGGGCGGCCTTCTCCGGACCGACGCCGTAGAGACGGGCGAAGCGCGCGTCGGCGGTGACGCGATCGTTCGGGATGTCCCAGTCCCAGGTGCCGATGCCGTCGCCGGCCGAGAGCGCGAGTTCGAGCCGCTCCTCGCTCGCGCGCCGCCGCCGGTCCGCCAGCACGTGCGCCGTGGTCTCGGCGGTGGTGCAGATCATCCCGGCGATCGCGCCCGAATCGTCGCGCACCGGCGAGTAGGTGAAGCTCCACCACGTCTCCTCCGCTGCGCCGTTCCGGTGCATGGTCAGGGGCAGGTCGGTCGCGGCGATCGGCCGGCCGGCGAGCGCGCTGGCACAGAGCGGGCCGACATCGGCCCAGACATCCGCCCACAATTCTGGGAAGCGCGTGCCGAGCGCCCGGCCGAGGCGGTCGCCGAGAATCGGCCGGTAGGCGTCGTTGTAGAAGCTGAGGAGGTCCGGGCCCCAGGCCAGGAACATCGCGCTGGGACAGGCCAGCATGGTGGCAAGTGTTGTACGAAGGGAGACCGGCCAGGACTCGATCGGGCCCAGCGCCGCGCGCGACCAGTCGCGCGCCAGGATCTCCCGGCCCATCACGCTGCCCTCGGCGAGGAAGCGCAGGGCCGGCGGCAGGCCGGCGGGATCCGGGGCCGGCTCCGGTGCGGGCCGCGCGTGCCCGCTCACGGCGACGCTCACGGGCGCCGTCCGGTCGCCGGGCCGTCCCCCGCCCGCTCCGGTCCGATGCCAACCCGTCCGATCCCGCTCATGCGCAACCGATGTGGGCAACGCGGGCCGCAGTCAACGCGCGCGTGCGATTTCGTTGCGCAGAGCCGCTCAGGCGGCGACGCGACCCTCCAGCGGGAACACCTTGGCGGGGTTCATCAACCAGAGCGGGTCGAAGACGTTGCGAACCCGCATCTGCTGCTCGAGGTCGGCCTGGCTGTACTGGAAGCGCATCAGCTCGCGCTTCTCGATGCCGACGCCGTGCTCGCCGGTCAGGCAGCCGCCGGCCTCGACGCAGAGCTTCAGGATCTCGTCGCCGGCGGCCTCCGCCTTCTGCAACTCGCCGGGGCGGTTGATGTCGAACAGGATCAGCGGGTGCAGGTTGCCGTCGCCAGCGTGGAAGACGTTGGCGACGCGCAGGCCCTTCTCGGCGCAGATCGCGCCGATGCGCTCCAGAACGGGGCCGAGCTGGCCGGTGGGGATGGTGCCGTCCATGCAGATGTAGTCGGAGATCCGGCCCGTAGCGCCGAAGGCGGACTTGCGACCCTTCCAGATCGCGGCGGATTCGGCTTCCGACTTCGAGACCCGGAGGCTCGTCGGGCGGAAATCCTGGGCGATCGCCTCGATGCGGGCGAGCATCGCCTCGCACTCGGCGTCCGAGCCCTCGACCTCGATGATCAGCATCGCCTCGGCGTCGCGCGGGTAACCGGCTTGCGCGAAATCCTCGGTGATCAGGATCGCCTCGCGGTCCATGTACTCGATCGCCACCGGGATGATGCCGGCCGCGATGATCGCCGCCACGCAGTCGCCCGCATCCTCCACCCGCGAGAAGCCGACGAGCGCGGGCCGCGCCCCTTCGGCCGCGCGCAGGATCCGCACCGTGGCCTCCGTGACGATGCCGAGCTGACCTTCCGAGCCGCAGACGAGGCCGAGCAGGTCGTAGCCGGCGGCGTCGAGGTGGTCACCGCCGATCTCCACGACGGTGCCGTCGTTCATCACGAGGGTCACGCCCATGAGGTTGTTGGTGGTGACCCCGTATTTGAGGCAGTGCGCCCCGCCGGAATTCATCGCGATGTTGCCCGCGATGGTGCAGGCGAGCTGGCTCGACGGGTCGGGGGCGTAGAAGAAGCCCTCGTGGCTGACCGCGCCGGAGATGGCGAGGTTGGTGATGCCGCTCTGCACCCGCGCCGTGCGGTTGGCGAAGTCGAGGTCGAGGACCCGGGTCATCTTCGCCACGCCCAGGATGATCGCGTCCTCCTGCGCGATGGCGCCGCCCGCGAGCGAGGTTCCGGCACCGCGGGGCACCACCCGGACGCCGCTGGCGTGGCAATAGGCCATCACCGCGGAGACCTCCTCGGTCGTCGAGGGCAGCACCACGGCGAGCGGCAGCTTGCGGTAGGCGGTGAGGCCGTCCGTCTCGAAGGCGCGGCGCTCGTCCTCGCTGGTGACCAGGGCCTCGGGCCCGACCAGCGGGCGCAGGCCCGCGAGAATGGCCTCGCGGCGGTCCAGGATCGCGGGATCCGGGTCCGGAAAGCGGATCGACATGGCGTTGGCGTCCTCTGGCGCCTCGTTCCGGCCCCGCGCGCCCCGGATCTCGATCCGGGTGGGCCGGCGGATTTGACGGGATGTTAGCCGATCCGAGCCCCCGCATCCAAGGGTGCCCCGGGCCGGCGCGGCGGTCCGGAGGCTTGTCCTGCGCGCAGGCGCCCTAGATGCGACTCGTTCCAGACTTGAGCTGTTCCGCGGTCTCAAGCTCTGCCATAATGCCGGCGGCGTTGACCCGCCCAACGGAGGAAAAACGAATGCGTCACATCATCCTTGGCGCCGCGCTCGCCCTGCTCCTGCCCGTCGCCGCTCAGGCCGAGGGCGATGCGGCGGCCGGCGAGAAGGCGTTTGCGCCCTGCAAGGCCTGCCACAACTTCGAGAAGAACGGCGTCGGACCGGACCTGAAGGGCGTCGTCGGCCGCAAGGCGGGCACCTATGAGGGCTACAACTACTCGGCCGCCCTGAAGAACTCGGGCCTGACCTGGGACGAGGCCAACCTGAAGGAGTGGCTGAAGGACCCGAAGGCCAAGGTGCCGGGCAACAAGATGGTCTATCCGGGCCTGAAGGACGACAAGAAGCTCGAGGACGTGATCGCCTACCTCAAGACCAAGAGCTGATTCGCCGACCCATCCGGGGGGGCGGGCTTGCGTTGTCCCAAGCCCGTCCGGTCAGGCCGCTCCCGCCAGCCGCGGGGGCGGCCTTCTCATATCCGGGCTCAGCTGGGCAGGCCCTCGTGCAGCCCGGCGCGCAGCGTCACGAGATGGTCGAGGAGCGCCCGGCGCCCCTCCATGTCGATGCCCGTCATCCCCCCGGCCCGATTGGGGATACAGGCGAGTTCCTCGCGCAGCGCCCGTCCCTCGGGCGTCAGGAAGATGCTGACCTGTCGCTCGTCCACCCGGTCGCGGGCGCGACGCACACGACCCGAGGTCTCGAGCCGCTTCAGCAGCGGCGTGAGCGTGCCCGAATCGAGGAACAGGCGGTTGCCGATCTCCTTCACGGTCAGGCCCTCCTCCTCCCAGAGGACCAGCAGGACCAAGTACTGCGGGTAGGTCAGGTCGTGCTGGCCCAGCAGGGCGCGGTAGGCCCGCCCGAAGGCGTGGGCCGCCGCGTAGACCGCGAAGCAGAGCTGGTTGTCGAGACGCTGCGGATCGGTCGGATCGATCGTGCGGGCCGGCGGGACCTCCGCAACCTCGGACTTGCGGGCCGCGCGGGCCGGAGTGCCTGGTCGGCTTGTCATGGTACTCAACTCCCGTTCGGTCGTCCGAGCGACGCCACACGCCGAGGTTGTTAAAGCAATATCGTAGCCAGAACACCCTTCGCGCACAATGAATTTGCCGCAACGCACCCATCGGTTGCGCGCAATTGATATCGGCAGCGGATTGGCAGATAAAGATTGTGCGCGATCGGTTTTGCCCGTGCGGGAGCGACACCGCGCTCCGGCGGGTGCAGCCCACAGACGCGAGGAGAAGACCATGCAGGCACTCTACACCGCCCATGCCCACGCCACCGGTGGCCGGGAGGGTTCCGCCGCCTCGAACGACGAGCGGCTGAGCGTTGGTCTGGCCACGCCGAAGGAGCTCGGCGGCAATGGCGGACCGGGCACGAATCCCGAGCAGCTCTTCGCTGCCGGCTACGCGGCCTGCTTTCTCGGCGCGATCAAGTTCGTGGCCGCCCAGGACAAGGTGAAGATCCCCGAGGACGCGAAGGTCGAGGCCGATGTCGGCATCGGCAAGCGCGACGACGGGACCGGCTTCGGCCTCACCGTCACCCTGAAGGCCACGCTGCCGGGCATCGAGCCGGCCCAGGCCGCGGACATCGTGAAGCGCGCCGACGTGGTCTGCCCCTACTCGCACGCCACCCGCGGCAACATCCGGGTCGACGTCTCGGCGGCCTGATCGCATCATCCCTCGCGTCGGCACGGCCGGCGCGGGCGGACGCTCCCGAGGGCGGGTCCGGTCTAGCGGCCGGACCCGCCTCTGCGCGTCGGGGGCATCTTCAGAGCAGGGCGCGGGTCTCCTCTCCCGCACGGGAGAAGGGGGCGCGGCGCGGGTCGGGCACTTTCGGAGAACCGCCGCCGGCCTTCCGGGGTGTGGCTGAGAGGGCGAAGGCAGGCACCCCCAAACGAAAGGCCTGCCGGCGCGAGGGGATCGCAACGGCAGGCCCTGTTCCGCGCCGGCGGGGCGCTCGGTTCGGCGATGGCGGGTCGCTCAGACCGCGATGCGCTCCTCGACCTCGTTCGGCTCGCGCAGCACGTAGCCTCGGCCCCAGACGGTCTCGATATAGTTGCGGCCCTGGCTGGCGTTGGCGAGCTTCTTGCGAAGCTTGCAGATGAACACGTCGATGATCTTCAGCTCGGGCTCGTCCATGCCCCCGTAGAGGTGGTTGAGGAACATCTCCTTGGTCAGCGTCGTGCCCTTCCGGAGCGAGAGGAGTTCCAGCATCTGGTACTCCTTGCCGGTGAGGTGCACGCGGGCGCCGCCGACCTCGACGGTCTTCTGGTCGAGGTTCACCACGAGGTCGCCCGTGGTGATCACCGACTGGGCGTGGCCCTTCGAGCGGCGCACGATCGCGTGGATGCGGGCGACGAGCTCGTCCTTGTGGAAGGGCTTGGTCAGGTAGTCGTCGGCGCCGAAGCCGAGGCCCTTCACCTTGTCCTCGATGCCCGCCATGCCAGACAGGATCAGGATCGGCGTCTTCACCTTGGCGACGCGAAGCGACCGGAGAACCTCGTAGCCCGACATGTCGGGCAGGTTCAGGTCGAGCAGGATGATGTCGTAATCGTAGAGCTTGCCGAGATCGACACCCTCCTCACCGAGATCGGTGGTGTAGGTGTTGAAGTTCTCGGACTTGAGCATCAGCTCGATGCTCTGCGCCGTGGCGCTGTCGTCCTCGATCAGAAGTACCCGCATCGTCGGTCCCCAGCCCCGCCGGCCGCATCATCGTACGGACACGTCCCCGCCGCGCTCCGCCACCGACCTGTGGACGAGCGTTGCCACGACATTGACCTACGACGCTATGCGTTAATCGTTAACAAAACCTGATTCCGGGTTGCAAGCGATCCGTTCGCATCTCACCCAGGGTCGCACCTGAGTCGTTGACGGTCTGTTCTCACAGGAGCCGCAACGCCACGCGTCCAGAACGCCCGATCCCCCGCCCAAGTGCCTCGCCCGCAACGAATCCGTGACCTCTGTTGCCCGCCGGTCACGCCGGCGGGGCTTGTCGGACGGAAGCCCCGGAGGCTCCTGCCAGGCATCGAGGGTACGGGTCGCTACAAGCCCGATGAGCGCAGTGTTAAGGAGGGAGGTAAACGAAGCGTTGAGAGGCGTGCGGGTGTCGCAGAATCCTCCGGCCGGGTCCTCTCCGCCCTCGCTCGCGGCCCTGCGGGCCTCGCTTGAGCGGGTCGAGGCGGTCGAGACCTACGGGCGAGTCGTGGCGATTCGGGGACTCCTCGTCGAGGTGGCGGGGCCGGTTTCGGCGATGCGCCTCGGCGGCCGGCTCGACGTCGAGGGTGCGGCGGGACTGATCCCCTGCGAGGTGATCGGCTTCCAGGGCGACCGGGCGCTCGCCATGCCGTTCGGCTCGCTCGAGGGCGTGCGCCGGGGCTGCCCGGCCTTCGTGCGCGACGAGGCGGCCGGCGCAGTACGCCCGTCCCAGGGCTGGCTCGGCCGAGTGATCGACGCGCTCGGGCGGCCCGTCGACGGGCTCGGTCCCCTGCCGCAGGGGCCCGAGATCTACCCGCTGCGGGCCGACCCGCCCCCGGCCCATGCGCGGCGCCGGGTGGGCACGCCCCTCGATCTCGGGGTCCGCTGCATCAACACCTTCCTGACCATGTGCGCCGGCCAGCGCATGGGCATCTTCGCGGGGAGCGGCGTCGGCAAGTCGGTGCTGCTCTCGATGCTCGCCCGCTACACCGCCGCGGACGTCGCGGTGATCGGCCTCGTCGGCGAGCGCGGCCGCGAGGTGCAGGAGTTCCTGCAGGACGATCTGGGCGCTGCGGGCCTCGCCCGATCGGTCGTGGTGGTGGCCACCTCCGACGAGCCGGCGCTGATGCGCCGCAATGCCGCCTACGTCACCCTCTCGGTCGCCGAGCATTTTCGCGATCAGGGCGCGCGGGTGCTCTGCATGATCGATTCGATCACCCGCTTCGCCATGGCCCAGCGCGACATCGGTCTCGCGGCCGGCGAGCCGCCGACCGCTAAGGGCTACACGCCGACCGTCTTCTCCGAGCTGCCGCGCCTGCTCGAACGCGCCGGACCGGGCGTGGGGGAGGGGACGATCTCGGCCCTCTTCACGGTGCTGGTCGAGGGCGACGACCACAACGAGCCGGTGGCGGACGCGGTGCGCGGCATCCTCGACGGGCACATCGTGATGGAGCGCGCGATCGCTGAGCGCGGGCGCTACCCGGCGATCAACGTGCTGCGCTCGGTCTCCCGCACCATGCCGCGCTCCTGCGACCCGGCCTTCCTGCCGACAGTGCGCCGGGCGCGCCGGGTTCTGGCCACCTACAGCGATATGGAGGAGCTGATCCGCCTCGGTGCCTACCGGGCCGGCTCCTCGGCGGAGGTCGACGAGGCGGTGGCGCTCATGCCGGATATCGAGGCTTTTCTGGGACAGGGTAAGGAAGAAGCAACGTCCATCGGCGAAGGATATGCCCGTCTCGCCCAGATCGTGGGGGCGGGTTGAGAGGCTCAAATCCGGCGTGACCGGGCGGGGCCTCGATCGAAGCGTGGAGTGAGCGTCCCCCCATGAAATCGCGTGACACGCTGATCCGCCTGCGCCGCTTCCAGGTCGACGAGAAGCGCCGCCGCGTGACCCAGATCGAGATGATGATGGCCGACTTCCTGCGCATGGCGCAGGAGCTCGACCGGGAGATCGCCCAGGAGGAGGCCCGCGCAGGCATCTCCGACACCGCCCACTTCGCCTACCCGACCTACGCCCGCGCCGCCGCGGGGCGCCGGGACAACATGCGCCAGTCCGCCGCCGCCCTGGAGGACCAGCTCGCCGAGGCCAAGGCGGAGCTCGGCGTGGCCTTCGAGGACCTGAAGAAGGTCGAGATCCTCGACGACCGCGAGCGCTCCGCCGAGCGCGCGGCGGAGGCCGCCCGCGAGCAGGCCGCCATGGACGGCATCGGGCTCGGCCGCGCCCGGGCCTGACGACAGCCGCTTCGCCGGCGCGGAGCCGCCGACGCGTGCCGTGATGCGGGGCGCGTGACAGGCTGCCGGCTTGCCCAGAGGGCACCGGGGCGAGATATCCCGCCCCATGTCCAGCCCACCCTCCGTTCCGCGACCGGTCGCCCGCGCCCCTGTTCCCACCCTGCCGCCGCGCGGGCCTCACACCGCTCGGCCGGCGGCGTGAGCGATCCCTTCGCCTTCCTTCCCCCGGGCGGACGCACCGGCGCCGAGATCCGTGCCCACGACTGGTCGGCCACCGCGCTCGGGCCTCCGGAGCTGTGGCCTCCGGCCCTGCGCAGCGCCCTCTCCCTGATGCTGGCCTGCCCCACGGCGATGTTCCTGGCCTGGGGGCCGGACCTGCTCTGCTTCTACAACGACGCCTACCGGCCGATCCTCGGTTACCGGCTGCCGACATCCCTCGGGCGCCCGTTCCGGACGGTCTGGGCCAGCATCTGGGACGAGATCGAACCCCTGGTCGCGGCCACCCTCGCGGGCGAGAGCCAGGTGCTGACCGACCGGATGCTCGATCTCTCCCGGGAGGGCCTGCCCGAGCAGAGCTGGTGGTCCTTCACCTACTCGCCGGTGCGCGACGATGCGGGCCGCATCGCCGGCCTGCTCTGCGTCACCGCCGAGACCACGGCGCGGGTGCTCGGCGAGGCGCGTCTGCGCGAGAGCGAGGACCATTTCCGGCACACGGTCGAGCTGAACCCGCAGGTGCCCTGGACCTGCGATCCGGACGGCAACGTCACCTCCTACTCCAACCGCTGGCTCGACCTGACGGGGCAGGCGCCCGGCGAGCCGCTGGGGGCCGGCTGGATGCGGGCGCTCCACCCGGACGACCTCGCCCCGACCCAGGCCGTCTTCGCGGCGAGCCTCGCCTCCGGCGAGCCGGTCGACGTGGACTACCGCATCCGCGTCGCTGCGAGCGGCACCTATCGCTGGATGCGCGCCCGCGCCTATCCGCGGCGGGACGCGGGCGGCACGATCATCCGCTGGTACGGCGTCGTCGAGGACATCCACGACCGCAGGCGCGCCGAGGAGCGCCTGCGCGAGGTGAACGCCGTGCTGGAGCGGCGCGTCGCGGAGGCGCTCGCCCAGCGCAAGCTCTGGGCCGACGTGTTCGAGACCACCGACGCGCTGGTCGCGGCCCTCGACGCCGAGTACCGCGTGCTCGCGCTGAACCGGGCCTACGCCGAGGAGTTCGAGAGCCTCTACGGCGTGCGGCCCCGCATCGGCGACGATCTCCTCGCCCTGCTGGCGCCCTGGCCCGAGCATCAGGCGGCCACGCGGGCGATCTGGGGGCGGGCGCTGGCGGGCGCGGATTTCACCGTCGTCGAGGCCTTCGGCGACCCGGCGGTCCGGCGCGCGAGCTACGAGCTGACCTATACGAGCCTGCGAGACGCGGAAGGGCGCCGGATCGGCGCCTTCCAGTACGCCACCGACGTCACCGAGCGTCTGCACGAGCAGGAGCAGCTCCGCCAGGCTGAGGACGCTTTGCGTCAGTCTCAGAAGATGGAGGCTGTGGGCCAGCTGACGGGCGGGGTCGCGCACGACTTCAACAACCTGCTGACCATCATCCGCTCGTCGGTGGAGTTCCTGCGCCGGCCCGAGCTGCCGGAGGTGCGCAAGGCGCGCTACTTGGATGCGGTCTCCGACACGGTCGATCGCGCCGCCAAGCTCACCGGCCAGCTGCTGGCGTTTGCCCGGCGCCAGGCCCTGAAGCCCGAGATCTTCGATGCCGGCGCCCGCCTCCAGGCCATCGCCGAGATGCTCGACCAGATCATGGGCGCGCGCATCCGCGTGGCCGCCGCGCTGCCCGAGGCACCCTGCTTCGTGCGCGCCGACGCCAGCCAGTTCGAGACCGCGCTGGTCAACATGGCGGTCAACGCGCGCGACGCCATGGCGGGCGAGGGGCACCTCACCCTGCGGCTGACCGGGGGGCAGGCCCTGCCGGCGATCCGCGGGCACGCGGCCAATGCCGGGCCGTTCGCGGCAGTCTCGGTGAGCGACACCGGCTCCGGGATCGCGGAGGCGGATCTGGCGCGCATCTTCGAGCCGTTCTTCACCACCAAGGAGGTGGGCAAGGGCACGGGTCTGGGGCTGTCCCAGGTGATCGGCTTTGCCAAGCAGTCGGGCGGGGACGTGGCGGTGGCCAGCCGCCCGGGCGAGACGACCTTCACGCTCTACCTGCCGCAGGCCGAAGCACCCCGGGCCGTGGCGGGTCCGGCCGCGCCGGCGTCTGCCCCGGCGGGTCCGGGGCGGGGCCTGTGCGTACTGGTGGTGGAGGACAACCTGGAGGTGGGCCGGTTCTGCACGCAGATCCTGGAGGATCTGGGCCACCGGCCGGTCTGGGCGCACAACGCGGAGGCGGCTCTGGCCGAGCTTGCGCGGGAGGGGGACGGGGGCGCCGCGCGCTTCGACGCGGTGTTCTCGGACGTGGTGATGCCGGGCATGGGCGGGATCGCGCTGGCGCGGCGGCTGCGGGCGAGCCGGCCGGACCTGCCGGTTGTGCTGACCTCCGGCTACAGCCACGTCCTGGCCCAGGACGACGCCCACGGCTTCGAGCTCGTGCGAAAACCCTACTCCGCCGAGGAACTCGCCCAAATTTTCGAGACGCTGACGGCGCGCCGGCACGAGGCCGATTGAGGCTCCGTCAATCCGGTGCGGCGAGTGCGGCGTCGAAGGCGGAGCGGCCGGCCTCCGTGATCTCGTACTCCTCGTGCCGCCTGGCCGGCAGCGCGCGCCCCGTGCGGCGGATCAGGCCGCGCTTCTCCAGATAATGGTTGATGCTCTGGGGCGCGTAGTAGCGCGGGGCAGCATAGAGGAGCCGCAGGCGATAGAGATAGACCGGCTTCAGCTTGCCCATGGACGGGGCATAGATGAATCGGAAGAGCCCGTCAGCCATATGTTTGCGCAAATCTTCTCTTTTTTGCGGGAATATAGTGGAATCAGATTAATTATAAACTTCGGATGCTGATGCCTTCCTTGCTCGCTCGCGGTGGTCGGCCAAGCCATGCGCCCGTACCGCTCCTGAGCCGGAACGGCAGTGGGGGCGGGCCGGAACGGAGCGTGCCACGGAGCACGGCGGTGTCTCCAGCATGGTCCCTGCGCGGGATCTCCAGTTTCGGGCGCGTCCCCGCAAGTGGGAGAAAAGACCTCACGCCCACAGGACTGATCAGACGGATGGTGGCGCCCGGTCACGCCACCGAACGCGAGCGGAACGATTAGCTTGGCCGTTCGTTCTGCTGGTATGGATCATCGCAGATCGACCTTTGCCGTCACGGGCATTGCCGTGCTGGGTCTGCTGGCCGCGGCCGGCATCCTGCATCCGGGCAACTTCGCGGCGGAGCCGCGGTCAGCGTCCGAGAGCCACGCGGTGGCGGCGGGCCCAACGGCCTGGGTCGATCCACCGGCGCGCTCCCGCGTTACGCCCCGGTCCGCGTCGCGCCTGTCGGATACGGCAGCGCTCATGAAGCCTGAGCCGACCGCGGTGCTCTCCGCGGACGGCACGACGGTGCAGCCCCTGCCGGCGCAGCAAACGCAGGTGGCGACGACCGCCCGCACTGCCCGACTTGCGTCCGGGCCGAGGCTGGCGCGCCGCGTCGCGCCGACGCACCAGACCGCGCTGGTCGATCCGGCCTCCGAGACGCCGGGCGGCGCCCAGCGGGCGAGCCGCCCGAAGGCCGCCGATGACAAGACCGACCCGATCGGCGATCTGATCCGCAGTCTCGGCCTCGGCGACCAGGGCTGAGGGTACCGGACGTCGGGTGATCGCCGACCCTGAACGAGGATGCCCACGCCGGGTTGACCCAGTCTGACGCCTTGCGAGACGTCTTGCGAGCGGGAGAAGGCGAGTGATGCAGCAGGATACACCCGAGGTCGACCGGACGGCGCGCACGATCGCCGAGAATGTCTGCGAGGCCTACATGCGCCAGGCCCAAGGCGGCTTGAACCCTCAGACGGAGCAGACCCTTCTCACGCGGCTGGCGGAGGCAATCCGGCCGGAGGTTCCCGGAGGAACGCCGCGCGACATCATCGACGCGGCCAACGCCGCTCTGGATGCGTGGGAGCAGCAGCAAGCCGGGTTTCACGGTCCGCGCGTCAGCGCTCTCAACCGAGCCGACGGATCTGTGGGGATGAACGCGGCCTGAGGCCCGCCTGCACCGGGGCCGCGTAGATCTCATCGTTGCCGGTCTCGATCGTCGCGTCGAGATTACCGCCGTCCCTGCGGGTCAACCGCAGCGCCCGCCGGGGTTCGCGTTGCGGACTCGGGCTCGCGGCGGTCGCTCAGGTCGCGCCAAGCTCGAACGCGAGCCGGCCCCGGGCCCGACTGACCCGGCTTTTCACCGTGCCGGGAGGGCAACCGATCCGTATCGCCGCGTCCTCGTAGGACAGGTCCTCGATGGCGACGAGGAGCAGAGCCTCGCGCTGGGCCGGGTCGAGCCGGTCGAGCGCTTCCTGCAGATCCCGAAGGTCGAGCCGGTCCTCCTGGTCGGCTAGGCTGGACAGCCCAGCCGCGTGCGCGCCGTCCGGGTCCGGAACCTCGCGACGGTGCTTCCTTCGACCGTTGATGTGGCGATTGCGCAGGATCGTGAAGAGCCATGCCTTCAGGCCGGTGCCGGGCGTGTAGCGGGTTCGGTGCTCCCAGGCCTTGAGCAGCGTGTACTGAACGAGATCCTCGCTCTCGGTCGCGTCGCGCGTCAGCGACAGCGCGAACCGGCGCAGATCGGGTAAAACCCCGATCAGATCGGACGTGAAACCCTGCTCGGTGCGCGCTTCGGCAGCGTCAAGTGCCTCGGCAAGCCGGCGCATTCCGAGACCCAGAGGCGGTGTTTCTTCGAGAAATGCGGCCTCTGGACGGAGCGTATATGGATCTCGACCGGATTCAGAGCCCCGGATGGAGATCACGGCGCTGTCTGCTGCGGACGAGTGCAGATGTTCGGCGACATGCGGCACGGTTGTCAGCTCATCATCACCTTGAGTGCTGGGTCCGGACGGTGTGTCGGTCCAGTTGGCTCGATGAGCAGCAATCTTTGGCCGCGTTTTGCGACGTCAATGGTACATTCGTACTAGGATGCTAACATAAATTTTGGAACCGCTTTGCGCGCAACCTGTTTGTCGAGCGCTGCCAAGGGGGCAGTGGCAGCGAACAGGGGCGACGCGAGCCGTGGCCGCATCAGGATTCCGCTTAGGGCCCACGCAGCCTCTTCGGAACGGCCGCGACGGCGTGAGATGGGCGCGCGTCCGGCTCGACCGTCGGCGCCATCCTTCGGAGGCACCGATGATCCCGAAGATTTTGACGGCTCTCATCCTACCGAGGCTGATCGCGTTCCTCACATGCCGGCCGCATGGCCGCCCGCCACGCCGGGGCGGCTGACGACGGCGCGCCGACGGCGCCCGCATCACCACCAGCACCACCACGGAAAGGACATGACATGAGCAAGGGATATCCCTCGATGACTGCCCTGCTGGGCCTGCTCGCGGTGGCGGGCTACCAGAACAGGGACAAGATCGCCGAGTGGCTCGGCAATCCCGGCCGCGACGCGCACGGGTCGAGCGTGCCGCCGGTGGCCCGGAGCGCACCGGCCGCCGGGTCGACGATCCCGTCCAACCTGGAGCGGATTCTCGGCGGCGTCGGCTCGGCCGGTGTCGGCGGCCTGATCGCCAGTGGACTATCGGAACTCGTCGAGCACTTCACCAAGGGCGGCCACGGCGAAACGGCGAGTTCCTGGGTCAATCAGGGCGCCAACCGGGCCATCGCCGAGGCCGACCTGGAGCGCGCCATCGGCCCGATGACCCTCGACCATCTCGCGCAGCAGACCGGCCTCAGCCGCTCGGAGATCCTCTCGCGCCTGACGCGCGAACTGCCCTCGGCCATCGATCGCTACGCGACCGACGGACGCCGCTTCGCCTGACGCCCGAGAGCCCGACACCCGACAAGACCCAGGGCCGCGACCGTCGCCTGCCCGCGACGGCCGCGGCCCTATCGAGGGCCGGCCTAGCCGATCCCCTCCACGCCATCGGGGGATCCGCACGACATGATGACCGGCCTGCGTCGCATCGTCCTCTCCGCACTCGTCGGCGGGCTCGCCGCGTTGGGCGTGATCCTGGCCCTGATCGCACGCCGTCGCCCGCACAGGCGCCTCGGCGCTCCCGTCGGGGATCTCGGCCCCGACCCAGCCCCGGTGCCCAGGAGCCGGCAGGCGGGTGGCGGTCGCAGCCTCGCCACCGGTCTTCTCGTCCTGCTGCTCCTCGTCGGGTTGACCGGGACCATCGTCGGGAACCGTGACGCGCTCCTCGGGCCGGGGTCGCGCACGACCGGCGGGGACGGGCAGCCTCTGGCAGCTTTGTCGCAGCCGGAGACCGGCGCAGACGCCGCTCCGAAGGTGGACACGCCGGCCAGGCCCGGCGCGACGCCCGGGCCCGGGGGAGCGGCCGGCATCGCGCCGGCGAAGCCTTCCGCCCCGATCGTGCCGAGCTTCGACGTCGTGCGCGTCGAGCCGAACGGGGACGCCGTCATCGCCGGGCAGGCGGCGCCCAATGCCGCCGTGGAATTGCTCGTCGATGGCAAGACGGCGGCGCGCGCCCGGGCCGGTGCCGACGGCCGGTTCACCTTCATGCCGCCGACGCTTCCCCCCGGGACCAGCGAGATCGGGCTGCGCGCAACGGATGCCCAGGGCGAGGCACGACGCTCCTCCGCGAACGTGGCGGTCGTGATTCCGCCGTCCCGGGACACGAGGCCGCTCGTCGCCGTGACTGCGCCCGACAGGCCGACCGTCGTCCTCTCGCAACCGGATCGGCCTGCCGCGACCGGGTCGGGGCACGGCGTCGAGCTGGGCGGCCAGGCGCTCCGCGATGCCGGGGCTGATGCGGCGAAGCAGGGCCGGAAGCCCGTCGAGCATCGTGCGCCGAACCCTAGGGAGAGGCCTGACGGCTCGGAGATCGGCGGCCGCCTGGCGACCGGTGTTCAGGCCGGCGCGAGCGAGACGGACGGCGCCCCGACGAATCGTGCGGGCGCGACGGCCTCGGCAGATTCACGAGGCTTGGCCGATGAGCCAGGTCCGGCCGCGAGGCCCTTGGATGGCAGCGCGACGCCCGTGACGATCGTCAGCATCGACGCCCGGGATCGCGGGCAACTCTTCGTGACGGCTCGGGGGGCCGCCGGGGCCGACGTCCGGTTCTATCTGAACGACACGCTGATCGCCCCGGCCACCGTGGGGCGCGACGGGAGCGTGACGTTCACCATCGGCCGCGGCGTGGGGCCGGGCGACTACAGGGTCCGGCTCGACAGCGTCGATCCGCTGACGGGCAAGGTCCGCGACCGGGCGGAGGTGGCGTTCTCGGCGCCCGATCCCGGGCGCGACGAGGTGGTCGCACACGCCGCCAATCCGCAGGACCGGGCGCCCGTGGCTAACGGGCTGGGCGTATCGCAGCGACGGCCGGCCGGGGAGGCGCAGGCGCGGGACGTGATCCCTGCTGGCCCCGCCGATCCGACGCTGTCCTCCGGCACCGGGAGCCCGCCCCCGAGCGACCAGCCCGGAACCGGCACCTCAGAGGTCTATGTCCCAGGGATCGAGACCGCGCGCATCGCGCGAGGCGACAGCCTTTGGAAGATCAGCCGACGGACCTACGGTGAAGGCGAGCGCTACACCCTCATCTACGACGCCAATCAGGACCAGATCCGTGACCCGGACCTGATCTATCCCGGGCAGGTCTTCGTCCTGCCAGGCCAGGGCGACCTCGATACCGTCCCGGGTGCCGACAGGGATCCGAAGCGCGACTGACGGGCGGCGCGTCCGTCCGCACGATCGGGCGCGGCTCCAGCACGGTCATCGAAGGTCCGGCCGGCACGTCGGGAGGGCCGGCGCCCACGATATCGACGGAGAGCATGCCGAGCGGCATAAATAACATGGTATAATCGTACTATTGTGCCTTTGGTGATAGAGGCTATGAACAAGGATCGTTGGCCTCATATCGTGAGTGCCGCCGTGTTACAGGCGGACAAGAATGCCGAAATCCATTGGCTTTACTCCGCCGCTACTCTCTGTCCGTGAGGCGCTGCCGGTAAGGCGGCGGGTCCTCTTCTATGTCCACGGCTACGATCCCGAAGCGGACCGGCGCTATCGGGCGCTCTTCATGCGAGAGCTTCGCCTTTATGCCAAGCGCTTCGGCATCGCGTTCCCGCGTGTCTCACGCACCGCGCTGGATCCGAGCGGAACCGTGCAGACCTGGACGGTCGAGCACGAGGGGGAAGCCGGACGCGTGACGACCACGTACAACGTCCTGCTCTGGCACGACCTCGTGCGCGCAGACATGGCGCGCCCCTATCTCGTGGGGGCCTGCCTCAATGTCCTCGCCTTCCTGCACGTTGCCCTCAGCGGCGCACTGTTCCGCATGTATCGCGCAAGCTGGAAGTGCGGGAACGTCATCCTCTATCCGACCTTGGTCGCTGGCATGCTGCCTTGTCTCGCGATCGGGCTGGGGCTGCTCGCGGCCGGCCTGATCGAGGCCGGCCTCATCGGGCCAGCATGGCTCGCCCCGGTGTTCGGCGCCGCCTGCGGGATCCTGGCTCTGCGGCTCGTCATTCCGCGTCTCGACCGCACCTTCCTGTGGCAGCTGATGAACGACTGGGTGTTCGCCTGGCAGCAGGCGATGGGCCGGCGGGCCGACTACCAGACCCGCCTCGATACGTTCGCCGACCTGATCTGTACCGAGATCCGCAGCGCGGACGCCGACGAGGTGATGCTGGTCGGGCATTCGAGCGGCGCTCTGACGGCCGTCGAGATCGCCGCGCGCGTGCTCCAGCGCGACGACGCCCTCGGCCGGGAGGGGTCGATTCTCTCTCTGCTCACGCTGGGCTCGAGTCTCCCAATCGTCGCGATGCAGCCAGCGGCGGCGCCGATCCGTGCGGCGATCGCGAGCCTGCTGACGTCGCAGCGCCTCGTCTGGGTCGATTATCAAGCGCCGCAGGATTGGATGAACTTTCCCGGCTTCGAGCCGGCCAGAGACCTCAGGCTCCGCGTGCCGCCGCTGCAGGCCACGAATCCGATCGTTCGATCGGCCAAGTTTCGCGACATCATCGACACGCAGACCTATGAGCGCATCAAAAAGCATCCGTTTCGCATGCATTTCCAGTTTCTCATGGCGAACGAATTCCCCGGTGTTTTCGATATCTTCGCGCTGACGCTCGGTGATCAGCGCATGCCCGATCGGGTGCTTGACGAGAACGCCGCACCGCTTCGGTCCCCCGAGGCTCGGGTCGTCGCCGCGATTCCGGCGGGGGGACTCGATGCCCCTGCCGCGGAGCCGGTTCTCCCATGAGGTTCCTGCTCACGGTCCTGGGGACGCACGGCGACGTGCTGCCGTTCCTCGCGCTCGGCGCGGCGCTGAGGCAGCGCGGCCACGAGGTGCTGCTCAGCGCACCGGCGCCCTTCGCGGCCCTCGCGTCCCGCGCCGGTTTCCCCTTCCACGCGGTCGGCACGCAGGACGACTTCGATCGCGCTGTCGGAAATCCCCGGCTGTGGCACGCCCGCCGCGGGATCGAGGTCGCCTTCGGGTACGGCCTGGACTTCGCCCGCGAGGTTGACCGCTGGATCGAGGCGAACCGGACCGAGCGCTGCGCCGTCATCGCATCGTCGAGCAGCTTCGGTGCCCGCCTCGCCCAGGATCGCATCGGCGTTCCGACCGTGACCCTGCACGTGATGCCGATGCTCGTCGAGAGCCGCCACGCGCCGCCGCGCCTGCCGGGCCTTCCGCTGCCCTCCTTCCTGCCGCCGCAGATCCGGCACTGGCTCGGCCGCGGGGCGGACAGGTACGTGATCGATCCGGCCGTCCTGCCGCGCCTGAACGCTATGAGGGCCGAACTCGGCCTCCCGCCGGTCCGGCGCCTCCGCCACTGGTGGAACAGCCCGACCCTCGTTCTCCTGATGTTTCCGAATTGGTTCGCGCCGCCGCAGCCGGATTGGCTGCGGCACGCCGTGCAGGTCGGCTTCCCGATGGCGGACCAGTTCGGCGACACATCGGACCTGGGCGCGGAGCTGCGCGCCTTTCTCGACATCGGCGAACCGCCCGTGGTCTTCACCTACGGCTCCGGGATGAGCCAGGCACAGACGTTCTTCAGGACCGCGCGGGCGACGTGCGAGCTCCTGGGCCGGCGCGGCATCTTCCTGGCGCCTCGGCCCGGGCAGATACCCTCGGATCTGCCCGAGCAGATCCTGCACCTGCCCTACGCGCCCTTCAGCAAACTCCTGCCGCGCTGCGCGGCCCTGGTCCACCACGGCGGTATCGGAACCGTCGCGCAGGCTCTCGCGGCGGGTATCCCGCAGCTCGTCGTGCCCGTGGCGTTCGACCATTTCGACGAAGCGCAGCGTTTGGAGCGCCTGGGTCTCGGTCGGACACTGAGGCGGAGGGCGTTCACGCCGGCCCGGGCGGCGCACGCGATCCGCTGCATGATCGGGGATGCCAGGATGCAGAGCGCCTGCTCCGCAGCGGCAGCACGGGTGGCGGCCGAGGACGGCGTGCGGGGCGCGTGCGACGTCCTCGAACGTCTGATCACGCGGCCGCAGGCCGGCACCGTCCCGCCGGGCCCGTTCCCAACCGCGCAAGTTCAGGGGTACGGAGCGGCCTACGACCGCTTGGGACCGGGCATTCAGAGCCTGTCGTGAGCCACCGGCGGCCAGGGCTCGCCGCCGTGGAGAGCCGCCGATTCCGGGGTCGCCGCACCGTTCGCCGATTGAAGGACCAGCGGCGGCAGCAGGTCCAGGGGAGCGCGGCTGCCCTTCAGGGCGCGGATCAACACCCGGATCGCGGGCCGGTCCGCCCGGGCATGGACCGGGCGGACGCTGATCCCGCCGAAGCGCCGGTCGAGCGCCGCGAGGCAGGCCGGCAGCGCGTCGGCCCTGTGGATCAGGCCGAGCTGGCCGCCGGGCCGCAGGATCCAGGCGCAGGCGCGGATCCAGCCATCGAGGTCGCCCGGGCCGAAGCTGTGCGCGGCCGCTCGTAGGGCGTTCGGTGAGGGCCTGTGCGCGGGGCGGCTCCCGCTCTCGAAGAAGGGCGGGTTGGTGACGACGGCGTCCTGGCTCTCCGGCTCCAGGCCGGCGGCCTGCCGGCTCGCCGCCGGGGCCAGCAGGTCGGTCTCGACGATCGTCGCCGCGATACGGTTGAGCAGAGCGTTCCGGCGCGCCAGCGCGGCCATCTCGGGCTCGCGCTCCACCAGTGTCACCCGGGCGCCGGCGAGCCCGTAGGCGAGGCCGACCGCGCCGCTGCCGGCGCCGAGGTCGCAGACGCGCGCCTCCGGTCCCGGATCGAGCAGGCGCGCGAGCAGCACGGCGTCGGTGCCGGCCCGGTGCGCGCCGCGCGCGGGCTGGAACAGGCGCAGGCGCCCGCCGAACAGGCTGTCGGGCTCCGCGCTCACTGGGCCGGCGCCCCCGTGGCCCGGCGCATTCGCCGCGGGGCCGCACCGGCGGCGCGGAACCATATCCTGCGCATCTGTATCGCTTGCATCCGCGCATGTTGCGGCGCCGAGAGCCCCGTGCGAAGGGGGGCGACGCCGCCTGTCGCGGCCGGACGGTCTGGAGGCATCGGACCTTGGGTGTCGTGGTTCCCGTGGAGAAAGGCCGTCCCGAGGCGGAGGCGAGCCTGAACGATCTGGTCGCGCTCGTCGCCGACGGCATGGCGCGCGTCAACACGACGATCCTGTCGCGCACGGGGTCCGAGGTGGCGATGATCCCCGAGGTGGCGAGCCATCTGATCTCGTCGGGCGGCAAGCGACTGCGGCCGATCCTCACGCTCGCCTGCGCGGATCTCTGCGGCTACGCGGGCGGCGAGGGCGCCGTGAAGCTCGCGGCCAGCGTGGAGTTCATGCACACCGCGACCTTGCTCCACGACGACGTGGTGGACGAGAGCGACATGCGCCGCGGGCGCGTGGCAGCCCGCATCAAGTGGGGCAACGAGGCGAGCGTTCTGGTGGGCGACTTCCTGCTGGGTCAGGCCTTCCGCATGATGGTCGAGGTCGGCTCGCTCAAGGCCCTCGACATCCTCTCGGCTGCCGCCACGGTGATCGCCGAGGGCGAGGTGATGCAGCTCACCGCCGCCAAGAACACCGAGACGACCGAGGAGGAGTACCTCGCCGTCATCCGCGGCAAGACCGCCGAGCTCTTCGCCGCCGCCTGCGAGGTCGGGCCGGTGCTGGCCGGGCGGCCGCAAGGCGAGCAGGACGCCTGCCGCGCCTACGGCATGAATCTCGGCATCGCCTTCCAGCTCATCGACGACGCGCTCGATTACGGCGGCACAAGCGACGCGCTGGGCAAGAACGTCGGCGACGACTTCCGCGAGGGCAAGATCACCCTGCCGATCGTGCTGGCCTTCCGGCACGGCAGCGAGGAGGAGCGCGCCTTCTGGCGCCGGACCCTTCAGGACGGCGAGATCCGCGAGGGCGACCTCGATCAGGCCCGCGCCATCCTGCACCGGCGCGGCGTGCTGGCCGAGACCGTCGAGCGCGCCCGCCAGTACGGGGCGTTGGCCCGGGAGGCCCTGGCGCCGTTCGCCCCCGGGCGGACGAAGGACGCGCTGCTCGAAGCGGTCGATTTCTGCATCGCGCGCGCGCACTGAGGCGCGATGCTGCGCCGGGCGCACGACGCGCGCCCTGACGCCCCGTGCCCTACCGCAGGTAGGATGCGCTCACCCACCAGCCCGGATTGGCGGCCCGCAGCGTGCGCGCGGCGCGCATGGCCGTGCGGCGGTCGGCGAAGACCGCGAAGACCGTCGCACCCGAGCCCGACATCCGGGCGAGCCGGCAGCCGTCCTGCGCGCGAAGGGCCGCGAGCGCGACGCCGATGACCGGCGCCACCGTGAGGGCGGGCGCCTCCAGGTCGTTGCGGGCCGGGCCGATGCGGGCCAGCAGATCCGGCCCGGCGAGATCCGGCGCGATCTCCGGGTGGGCGGCGCCGGCCAAGTCGTCGCCGACCTTGAGACCGAGGGCCTTGAATACGGGGGCGGTCGGCACCGGCACGCCGGGATTGATCAGCACGGCGGGCAGCGGCGAGAGGCCGAGCGCGGGCCCGACATGCTCGCCCGCGCCCCACATCATCCGGGCCCGCGGCTCCAGGCAGACCGGCACGTCGGCACCCGTGGCGCGGGCGGCGGCCACGACGCCCGGGTGATCGAGGGGCAGGCCGTTCAGCTGGGCCAGCAGCCGCAGCCCCGCCGCGGCGTCGGAGGAGCCGCCGCCGATGCCCGCCGCCACCGGCAGGCGCTTGACGAGGCGGAAGGACCCGAGTCGTAGGGCGGGTACCCGGTCCCGCAGGTGGCGGGCCGCGCGCAGGACGAGGTTGTCGTCATCGGGGCCGGCAGGGCCGGCGGTCGGCCCGCTCACGGCGAGCCCGAGCTCCGGACCGGGCGCGAGGCTCAGGAGGTCCGCCGCCCCCGCGAAGGCGACCAGGCTCTCCAGCACATGGTAGCCGTCCTCGGGCCGGCGCCCGAGGACGTGCAGGGTCAGGTTGATCTTGGCCGGGGCGCGGGTGGTAAGGGCGGGCACGGGCGCTCCGGGCAGTGACGGGACGGGCAGGCCTTACGGGGCCGGCCCGGTCCGGGCAAGGTCCGGGCAAGATCCGGGCAAGATCCTCGCCGTGCCGCGCTCTCCTGCGCCGAACCGGCGTCCGCTTCGGCGGAGAGCGCTGTTTAGCCGCCCGTCTTCTTGTCGGCGGCGCCCGGAGGCTCGCTCGGCTGGGGCGCGCCCTTCGGCAGTTCCGGGTTCTCCGGGTTGTGCGGGGCCGCGACCGGGGCCGGCGGGTTCTCGGCGGTGGCGGTCGGCTTCTCGATGTCCGGCAGGCCGTTCTTCAGCTTCTCGTTGATCTGCGCGAGATCCTCCGGCTCGGGGTTCAGGTCCTTGGCGTGCTGCCACTGGAACTTGCCCTCGAGGCGGCGGCCGGCGCGCCAGTAGGCGTCGCCGAGGTGGTCGTTGATGGTCGGGTCGCCCGGCTTCAGCTCGACCGCCTTCTCCAGCTCGCGCACCGCGTCGTCCCAGCGGCCCAGGCGGTAATAGGCCCAGCCCAGGCTGTCGACGATCATGCCGTCGCGCGGGCTCGCGTCGGCGGCCTGCTTGAGGAGCTTGAACGCCTCCTCGATGTTCATCTTCTGGTCGACCCAGGAATAGCCGAGATAGTTCAGCACCTGGGCTCGGGCCGCGGGCTGGCTCGCCGGCACCAGTTCGAGCGCCTTCTTCAGGTCGGCCTCGGCCTTGGGCCACTGCTTGGCGCGCTCGTAGGCGGTGCCGCGGAAGTAGAAGGTCGTCCAGTAGTTCTGCACCGGACGGTCGCCGATCAGATTGATCGCTTTCGTGTAGGTCTCGGCGGCCTCGGCGTACTTCTTGCGCGATCGCTGCACGTTGCCGAGCGCCGTCACCACGTCGATGTCGTCCGGATGCGCTTTCATCACGGCGTCGAGATGGGCCAGCGCCTCGTCGCCCTTGCCCATCTGCTCCAGGTTCAGCCCGATCTGGATGTCGGCATTCAGCTTGAGCGGGGAGGAGGCCGGGATCTGGGCATAGGCCTCGTTGGCCTTCTCGGTCTGCTTCATCCGGTCGAGGATGTCGGCGAGCGTCAGGCGGGCGAGGCCGTGCTCGGGCGCGAGGTAGAGCGCGAGGCGCAGATAGATCACCGCCGGCAGCTCGTCCCCTTGGGTCGAGCCGGCCGAGCCGAGGCCGTACAGCACCTCGCCCGCCCCCTCCTGCGCGGTGGTGATCAGGCGGCCGAGCGGCTTGCCGGCCTTCAGCTTGTCGAGGGCGTCGCGCACGATCGGATGGCGCGGCATCAGGCTCTCGAAGTCGGTGTAGGCCTGAATCGCCACGTCGGTGCGCCCGGATGCCGCCTGCTGGCGGGCGTAGGCGTCGACAACCCGCAGCGTGTTCTTGTCGGCCTCGTAGGCCGCCTTCAGGCGCCGCTCGGCCTCGGCTTGGTCGCCGACGACCGAGGCGATCAGGCCCGCATGGTAGTCGCGGAAGGTGTTGTAGTAGCGCTCGCCGCGCAGGCGGCCGACCGTCTCCAGCGCCTTCTTGCCGTCGCCCGCGCCCGCGAAGGCCCAGGCGGTGAGCAGCGTCGCCGTGAGGTCGGCGGCGGCACCCCGGCCGCTCCGGGCGAAGTTCTGGCGGGCGGCCGACCACTGGCTCGCCTTGATCTGGCGCACGCCCAGCGCGAGGTTGGCGAGCCCGTTGGCGCCGTCGCGGCTCGTCAGGCGCTCGGCCGCCCGGAAGGCGTCCGGCAGGGAGCCGTCGGCCAGCATCGAGATGAAGGCGCGCTCCAGAAGCTCGGCGTTGCGCGGGTCAGCCTTCACCGCCTCGCGGTAGAAGGTGGCCGCCGCGGCGGTGTCGCGGGCCGCGCCCGCGATGTAGGCGGCGAGGAAGTTGCCCTCGAGGGACTCGGCGGGTTCGTACTCGGTGACGGGCGCGGATTCGCGCGGCTGCGCGGCCTGGGCGGCGGGCGCGAGCCCGGCGGCGAGGGCGAGGGCGAGCACCGAAACGGTGCGGCGGACGCGTCGGTCGAGCATGAACAAGGGTCGCGGCTCCTGGGGCGCCGCGACCGGGAACCCGGGAGCGGCGCGAGGTCGGGCGGACAGTGGACCCTTCGGGCCATGCTCGCAAGGCGAAAGGATGGCGCGCCCGGCCAGCCTCCGCCGCCCGCCTCAGACCTGCGGTCGCACCGCCGCGGCCCCGGTTCCCGCGCCGAGCGGCAGGACGATGCGGCAGCTCAGCCCGTCCGGGCGGAAGGCGACGACTACCTGCGCCCGCAGGTCGTGGGGTAGCATGCGCTCCAGCACGTCCATGCCGAAGCCGTAGCGCCGCGTTTCCGGCCCGGCCAGCACCAGGCCGCTCTCCGTCCAGTCGAGTACCAGGACGGGATGGCCCTTCCGCTCCTCCGTCGTCCAGGAGATCGCGATCGTGCCGCTCTCCTGCGCGAGGGCGCCGAACTTGACCGCGTTGGTCGCCAGTTCGTGAAGGGCGAGCGCCAGGCGCTCGGCGGCTCGGGCGGGCACGAGGACCAAGGGGCCGTCGATCGTGAAGTCCTCGCCCTCGCGGGCGTGGTAGGCGACGAGTTCGTCGGCCACCAGCATGGACAGGCTGAGGTCGTCGATCGGGTTGCGGATGATCGCGCTCTGGATCCGCGAGACGGCGCCCAGCCGGCCCTCGAGATGCATGGCGTAGTCCTCCACGCTCTCGCTCGTCTCCGCGGAGCGCCGGGCGATCGCCCGGACCGTGGCCAGCGTGTTGCGGACCCGGTGCTGCAACTCGGAGAGCAGGTGGGCCTGCTGCGCCTGCAGCGTCTTCAGGTCGTGGATGTCGGTCGCGGTGCCGAACCATTCCCGTACCCGGCCCTCGGCGTCGCGGGCCGGCAGGGCGCGGGTCTCGAACCAGCGGTACTCGCCCGTCGCGGCCTGGAAGATGCGGTGCTCGACCTCCAGCCGGCCCTCCGTCTCGGCCCGGGCCCAGGCCGCCTCGGTCCGGTCCCGGTCGTCCGGATGGACGGCCGCGAGCCAGCCGCGGTCCAGGGCTCCCGCCGCGTCCTGGCCGGTGAAGCCCTGCCATTGCTGGCTCGACCAGACCCAGTCGCCACGGCCGCGCGCGCGCCAGACGAGCTGCGGGATCGTCTCGATCAGCAGGCGGAACCCGTCGTCCCGCGGTGCGGCGGCGGACGGGGCCGGTGCGGGCTCCGCTCGTGTCTCCCCCTTGGCCTCCTGCTCCATCCGGTCATTCATGGGTTGTCGCGTCCGCTGGGACGAACCACTCGCCGCTCGCGCCAGAGCCGATTTGCATCGAGCACAACCGACTACACGGCCACGGGTTCAACGGCGTCGAGGTGCCGCCCGATATGGTCGAAGTGCAGGTAGTTCGGCGTGAACAGCGAGGCGGCCTGCAAGGCTGCGAGGTCCGGTATCGTGAGGTTGCGCCCCTTCAGCACGATCAGCCCGGCGCGGCGCAGGTCCTGCAGCGTCCGGTTGATGTGCACCGTCGAGAGGCCCATCGCGTCCGCGAGGTCGGCCTGCGTCGTAGGCAGCACGCAGTGGTTGCCCTCCGTCAGCCCGACGCCCCTCAGCCGCAGGAACAGCTCGCACAGGAGGTGGCCGAGCCGCTCGCTGGCGGAGCGCTGGCCGAGATTGACCGTCCATTCCCGCTGGATCGAGGCCGAGACCAGCGTGTCCCACCACAGGGCCTGCATGATCCGCGGATGGCGCGCCGCGATGGCGCCGAGCGTGTCTCGCGAGACCTCCGCGTAGGTCGCGGGGGTGAGCGTGCCGATGGCGTGGTCCATCTCGCGCAGGACGTCGATATGAGTATCGCATAGGTCGCCCGGCACGAAGAGGGCGACGATCTGGCGCCTGCCGTCTTCCAGCTGCTTGTAGCGGCAGGCCCAGCCTTCGAGGACCAGGTTGACGTGGCCCGTGTGGTCACCCTCGCGGACGATGTCCTCACGGGGGCCGACGCGGCGGCGCTTTTCGCCGACGGCGCTCTCCAACGCTTCCCGGTCAGCCGCCGAGAGGTGGGTGTACAGTTCCAGCTTGCGGAGAAAATGCCGAGGCATCCGGTCCCTCGAACGGTCCTGTGCACGAGCCTAGTGCCGGTGCAACGCCTGAAAAACTCACGTGCGCTATTTTTTATGACACATCCTGTGGTCGTCGTAACGGCCAGGTTAATGAACTTCAGTTGTAGAAAGTCAGATCCCTAACCCAAGTTGCACCGGATCCCCTAGGTTGTTGGAGCTCAGGCCGGACAGGCTGAGGCCGATCAGGCGCGCGCTGCGGCGCAGAGGCAGCGCCTCGTCGAGCAGTGCGAGGGCCAGGCGCTCCAGCCCGGCGCGGTCGCCGACCGGCTCGGCGAGCGAGCGGGCGCGGGTCATCAGGGCGAAGTCGGAGAGCTTCAGCTTCAGCGTCACGGTCCGCCCGCGCACGCCCTTGGCCACGCTCGCCTGCCAGACCCGGTCGATCATAGGTTGCAGCCGCTCGGCCAGCACGGACCGGTCGGCCGTATCGTCGCCGAAGGTGGTCTCGGCGCCGATCGACTTGCGGACGCGGTGCGCCCGCACGGGCCGCGCGTCCATCCCGCGGGCGACCGCGTGGTAGTAGGGCGCTGCGCTCCCGAAATGCGCCGTCAGCTCCTCCAGCGAGCGCTCGCGCAGGTCGCGCCCGGTCTCGATGCCGAGCGCGCGCATCCGCGCCTCGGTGACCGGGCCGACCCCGTGGAAGCGGCCGATCGCCAGGGTCTCCACGAAGGCCGGCCCCATGGCGGGCGGGATCACGAACAGCGCGTCGGGCTTCCGGTGGTCCGAGGCGACCTTGGCCAGGAACTTGTTGTAGGAGACGCCCGCCGAGGCGACGAGGCCGGTCCGCTCCAGGATCTCCGCCCGGATCGCGCGCGCGACGGCGGTGGCACTCGGCAGGCCCTGCAGGTTCTCGGTGACGTCGAGATAAGCCTCGTCCAGGGCGACCGGCTCGATGATCGCGGTGTGCGCGGCGAAGATCGCCCGAATCTCCTCCGAGACCGCCCGGTAGACCTCGAAGCGCGGCTTGACGAAGACGATGTCCGGGCAGCGCCGCCGCGCCGTCACCGACGGCATGGCCGAGCGCACACCGTAGGCGCGGGCCTCGTAGCTCGCCGCGGCGACGACGCCGCGCTCGCGCGAGCCGCCCACCGCGATCGGGCGACCGCGTAAGGAGGGATCGTCGCGCTGCTCGACCGAGGCGTAGAAGGCATCCATGTCGATATGGATGATCTTGCGCGGATCGGGGTCCGTCTCGGGCGGCATCCTGGACTCGCGTCCGTGGCGGCGGGTTCGACTTTCGTTCTCTCGATGCGACCGGGGACCGGTCCGGTCAAGCAGGGCCTCGACGGTCGTCCACCGCCATAACGGAGGCGCCGTCACAACCGCGGGCGGTGCCGCAGGCTCGGCGGGGGAACCGGATTCCGGATTCGGGACCGACTGGGGATTCAGAACCGACTTGGCGGCGGCCGCCCGCGCGCTATCACCCTGGGCGGGTGCCCTCCGCCGGAGGGCTTGGTCGCGTGAGGGTCTCGGGAGCCATGATGCACTGGAGAAGGGGCGCCGCGTTGGCGGCGGCGGCGATCCTCGCGGGTGCCTGGAGCGCCGAAGCCGCGGCCGGCTGCATGCGCCGGGTCTACAACCGCTCGGCCTACCTGCTGGTGGCCAGCCGCGACGGCGGTCCGCCCGTCACGATCCTGCCCGGCCGGTCGGTGCCGCTCCGCCTGGAGCGGCCCGGAACGCTC
The DNA here is from genome assembly GCF_003173735.1 of Methylobacterium radiodurans. Classification (NCBI taxonomy): domain Bacteria; kingdom Pseudomonadati; phylum Pseudomonadota; class Alphaproteobacteria; order Hyphomicrobiales; family Methylobacteriaceae; genus Methylobacterium; species Methylobacterium radiodurans. Next base: position 208,684 of record NZ_CP029551.1, on the reverse strand, counting down.
AGCGTCGCCGCCTATTGCGACGGGGCCGGCCCCGGCGCGGGACCGCTCGCGCAGGCGAGCTTCAGCTACACGGCGGTGCAGGACCGGTGCTTCATCGATTTCGGCGACAGGCTGTTCGTGCCGCAGCTCGGGCGCGGCTTCACGGGCCGGCAGGGCACGGCGCCCTTCACGGTGAACAACCCCGAGCAGGGGGACGTCATCCTGGGCCCCTTCGCCAGCGAGGCCTGCCCGGTCCTGCGCCGGGGCGGGTAGGCCGTCGAGGAAGCGACCGGCCTATCCGGTCGCTCTCTGCGGGTCCCCGGGGCCGCCCCGGAGGATCAGGCCCGGTGGCGGACCGGCATGGTCCGGACGAGGCCGAGGGCGCCCGTCAGGAGGCCGAGATCGGCCGCGCCGCGCCACGCCGCGAGGGCGCCGCCGAGGATCAGGCAGGCCGAGACGAGGAGCGGATTCGCGAGCGGGGCGATGACGAGCGCCGCCGCGAACAGAACCGCGCTGAAGATTCGGAACAGGTGGGCGACGACCATCGGGCTGCCTTCCGCGCTCGCTGACGCGGCAGGCATCGGGCCGGCCGGGTTTCGCCCGTATGTCTTGGCCGTTCGGCCGCCCGTCCGCGGTGTGGGGGCGCACGTCCGTGCGCACCGTAGCATCCGTCCTGTGGCGCCCGCCTCAGAAGCCGAGCCGACCGATCGCCGGGAGCTTCACCGCCGGGCGGCGCAGGTCGAAGCCGGCGACGGCCCCGAGGATGTTGAGCTCGACACCCTCGACCCAGCCGAGCGTCAACCCGAGATAGCCGCCGAGATTGAGCCGGACCCCGGTGCCGGACGGCGTCGGGCCGAACCAGCGCCCGTCATACGGGAAGTCCTTGCCGATCGCGGTCGCCGGAAGGCTCGCGCGCATCTCGGGAACGGCCGCCATCACGGCGGCCACGAAGGTGTTCGAGTTCGGCCCCGGCCAGACCGTGTAGTCGCCGGGCGCGGCGTAGCGGTAGCCCGCGATCACCGCGCGGATGCGCGGGATCGCCGCCGCCGCCTCCGCGCCGTCGAGTCCCACGACGGTCTCCGGCACGCTGCCGAACCAGCGCCCGTCCGGCACGAAGCGGTCGATCCAGATCGGCCGGCCCCAGGCGGTGTAGTCGAAGCGGCTGTAGGTGCCGGCACCCTCCTCCTTCACCACGATCCAGGCATGGGTCGCGAGAATCCCGCGCCAGCTCACCGTGCGCGCCGAGAAGACCCGCACGAGGGCCTGACGGTGCGTGCGCGGATCGGGCAGCAGGCCCGCGCTGGAGCGGTCGGCCGAGCGCCAGTCGCCGCGCGCGCGGGCGGCGTAGAGCAGGGCGGAGACGGCGATCGGCATGAGGTAGAGGAGGACGAGCGCGAGAACGGCGATCCTGAGCACGCGGGGACCTGGGCGGGACGGGGAGCTTGGGCGGGCGTTCGGCGGATATGGTGCCGGCTCAGCGCCGCCGCGAGGGCCGCGGCGTTTCGCGGACAGATCGGAACCGTTATGAGGAGCCGCGCCCGCTCGGGACGCCGATGCTTTGGAGCCGCGCGGCCTTGGATCTTCTGAAACAGCTGAAGCGGCTGGGCACGGACGGACGACGCTGGCTGCGCCGCCCCGGCTCGGTCACCTGGGCCGCGCCGTTCAACGGCGGCGTCGCGGTGGCGCTCGAACCGGGTACGGCGCCCGATTCCGTGCGGATCGCCGTGCGGATGGGCGACGCGCCGGAGCGCGCGATCGAGGGCGTGGAGGTCTTCGCCGGGGACGGCGCGCCGCTCCTCGTCGCGCCGCTGCCCAGGGCCGGTGCGGGCAGCTGTACCTTGAGCGTTCAGACCGGGGGCCGGACGCACCGGCAGAGCTTCGTCCTCGGGCCCGGCCGCTACGCGGGCCGGATCGAGGGCGTGCGCGATTACGGCCTCGAAGGCTGGGTCTCGCCGCTCTTCCCCTGCGACACGCCCCGGGTTCAGCTCGTGATCGACGGCGAGGCTGGGGAGCCCGTCCCGCTCGACCGCTTCCGGCGCTTCCTGATGGCGGGCGGGGAGGGGGGCTGGAACGCCTTCCGCCTGCCGCTGCCGCCGCGCGTGCTGGACGGCTCCGAGCACCGGCTCGGCGTGCGCGCGGGCGAGACCCTGCTCGATCTCGGGTCCTGGCGCGCGCGGCCGAAATTCCACATCGAGACGGCAGGGTCGGATGGCCTCTCCGGCTGGTACTTCGACCGTTCCGCCGAGGACGCGCCGACGACGCTCAGGATCGTCACGGATGGGATCACCCGGGCGAGCGCCACCACCCACGCCCGGGCCGATCTCCGGGCCGCCTTCGGGCGCGGCTGGGCGAGCTTCGCCTTCGAGGAGCCGATCGAGCCCGGCAGCCTGCTCGTCGCCGGCCCCGAGGGCAGCGGCCGGGTCGTCGGCCGGGTCGGCAGCGATCTCCTCGGCCGGATCGGCGCGCACCGGGCGGAGGCGCGGGCCGCGCTTCTCGGCTCGGACGGGCGGGCGTCCGAAAGGGCCGCGCTCAGCCTCGCGCGGCGCCGGGCGCTGCGGGCGCGGATCCACGACGTCGAGCGCCGGGCGCCGACCGCTTCCATCGCTTTCCAGCCCGGCGCTGCGGCGGGTTCCGCGCCGAGCTTCACACCCGGCGAGGCGGTGCGCCCGACCGTGCAGCCGCCGCCGGTCTGCGCGATCGTGCCCGTCTATGACGGGCTCGCCGACCTCAGACTCTGCCTCGCCGCCCTGCTGCCGCAGCTCGCGCTCCGGCGCGTGCGGGCGATCCTCATCGACGACGCCTCGCCGGATCCCGAGGTCGGGCGCTATCTCGCGGAGCTTGAATCCCGGCGCTACCCGGGCCTGACCATCGTACGGAACGCCCAAAACCTCGGCTTCATCGCCACGGTGAACCGGGGGCTCGCGATGCTCGCCCGCGGCGAGGACGCGCTGCTCCTCAACGCCGACACGGTTCTGCCGCCGGGCGCGGTCGAGCGGCTGGCCCGCCACTGCCACGTGCGGCCCGGCATCGCCTCGGTGACGCCGATGTCGAACACCGCGACGATCCTGAGCTTCCCGAGCACGACGGAGCACAACCCCGCGCCGCTCGGCCTCGACGCCGCCGCGCTCGACGCCGCCTTCGCGGGGCACGGGGCGGAGCCGGTCGAGATCCCGACCGGCGTCGGATTCTGCATGCACCTCAACCGGGCCGCCCTCGACGAGGTCGGCCCGCTCTCCCTCGACTGGGGCCGCGGCTACTGCGAGGAGGTCGAGTGGTGCCTGACCGCCCGCGACCTCGGCTGGGTCCATCTCGCGGCGACCGACACCTTCGTCATGCACGAGGGTTCGGTCTCCTTCACCCCAGCGGCCCGGCTGGCGCTGCTCGCCGTCAACCACGCCCGCCTTGAAGCGCTCTACCCGGACTACGTTCCGGAACTCGAAGCCTTCACCCGCGCCGACCCGCTGGAGCCCCTGCGCGAGGCGGTTCTGCTGCGCCTGCTCGCCGGCCGCTTCGCGCGCCTGACGCTCCACCTGACCCACGGCTTCGGTGGAGGCACCAAGCGCTTCATCGCCGACCTCTGCGCCCTGCCGCGCGCCCCCGAGCACGAGGTCGCGGTGCTGCGCCCCGTCGACACCGACGGCGAGGACCGGCGCTGGGAGCTGAGCCTCGACCGGGCGGGCGTGAGCCTCACCCTCAAGGCCGACCGCATCGAGCCGCTTCTCGCCGGTCTGGAGGCGCGCGGTGTCGCGGTCGCCCTGCACGTCCATGCCCGCTTGTTCCTCACCGGCGACGTGCTGGCGGGGCTGCTCGACGGGCGCCGGCCCTACGCGGTGACGCTGCACGATTTCCAGTGGTACTGCCCGCGGGTGAATCTCACCGACGGCCGGCGCTTCTACTGCGGCGAGCCGCCCCCGCAGGTCTGCCAGATCTGCGTCGCGCGAGACCTCGACTACGATTTCGCCGACCAGGCGGGCCTGATCCAGTCGGACATGCCGGGCTTTCTCGCCTTCAACGCGCGCCTGCTGCGGGGCGCGAGCGCCCTGCTGGCGCCCTCACACGACACGGCCGGGCGCTACGCCCGACGTTTCGGCCTCACCGACATCGCGGTGGTGCCCCATCCCGAGCCTGACCCGAAACCCGTGCCGGACCGATCCCGCCGCGCCCGAAATCCGGGCGCGCCGCTCCACGTCGCGGTCGTGGGCGCCATCGCCGAGCACAAGGGCTACGAGATCCTGCTGCGGCTCTGCGAGCAGGCGGCGCGCGAGCGGGCGCCGCTCTTCCTCACGGTGATCGGCCACACGATCGACACGCCGCGCCTGCTGCGCTTCGGCAACGCGGCGGTCACCGGGCTCTACGCGCCGGAGGAACTGCCGCGGCTGCTCGCCGAGACCGATCCGGACCTCGTCTTCCTTCCGAGCGTCTGGCCCGAGACCTACTCCTACGTGCTCTCGGAGATCCGGGAGGCCGGCTACCCGACCGTGGCCTTCGATCTCGGCGCGCCGGCCGAGCGGATCCGGGCCGAGGGCGGCGGCCATCTGATCCCGCCGACACGGGACGCGAAGGTGCTGCTCGACGCGCTCCTGGCGCTCGGTGATCCACCGGCGCTGACGCCGGTACCGCGCCCGCCCGTGCTGAACCTGGAGGCGTACTACCGGGCCTGCGGGTTCTGAGCCCGCCCATCCCCTCGCTCCGCTTGCGGGGAGAGGGGCGAACCCCCCCGTCGGGGGCGAGCCGAGCGATCGATCCCGCAGGGATCGACGCGAGGGTGAGGGGGCGGTTCAGGAAGAGGCTCCTCCGGAGGCGCCCCCTCACCGTCGCCTGCGGCTCGCTCACCCGACGACAAGGTCGGCTGAGCCCTTTCCCCGCGCGGGGAGAGGGGATGGGCGGCCGTTCCGAAGCCTAATCCGGCTTCTTCTCCTCCCGCAGCTCCGGGAAATCCGCCTGCGTGAAGGCCTCGCCGCGGAAGGGGTCGTCGGTGCGTCCCTCGTGCTCCAGGCGGCGCAGCTGAACCCGGCGGATCTTGCCCGAGATCGTCTTCGGCAATTCTTCCACGAATTCGATGCCGCGCAGGCGCTTGAACGAGGCGAGCCGGGCGTTGGTGAAGCGGAACACGTCGAGCGCCGTCGCGCGCCCGCCCTCCGCCGTGCCGACCAGGGTGACGTAGGCCTTCGGCACCGTGTGACGGATCGCGTCGGGGGCCGGCACCACCGCGGCCTCGGCCACCGCCGGGTGCTCGATCAGCACGCTCTCCAGCTCGAACGGGCTGATCCGGTAGCCCGAGGACTTGAACACGTCGTCCGCCCGCCCGACGAAGGTGAAGCGCCCTTCCGCGTCGAGGAAGGCGACGTCGCCCGTGCGGTAGAGGGCGCCTTCCGCCCCCGAGAGGCGGCCCGCGCCGTCGTCGTAGCCCTGCATCAGCCCGGCCGGGCGCTCGTCGTCGAGCGCGAGGCAGACCTCGCCCTCGCTGGCGGGCTGGCCGTCGATGTCGAGCACCCGCGCGCGGTAGCCCGGCAGCGGGCGGCCCATCGAGCCCGGCTGCACCGGCTGGCCGGGCGTGTTGGCGACGAGCGCCGTCGTCTCGGTCTGGCCGTAGCCGTCGCGCACCGTGAGGCCCCAGGCCTCGCCGATCCGCTCGATGATCTCGGGGTTCAGCGGCTCGCCCGCGGCGCAGACCTCGCGCAGCGCGAGCTTTCGCGCCGTCAGGTCCTCCTGGATCACGAGGCGCCAGACGGTCGGCGGCGCGCACAGAGTCGTGGCGCCGCAGGCCGCGATGGCGTCGAGCAGCACCCGCGCGCTGAACGGTGCTTGGTTGACGACGAGGATCGTCGCGCCCGCGTTCCAGGGCGCGAAGAACGAGGACCAGGCGTGCTTGGCCCAGCCGGGCGAGGAGACGTTGCAGTGCACGTCCCCGGGCTGGAGACCGAGCCAGTACATGGTCGAGAGCGCGCCCACCGGGTAGGAGCGGTGGCTGTGGCGCACCAGCTTCGGCTTCGCGGTCGTGCCGGAGGTGAAGTAGAGGAGCAGCGGGTCATCCGCCTCCAAGGGAGCGTCCGGCGCGAAGCTCTCGGATTCCGAGAAGGCGGCCTCGTAGGCCGTCCAGCCCTCCGTTTCCGGCCCGGTGACGACGCGCAGCACCTTGGCCGTGTCGAGCCCCGCGAAGCGCGCGACCTGCTCGGGTCCCGCGACGATCATCCGGGCGCGCCCGCGCTCCAACCGGTCGGCGAGTTCCTCGGCGGTCAGCAGCGTGGTGGCGGGGATCACCACCGCGCCGAGCTTCATCGCGGCGAGCATCGTCTCCCAGAGCGCCGGCACGTTGCCGAGCAGCAGGAGCAGGTGGTCGCCGCGCCGGAGGCCGAGGCGGCGCAGGTGGTTGGCGACCTGATTGGAGCGGCGGCTCAGGTCCCCGAAGCTCAGCGCGAGGTCCGAGCCGGTCGCCGGCTCGACGATCCGCAGCGCCGCCCGGGCGCGGCTCTCCGGGTTGCCGGCGAGTTCCGCGTCGAACCAGTCGAGCGCCCAGTTGAACGGCACCGGGTCCGGCCAGCGGAAGCCATCATAGGCCGCCGCGTAGTCGGTGCGGTGAGCGAGAAGCAGGTCTCGGGCCTCACGAAAGCTCGGCATCGGCGCAATCTCCCAAGGCGTTGTGTCGAGGCGCTTCTTGCGGCCGGAACGGCCCGTCGCCCGTGTGCGGTCACCCGCGCGTGATCATCCTCGGACGATCAGCCGTGCGTGAACTTGGCCGGCCGCTTCTCCACGAAGGCGGCCATGCCCTCCTTCTGGTCCTGCGTGGCGAACATGGCGTGGAAGACGCGCCGCTCGAAGCGGACGCCCTCGGTCAGCGTGGTCTCGTAGGCGCGGTTGACCGCCTCCTTGGTCATCATCGCGATGGGCAGGGACATCGCGGCGACGATCTCGGCCACCCGCATCGCCTCGCCGAGCAACTCGGCGGCCGGCACCACCCGCGAGACCAGCCCCGCGCGCTCGGCCTCGGCCGCATCCATCATGCGCCCGGTCAGGCACATCTCCATCGCCTTCGACTTGCCGACGAAGCGGGTCAGGCGCTGGCTGCCGCCGATGCCCGGCATCACCCCGAGCTTGATCTCGGGCTGGCCGAACTGCGCCGTGTCGGCGGCCAGGATGAAGTCGCACATCATGGCGAGCTCGCAGCCCCCGCCGAGCGCGTAGCCCGAGACCGCGGCGATGATCGGGGTCCGTACCGCGGTGAAGCGCTCCCAGTCGGCGAAGCGGTCGCCCGCGTACATCTCGGCGTAGGTCGCCGCCTGCATCTCCTTGATGTCGGCGCCCGCCGCGAAAGCCTTCTCGGAGCCGGTGATCACGATGCAGCCGATCTCGGGATCGGCATCGGCCTTGGTCACGGCGTCGATGACCTCTGCCGTCAGTTGCCGGTTGATGGCGTTGAGCGCCTTCGGGCGGTTCAGCGTGAGCAGCAGGACGCGCCCGCGCGTCTCGGTGAGGATCGTCTCGTAGCTCATCGGCCCGCATCTCCCGCCTTGGTCCCGCGCAGCATACGGATGATGCCGGAAAAGTCCTCGCCCCCGTGCCCGAGCGCGTCGAACAGGGCGTAGAGCTGCGCGGCCTCGGCGCCGAGCGGGGTCGCGGCGCCGGCCGCCGCCGCCGCGGCCTGGGCGAGCCGCAGGTCCTTCAGCATCAGGGCGGCGGCGAAGCCCGGACGGTAGTCGTTGTTGGCCGGCGAGGCCGGGACCGGGCCGGGCACCGGGCAGTACGAGGTGAGCGACCAGCACTGGCCGGAGGACACCGAGGCCACGTCGAACAGGGCCTGATGCGAGAGCCCGAGCTTCTCCCCCAGCGCGAAGGCCTCGCCGACGCCGATCATCGAGATGCCGAGGATCATGTTGTTGCAGATCTTGGCGGCTTGGCCCGCGCCCGCCGCGCCGCAATGGAAGACCGCCTTGCCCATCTGCCGGAGGATCGGCTCGGCCCGGGCGAAGGCCTCCGCCGCGCCGCCCGCCATGAAGGTGAGCGTCCCGGCCTTGGCGCCGCCGGTGCCGCCGGAGACCGGCGCGTCGATCGAGGGGCAGCCGCGCGCCTCGGCCAGCGCGTGGGCGCGACGCGCGCTCTCGACATCGACGGTGGACGAATCGATCAGCAGCGTGCCCGCCGGCACGCTCTCGCAGAGCGCGCTCCAGACCTCCACCACGTGCCGCCCGGCCGGCAGCATCGTGACGACCGTGTCCACGCCCTGCGCGGCCTCCGCGGCCGAGCCCAGGACCGTGACGCCGGCCGCGCGCGCCGCCTCCAGAGAGGACGGCGCGAGGTCGAAGCCCAGCACCCGGTGCCCGGCCGCTACGAGGTTGGCCGCCATCGGCCCGCCCATGTTGCCGAGCCCGATGAACCCGATGGTCTGCGCCACGCGCTCCTCCCCTCTTGTCGGCAGGCTAGGTCCCGCCCTTCGAACCTGCGCCGCTTCCCGCCTCCGCAGAGGGGAGAGGGAATCGCGCGCCTTACGGGAATACCGGTGCCGCCCGCGGCTCCAACCACCCGGCGATCTTGGCCGGATCGACCGCCTCCAGCGTCGCCGGGTTCCAGCGCGGGTTCCGGTCCTTGTCGATCACGGCGGCGCGCACGCCCTCGCGGAAATCGCCCTCCGCCAGCACGGCCAGCGAGGCGTGGAACTCGCGCTCCAGGCAATCCTCCAGCGACCGCGCCGTGCGGCCGCGGCGCAGCAGGCAGAGGGTGAGGACGAGGCTCGCGGGCGATTTCTCGAGAAGCGTCGCGCACGTCTCCATCGCGAAGTCCGAGCCGTCCGCCTCGAGGGCGGCGAGGATCTCGTCCATCATGTCGAAGGCGAAGCAGCGGTCGATCACCGCGCGGTGCGCGCGGAGCGTGCCGGGCCCCGGATCCCGCGCGAGCGCCCGGATCGCCACCGCGACATCCTCCGCGTCCGCCTCCTCGGGCAATTCCGCGAGCGCGGCGACGAGGCGGGGCAGTGCGTCCACGGGCACCATCGCGTCGGCGAAGCCCGCATCGATCGCGTCGGCCGCGTCCATCGGCGCGCCGGTGAGGCCCAGATAGGTCCCGGTCTCGCCGGGCGCGCGGGGCAGGAGCCAGGTGGCGCCGACATCCGGCAGGTAGCCGATGCCTGTCTCGGGCATCGCGACGCGGGAGCGCTCGGTGACGATGCGGTGGCGGGCGTGGCCCGAGAGCCCGACGCCGCCGCCCATGGTCAGGCCGTCCATCACGGCGACGAATGGTTTTTCGTACGCCGCTATCCGCGAATCGAGTCGGTACTCGTCCCGCCAGAAACCGTCCGCGAAGGCGAGGTCGCCCTCGTAGAGCGAGCGGATGTCGCCGCCCGCGCAGAGGCCGCGCTCGCCCTCGCCGGTGAGCAGCACCGCGGCGATGCCGGGATCGACGGCGAAGCGGTCGAGCGCCGCGTCGATCTCGCCGACCATGCCGTGCGTGAGGGCGTTCAGCGCCCGCGGGCGGTTCAGGCGGATGCGGCCGAGGCGGCCCGTGCTCTCGATGAGAACGTCGCCCATCAGCGGCTCCCGACGAGCTGGCGGGCGATGATCATCCGCATGATTTCGTTGGTGCCCTCCAGGATCTGGTGCACGCGCAGGTCGCGGACGATCTTCTCGATGCCGTACTCGGCGAGGTAGCCGTAGCCGCCGTGGAGCTGCAGCGCCTCGTTGGCGACCCGGAAGGCGGCGTCGGTGACGTGGCGCTTGGCCATGGCACAGAGCGAGGTCGCCTCCGGGGCGCCCGCATCGAGCGCGGCGGCCGCGTGGCGCAGGAAGGCGCGCGAGACCTCCAGGTCGGTCGCCATGTCGGCGACGCGGAACTGCAGGGCCTGCATGTCGGCGAGCCGGGTGCCGAAGGCGCGCCGGTCCGCCATGTAGGCAAGCGTCCGGTCGAGGGCGCCCTGCGCCCCGCCGAGCGCGCAGGCTGCGATGTTGAGCCTGCCACCGTCGAGGCCCGCGAGCGCGATCTTGAAGCCCTGGCCCTCGTCGCCGACGCGGTTCGCCACGGGCACCCGCACGCCATCGAGGCGCACCGCCCGGGTCGGCTGGGCGTTCCAGCCCATCTTGCGCTCGTTCGCCCCGAAGGAGAGGCCGGGCGCATCCTTCTCCACGAGGATCGCCGAGACACCGTTCGGGCCCGGCCCTCCGGTACGGGCCATGACGAGGTAGAGGTCGCTCGCCCCGGCACCCGAGATGAACTGCTTCTCGCCGGTGATGACGTAGTGGTCGCCGTCCCGCTCGGCGCGGGTGCGGAGCGCCGCTGCGTCCGACCCCGAGCCCGGCTCGGTCAGGCAGTAGCTCGCGATCCGCTCCATCGTGGCGAGGCCGGGCAGCCAAGCCTCCCGCTGCGCCGCGCTGCCGAAGCGGTCGACGATGACGGCCGTGAGATTGTGGATCGACAGGAAGGCCGCCACCGTGGGGCAGGCCGCGCCGAGCGCCTCGAAGATGATGGCGGCGTCGGTGCGGGTCAGGCCGGAGCCGCCGACATCCTCCCGCACGGTGATCGCCGCCATGCCCAGCGCCGCCGCCGCCCGCAGGGTCTCGACGGGGAAATGCTTGCGCTCGTCCCAGTCGAGGGCGTGCGGGGCGATGTGCTCGGCCGCGAAGCCGGCGGCCATCTCGCGGATCGCGACTTGGTCTTCGGTGAGGCCGAACGTCATCGGGGAAGGCCCTCATTCCATCGTCCGCAACGCTCCCTCCCCCTCTGCGGGGGAGGGTGGCCGGCCGTCAGGCCGGGTCGGGAGAGGGGTGAGCGGTGCCGGATCGGGCTGCGCCCTTCATGAAGGCCGCGCCTATACCTGAAGCGCCGTCCCCTCTCTGCGGTACTTCGTCCCGACCGTCTCGCTTCGCTCGGCACCCTCCCCCGTAGAGGGGGGAGGGTGATGTCGGTCAGCGCATCGTCGGGATCGAGAACTCGGCGCCGCTCTTGATGCCGGAGGGCCAGCGCTGTGTCACGGTCTTGGTCTTGGTGTAGAAGCGGACCGAGTCCGGGCCGTGCTGGTTGAGGTCGCCGAAGCCCGAACGCTTCCAGCCGCCGAAGGTGTGGTAGGCGATCGGAACCGGGATCGGCACGTTGACGCCGACCATGCCGACATTGACCCGGGCGGTGAAGTCGCGCGCCGCGTCGCCGTCCTGGGTGAAGATTGCGACGCCGTTGCCGTACTGGTGCGTCGAGGGCAGCGCCAGCGCCTCCTCGTAGCTCTGCGCGCGGACGACCGAGAGCACCGGCCCGAAGATCTCCTCCTTGTAGATCGTCATGTCGGGGGTGACACGGTCGAACAGCGAGCCGCCGAGATAGAAGCCGTTCTCGTAACCCTGGAGCTTGAAGCCGCGGCCATCGACGGCGAGCTTCGCGCCCTCGCGCACGCCGGTCTCGATGTAGCCCTTCACCTTCTCGACGGCGTCGCGCGTGACGAGCGGGCCGTAATCGGCGCTCTCGTCGTGCGACGGGCCGATCTTCAGGCTCTCGACGCGGGGGATCAGCCGCTCCATCAGCGCGTCGGCGGTCCGCTCGCCCACCGGCACCGCCACCGAGATCGCCATGCAGCGCTCGCCGGCCGAGCCGTAGCCGGCGCCGATCAGCGCATCGACCGCTTGGTCGAGGTTGGCGTCCGGCATGACGATCATGTGGTTCTTGGCGCCGCCGAAGCACTGGGCGCGCTTGCCGGTCTGCGCGGCGCGCACGTAGATGTACTCGGCGATCGACGAGGAGCCGACGAAGCCCACCGCCCGGATGTCCTCGTCGTCGAGGATCGCGTCGACCGCCTCCTTGTCGCCGTTGACCACGTTGAGCACGCCCGGCGGCAGGCCGGCCTCGGAGAAGATCTCGGCGATGCGCAGCGGCACGCTCGGGTCGCGCTCGGAGGGCTTCAGGATGAAGCTGTTGCCGCAGGCGATGGCCGGGGCGCATTTCCAGAGCGGGATCATCGCCGGGAAGTTGAAGGGCGTGATGCCCGCCACCACGCCGAGGGGCTGGCGCAGGGAGTAGACGTCGATGCCGGTGCCGGCGCTCTCGGTGTACTCGCCCTTGAGCAGGTGCGGGATGCCGCAGGCGAACTCCACCACCTCGACGCCGCGCTGGATGTCGCCCTTGGCGTCCGGCACCGTCTTGCCGTGCTCGGAGGCCAAGAGCTCGGCGAGTTCCTGGTTGTAGCCGCGGATCAGTTCGAGGAAGCGCATCATCACGCGGGCGCGCTTCTGCGGGTTCTGGGCGGCCCAGGCGCCTTGCGCGGCGGCCGCGCTCTGGACGGCGCGGCGCATCTCGGCCCGGCTCGCCAGCGCGACCTTGGCCTGGACCTCGCCGGTCGAGGGGTGGAACACGTCGGCGAAGCGCCCGCTCTCGCCCTGGACGATCCGGCCGTCGATGTAATGCCCGATGGTGCGCATGCGCGCTCCTCCCGTGGTCGTTTCCTCGTTTGTTGGCGCGCAGCCTACCAGCCCGCCTTGGGCGATAAAGTTGGACGCGCTCGCAGCCGTTGTGCATTCTCGCACAATGTAAGGGAAGAGGCGCGGTAGGGGAGAGGCGGTCGTGCGGAAGCGGGCGGGGGCCAACTGGGACGACCTGCGCTTCTTCCTGGCGGTGGCGCGCACCGGCACGCTGACGGCCGCCGCGCAGCTGACGGGGACCGAGCACACAACCGTCGCCCGCCGCATCCAGGCCCTTGAGGAGGGGCTCGACCGCTCGCTGTTCCACCGGAGCAATCTCGGCTACGCGCTGACCGAGGTGGGCGAAGGGCTTCTCGCGACGGCCGAGGCGATGGAGAGCGCCTTCCTGTCGGCCAGCGCCGCGCCGAAGGCGGGACGTACGGTCTCGGGCACGGTGCGGGTCGGCGCGCCGGACGGGTTCGGCAGCGTGTTCCTGGCGCCTCGCGCCCACCGGCTGACCCGCCAGCACCCGGACCTGGAGATCGAGATCCTGGCCACCGCCCGGATCTTCAGCCTCTCGAAGCGCGAGGCCGACATCGTGATCAGCCTGTCAAGCCCGCAGCAGGCCCGGGTGGTGACGCGGCGCCTCACCGATTACCGCCTCTGCGTCTACGCCGCGCCGAGCTACCTCGCGGCGGCCGAGCCGATCCGGGCGGTCGCCGATCTCGGGCGCCACCCCTTCGTCGGCTACATCGAGGACATGCTGTTCGCGCGCGAACTGAATTACCTCAGCGTGGTCGGCCCGGAGACGGTGGCGCAGATCCGCAGCACCAACCTGCTGGCCCAGGTCCACGCGACGCTCGCGGGCGCGGGGCTCTGCATCCTGCCGGCCTTCATCGCCGCGACCTATCCGGGTCTGGTGCCGGTACTGCCGGACGCGCTCGCCCTCTCCCGCGCCTTCCACATGCACATCCATGAGGACAACCGGAAGGCGCCCCACATCCGCGCGGTCGCGGCCTTCATCGCCCGCGAGGTCGAGGCGGCCCAGGGGCTGTTCTCCGGCGCGGGCGCGGTCTAGCGTCGCCGCCGATCAACGAAGAGGCCGCCGGACACGGGCGGCGCACCCTGGAGGAACCATGGCCCACGCGATCGCTCTGCCGCGCCTGATGCGGATCGGCGCCGGGGCCTCGGCGCTGCTGCCGGAGGTGCTGGCGCAGCTCGGCCTGAGCCGCCCCTTCATCGTCACCGACCCCTATCTCGCCCGCAGCGGGCGGGTCGAGGCGCTGGTCGCGGGCCTGCGGGGCGCGGGGCTCGAGGCCGCCGTGTTCAGCGACACGGTGCCGGACCCGACCGTCGCCTCGGTCGATGCGGCGCTCGCCGCGCTCCAAGCCGGTGACCACGACTGCGTGGTGGGCTTCGGCGGCGGCAGCCCGATGGACACGGCCAAGGCCGTGGCGGTGCTGGCCCGGTTCGGCGGCGCCATGCGCGCCTACAAGGCTCCCCACCTCCAGGACGCGCCGGGACTGCCGATCATCGCGATCCCGACCACCGCCGGTACCGGCTCGGAGGCGACGCGCTTCACCATCGTGACGGACGCGGAGACCGACGAGAAGATGCTGTGCATCGGGCTCGCCTACCTGCCGGTGGCGGCGCTCGTCGATTACGAGCTGACGCTGACGAAGCCCCGCCGGCTCACGGCGGACACAGGCATCGACGCGCTCACCCACGCGATCGAGGCCTACGTCTCGAAGCGCGCCAACCCGTTCTCGGACGGCATGGCGCTGGCGGCCATGCGGGCGATCGCGCCGAACCTGCGCCGGGTCTGGGCCGATCCCGGCGACCGGCCGGCGCGCGAGGCGATGATGGTCGGCGCGACGCAGGCCGGCATCGCCTTCTCGAACAGCTCGGTCGCGCTGGTGCACGGGATGAGCCGGCCGATCGGCGCGCATTTCCACGTCGCGCACGGGCTCTCGAACGCGATGCTGCTTCCGGCCGTCACCGCCTTCTCGGCACCGGCCGCGCTCGCCCGCTACGGGGCCTGCGCCCGCGCCATGGGTGTGGCGGCGGAAGGGGAGGGCGACGGGCTCGCCGTCGAGCGCCTGATCGCGGAGCTGCGGGCGCTCAACGCCGAGCTGGAGGTCCCGAGCCCGGCAGCCTACGGCCTCGACCAGGGCCGCTGGCGCGAGTTGACGCCGCTGATGGCGCGCCAGGCGCTGGCCTCCGGCTCGCCCGCCAACAACCCGGTCGAGCCGAGCGCGGCCGAGATCGAGGCGCTCTACGCAGAGGTCTGGGCGAGCTGAGGGGTCCCGCTCAGGCGGCTGTGCGGCGGCGGCCGAGCGCGCGCGAGCGCTCCCGCGCGGCGCGCGCCGCCTGTTCGGCATTGCGGAACAGGGTGCCGTCGAGGCTGTCGAAGGCGCGGGCCGAGGAGAAGAAGCGCACGCCGTGCTCCTCGGGGACGGCGATGCCGACGGCGGTCTCGCCCACCTCGATGATGCGGGTCGGGGCCGCCGCGCTCTGCACGCGCACGTCCGCGCGCGCCTCCGCGAACGGGTCGGCGACGAAGGGATGGGTCATCTGGCAGAATGCTCCTGCGAGCCGGCCAGGGGCCGGACTGTCTGCGGTGTCGGGGGCTTGAGAGGGGCGGAACCCGCGCGGGCGGGCGGCTCAGCGCCGACAGCGAGCACCGGATCGGCCCAGAAGGCTGCACCGGGAGCGGAGAATATCAACATACGATAAGGTCACGCGATGTCCTCCTGAAGAAGGACCACGAAGCCTTGGTTAAAGCCAACGACCACGTGGTGCTTTAGCGTTTGTTATCGCGGCGCAAGCTACGCTCTTCAAATCACCGCGGCCCGAAGCTGCAAGTCCAACCTCGGACACCTGTAAGATGTGCGTGTTACCGTTCCGCGTCAACGGAATGGTCTTTTGAAATTCCGGCCTAGCCTGGGAGGAAATCGGGTTATGGCCGAGCTTCGCGCCGGGTTTCTGCCCGGCGCGCCGGATCGAGTGATGCGTCCGGAACTCCCGGTCGTGATCGGCGCGGCTCGGTCGAGCCGCGCCGATACCGACTATACTGGGCCGGCGCCCGCGATGATCCGGGCCAGCGCCGGATAATCGGACACCACCCGCTCCGCGCCCGCGGCCGTGAGGTCGGCGCCGAGCGGGTCGTGGCCCCAGTGCCCGCCGCCCGTGAAGCCGACCACCCGCATCCCGGCCGCCCGCGCCGCGGTGACGCCCGGGACGCTGTCCTCGATCACGAGGCAGGCTTCCGGGGGGAAGCCCATCCGGGCGGCGGCGTGCAGGAACAGGTCCGGGAAAGGCTTGCCGCGGGTCACCTCGACCGAGGAGAAGATCCGGCCCTCGAAGAGCGGCAGCAGCCCGGTCAGGCCGAGCGAGTGCCGCAGCCGGACGGGATCGCTGCTCGACGCCACGCAGCTCGGCCGATCGAGCACTGCGATCGCCTCAGCGGCGCCCGCCATGGCCCGCAGCTCCGCGTCGAAGGCCCGAAGGGTCTCGGCCTTCACCGCCTCCACGAAGCCCTCCGGGGCCGTGACGCCGTAGTCGCGGGCGACGTGCTGCATGATCGAGGTCATCGCGGTGCCGGCAAACCGCGCCCGCACGGTCTCGACGTCGATGTCCACGCCGATCCGGTTGAGCCCGGCCGTGAGACAGGCGAGGCTGATCGGCTCGCTGTCGACGAGCACGCCGTCGCAGTCGAAGATCACCAGGTCCGGGCGCCGCGCGCCGGCCTCGTCCGCCTGAGGGTTCACCGCATCGTCCTGTGGGAAAAGCGCGCGCCCCTCTCGCACGGGCGGCCCGTCGCCGCAACGCGGGGTGGCATCGCCCGTCTTGCGCTGGCCCCGGCGTGGCCGTACGCCACCGCGTCCGGGCCGAGGTCCGGGCAGGCCCCGGATCGTCAGGACCCCGCGCGATGCTCCGTTTCCTCAGCCGCTTCCTCGGCTTTCTGTGCCTGGCCGGCGGCTTCGTGGCGCTGGTCTACGACGGGGCGCGCTCGATCGCCAACAACGGCCTGCGGGTGACCTCGCTCTCGGACGTGTTCCTCACCCTGTTCAAGGACAAGGCCGCGGGCCTCCAGGCGAGCGTCCAGGGCGTGGCGCCCTGGCTCTGGGATCTGGCCGTGCTGCCGCTGACGCTGGCGCCCGCCTCGCTGATCGGCCTCGTGCTCGGCGCGGTGCTGCTCTGGCTCGGGCAGCCGCCACGCGAGCCGATCGGGTTCCTCACCCGGCCGTGAGACGGGCCTCCGCCTCGGCGAGGCGGCCCTTGAGATCCGCGATCTCGGCGAGCAGCCGGTAGCGCTCACTCACGTCGAGCTGGGAGGCGAAGAAGTAGCGCAGCGCGCCCGCATCGTCGTGGACCGGGCCCAGATAGAGGGCGTTGCGGAAGGTGGTCCCGTCCCGGCGGTAGTTCAGCAGGTCGATCGTGAGCGCCGTCTCGTTCCGGACCGCCTCGCGGATCCGGGCCACCGCCCCTGGGTTGGTCTCCGGACCCTGGAGGAAGCGGCAGTTGCGCCCCATCACCTCGAACCGCTCGTAGCCCGTCAGCGCCAGGAAGGCATTGTTGGCGAACACGATCGGGTTGTCGAACTGGTGCGGGTCCGTGACGATCATCGGCATCCGCGTGGCGCGGATCGCCGCCGCGAAGGGGTCGCCGCGGTGCGACTCGCCCTGCAGGCGATCGAGCAGACGCCCGGGACCGGCTGCCTCCACGCTCATCCTCACCCCCGGCTGCCCGCCGCGCGCCACCGCGGCACCCTGCATCAAGGTCGCGCGCTACCCACGCGATCCTCGATTACCCATATCAGGCATCGAACCCGAGAGACTATCGGAGATCCCCATGTTTCTGTTCCGCAAGCGGCCCGAGATGCCGACGGCGGCCGAAGCCCTGCCGGGGCGCGAGACTCCGCTGCCGACTGCCGAGCGGCACTTCGTCAACGGCAACCCGCTCAAGGGGCCCTATCCGGAAGGCACCGAGACGATCGTCCTCGGCCTCGGCTGCTTCTGGGGCGCCGAGCGCCGGTTCTGGCAGCTGCCCGAGGGCGTGTTCGTCACCGCCGTGGGCTACGCGGGCGGCCACACGCCGAACCCGACCTACGAGGAGGTCTGCACCGGGCTCACCGGCCACAACGAGGTGGTGCTCGTGGCCTTCGATCCCGCCGTGCTGCCGCTCGAAGCCGTGCTGAAGACCTTCTTCGAGAGCCACGACCCGACGCAGGGCATGCGCCAGGGCAACGATGTCGGCACCCAGTACCGCTCCGGCATCTACACGAGCGGCCCGGACCAGGAGGAGACGGCGCGGGCGGTGCGCCAGGCCTATGCGGGCGCCCTGAAGGCGCAGGGCTTCCCGGATGTCACCACCGAGATCCGGCCGCTCGAGGAGTTCTACTTCGCGGAGGCCTACCACCAGCAGTACCTCGCCAAGAATCCGGGCGGCTATTGCGGACTGGGCGGGACCGGCGTGAGCTGTCCGGTCGGGACGGGCGTCGCCGCCTGACGATCCCGGCGGCCGAGCTTCGTCTTGCCGCTGTCGCCGCCCCGTGCGACATCCGGCCCGTTCACGCGGGCCGGAGATAACCGAGTTGTTGGAACGCACGTTCGAGCGGGCGCTGTTCGCCTGTCGCTGGCTGCTCGCGCCCTTCTACGCGGCGCTGGCGATCGGGCTCGTCGTCCTCTTGGTCAAGCTCCTGCAGGAGCTCGGCCATTTCATCCTGCACGCCTGGGAGTCGAACGAGTCCCAGACCATCCTCGGCGTGCTGACGCTGGTCGACCTCTCGTTCACCGCGTCCCTTCTGATCATCGTGATGTTCTCGGGCTACGAGAACTTTGTCTCCAAGTTCGACCACACGGACCATAAGGACTGGCCCGAATGGATGGGGACGATCGACTTCACCGGCCTGAAGCTGAAGCTGATGTCGTCGATCGTCGCGATCTCGGCGATCCAGCTTCTGAAATCCTTCATGGACGTGAAGGCCTACTCGGACCGGGAGCTGTACTGGCTGGTGGGCATCCACATGGTCTTCGTCGTCTCAGGCATCCTGATGGCCCTGACCGACCGGATCGCGGCCGGCCACCACGACAAGTGAGCCGTGCGGGCTCCGCCGGGGCCCGCGCTCACGCCGCCGCGGAGGTCGCGGCGCGCTCGGCGGCGAGCTTCGCGACCGCCACCTGATCGACCTTGCCGGTGCCGAGCATGGGCAGGCGCTCCAGCACCACCACCTCGGCCGGGATCGCGATCTCTGGCGCGCCGCGGCCCTTGGCGAAGCTCTGGTAGGCCGCCCGCGTCGCGTCCTTGACCTCCGTGAACAGCACCAGCCGCTCGCCCTTGCGCGCGTCCGGCACCGCCGCGACGGCGCTCGGCTGCTCGGGCCAGAGCTCGGCGGCCAGCGCCTCGACGGAGGCGAGCGACACCATCTCGCCCGCGATCTTGGCGAAGCGCTTGGCCCGGCCCTTGATCGTAACGAAGCCGAGCGGATCCACCGTGACGATGTCGCCGGTGTCGTGCCAGCCCCCCGGCGGGACCTCCAGCACGCCGGGCCGCTCGCTCCGCAGGTAGCCCAGCATCACGTTGGGGCCGCGCACGGAGAGCCGTCCGCCCTCCTCGATGCCCGGCACCGGCTCCAACCTCCAGTCCATGCCCGGCAGGATCCGCCCGACCGTGCCGAAGCGGTTGAACATCGGCGTGTTGAGCCCAACGACCGGCCCGCACTCGGTGACGCCGTAGCCCTCCAGGATGCGCAGGCCGAACTTCTCCGCCCAGGTCCGCCGGGTCGAATCCTTCACCGCCTCGGCACCCGCCACGACGTAGCGCAGCGAGCGCAGGTCGTAGGCATTTGCGGCCTTGGCGTAGCCGCGCAGGAAGGTGTCGGTGCCGAACAGCACCGTCGCGTTCGAGCCGTAGATCAGCTCCGGCACGATCCGGTAGTGCAGGGGCGAGGGGTAGAGGTAGACCGGCACCCCCGAGACCAGCGGCAGAACGAGCCCCGCGGTCAGCCCGAAGGCGTGGAACACGGGCAGCACGTTGAAGACCTTGTCGCGCGGGCCGAAATCGATCCGCGCCGCGACCTGGGCGGTGTTAGCCAGCATGTTGCGGTTGGCCAGCACGACGCCCTTCGGCGCGCCCTCGGAGCCGGAGGTGAACAGGATCGCGGCCGGGTCGTCGCCGCGCCGGGCGACGAGCGGAGCGCGGGGGCCTAAGAAGCCGCGGATCTTGTCGCCGGTGGTGACCGTCGCCCGCACATCCTCCAGGTAGACGATCTCGACCGTCGCCCCGACCGTCTCCACGACGGCGCCGAGCCGCCCCTTCTCGATGAAGGCGCGGGAGGTGAGGATCTTGCCGACCTCCGCCGCCCGGCAGGCCGCCAGGATGTTGGCCGCGCCCGCCGAGAAGTTGATCATGGCGGGGACGCGGCCCGCGGAGTTCAGGGCGAAGAAGGTCACGGCCGCCGCGTTGGCGTTCGGCAGCATCACGCCGATCGCCTTGCCCTCCGGGCAGAGCGGCATCAGCTTGCGGGCCAGGATGTTGGCGCCCATCACGAGGCGCCCGTAGGAGAGCGTGCCGGTGACCGGGTCCTCGACCGCGGTGCGGCGCCAGCCGTGGCGCTCGCCGGCCTCGCAGAGCGCCGCCATCGCGCCGCGGTCGAAATCCGTGGTGCGGAAGACGAGGTTCGACATGATGCCGTAGAGGGCCGCTCCCGCCGCCTGCCGGCGCGCCTTGCCCTTGAGCGCCGGATCGACCTCCAGCCGCACCGGCGGCTCGATCGTGACGACGACCTTCGGCCACCAGCGCCGCCGCACCTGATCGCGGGCGAGACGCGAGAACACGGTGCGCTCCAGCCCCTCGATGCGGACCGGCACGACCATCGCACCCGACTTGTCGGCGATGAGCCCGGCGCCGTCGTAGACCTTCATCAGGCTGCCCGTGACGGTGAGCCGGCCCTCGGGGAAGATGATCAGCGTCTCGCCGCCCTTGACCGCGTTGATCAGCGTGCGGGTGGCGAGCGGCCGGGTGGGATCGAGCGGCATCGCCTTCGTGACCCGCAGGAACGGCTTCACCCACCAGCGCTGCGCGATGCCGTGGTCGATGGCGAAGACCGGCTCGGTCTCGAGGAGCGAGAGGGCGAGCGGCGCGTCGAGGAACGAGACGTGGTTGAGCGCGACGATCGCGTTCGGGCCGGCGGCCTCGACGTTCTCCAGGCCCCGCACCTCCAACCGGTAGAAGGCTCGGAACAGGATCGAGAGCGCGTCGCGGAACGGGCTCGTCGGCAGGGTCGCGAAGACGACGGCGCCGACCACGAGGTTGAGCACCGCGACGATCGCAAGCAGGCTGGCGATCGAGACGCCAGCGCCCTGGAGCGCGGCGAGCGCCAGGGTGCCCGCCACCATGAAGGCGGCGGTGAGCACGTTGACGGCGCCGATCACCCGGGCGCGCTTCGCCTTGTCGGTCCAGGCCTGCACTGCCGCGAAGGGCGGCACGATGTAGAGCCCGCCCGCCACCGCGAGGCCCACGAAGTCGATCGCCGCGCGCAGGCCCTCGGCCGTGCCGAGGAAACCGAGGGCGTCGAGCGGAGCGCCCGAGGGCGGGGGCAGGTGCGCGACGGTCCAGGCGAGGTCGAGACCGAACAGGCCCATCAGCACCGCGCCGACCGGCGTCGGCAGGAGCACGATGCGCCCGCTGGCGAGCCAGGAGGCCAGCCCCGAACCCAGCGCGATCCCGATCGAGAATAGGGCCAGCAGCAGCGTGACGACGGTCTCGGTGCCGTGGAAGCGCTCCTTGACTAGCACCGGCAGCAGGGAGAGCACCACGACGCCGACGAGCCAGAACCAGCTCACAATGACGGAGCCCCGCCACAGGCGGGTGTCGCCCCAGATGTCGCGCAGGAGCTCGGCCGTCGAGCGCAGCACGTTGCGGTCGATCGCGAGGTCGGGCGCGCCCTCGCCGGTCCTGGGGATCATCCGGGCCGAGAGCCAGCACAGCACGGCGAAGATCATGATCAGGCCCGCGAAGGCGAGGCCGGTGCCGCCCATGGCGCTGGCGAGCCCTGCCGTCATGGTGCCGAGCAGGATCGCCAGGAAGGTCGCGCCCTCGACGAGCGCGTTGCCGGCGGGCAGCTCGGCGCGGCGGAGGTGATCGGGCAGGATGCCGTACTTGATCGGGCCGAACAGGGCCGCGATCACGCCGAACAGGCCGAGCGCCACGAACAGGATCGGCACCGAGTGCAGCACGAAGCCGAGCGCCGCGGCGCCCGCGGCGAAGATCTCGGCGAATTTCAGCCGCCGGGCCATCAGCGCCTTGTCGTAGCGGTCGGCGAGTTGGCCGCCGAGACCGGAGAGGATGAAGAACGGGCCGATGAACACCGCGCTCGCCAGCGTGACCAATACGCCCGCGTTGCCGCCGGCGGTCTCGTTGACCTTGAACAGGATCAGGAAGGCGAGCGCGTTCTTCAGGAAGTTATCGTTGAAGGCCGAGAAAAACTGGCACCAGAACAGCGGCGCGAAGCGCCGCGCGGTCATCAACGCACGGAACATGGTGGTCTCCCGGTCTGCGCCATGGTTGGACCAGGGCGCGCGGCGGCGTCAAATCCGGTCCGGTTCGGCGCTGTCGCCGGACGGGCGGATCTCTGTCGTGAACGATGTTCATAATGCTCCGCCGGCGCCGCTCCGCAAGCGCGGCGGGCATCGGCCGGTGCGGGCTCGCACGGGGATGGAGGTGAGCCTGCCGACCCGCCGCGCGCGTCCTCTCCCGCTGCGGAGGGCGTACGCGCAAGGAGGGGCGCGACACCCCGGTTGGCACACGGCTTGCCAGCGAACCTTGAGGCGGCAATACTGCAGACGAGAAACGGCCGTTGGAGGAGGCGCCCCGTCATGAACGGGGAGAACTGTCTTGCTCTACGGGCTCTACTTCCTCACCTGCCTGGCCGAAAATCCGGCGCACTGCGTCACCCGCGTCCACCTTTTCAGTGACGAGGTGCAGACGCCGCAGCAATGCCTGTCCGTCGCGCAGCCCCAGATGGCGGCGTGGCAGAACGCCCACGGCCGCTGGCGCGTGACCCACTTTCGCTGCGGACGTCCGCCGAAGAGCGACGGGACCCGGATCTGAGGTTTCGCGGCCCGCCCCGAACACGCGGGACGCGATCAATCCGCGCACAACCTTCCGTCATGGGAAGGTTGTGATACGATGTCCCCATGGCACGCCGCGTATTCTGCCGGATCGTCGACAGGCCCGATGGCCTGTTCGACGTCACAGCCACGATCGAGCCGGACCAGATCTTCCGCCGCGAAGGGGTTGCCTCCCTCGCCGAGGCGGAGCGCTGGATCGACGGCCTGCGTACCCTGATGGCGGCGCTCGGCGCGCCCGTGCTCCGCGCCGACGAGCCGGGGGGCGAGGCGGTGGCCGAACCGGCGCGCGCGCGGCTCGACAGCGGGTCCGGCCTGTAGGCGCGGGCCACCATCCCTGAAGCCGCCTGGAAGGGCGGGTCCTATCGCCCGTCGAAGAACGGGCGGAAATTTTCCAGCCAGTCCCTTAGCCAGGTCTCGCAGTGCTGCTGGGCGCCCTCGGCGCTCGGCGCGTGACCCCAGACGTCCTCGGCCAGCGGGCTCCACCACGTCCAGAGCCGGTTCGAGCCGTCGTACTCGCAGATGCCGACCTCGACCTGACCGACCCGGCCGACGCAGCGGCGCAGGGGAACCCCGGCGACGTCGGTCGTGGTCCAGGCGATACGGCTTTCCGGGCGGCTCTCGGGCATGCCCTGAAACGGCCGGAGGGCCGCGCCGGTTCGACCGTGCGGATTTTGTGTCAGCCCTCGGCCTTGTCGCCCTGGCCCTGCTTGGCGCCGCCGGCCGGGTCGGTGCTGTCCTCGCCCGCGACATCGCCGCTGCCGTGACCCTGGGGCGTCAGGCGCGGGCGGTCGAGTGTCAGATCCTCGGGCCGGGTGCCCTCGCGTGCATCGTTCCGCTTGTCGTCCATCGGGTACCTCCGTCCTGGGGCGAACCGCGCGGCGGGGATCCGGGTTGCAGAGGAAGCACCGGGGATCTGCCGGAGCCTGGAGAGTAGCGAATGCCGATGCGCCTGTCCGGAGAGGAGCCGCGCCTGGAACAGGGGGAAGCGGCTCACGTGACCTTCACGATCACGGACGGCCATGTCGTGGTGCCCTGCCGGGTAGGGCACGCGGCGCTGCAGGAGGCCTTCGGCACCCCGGGCGGCAACGCCATGGCGATCTTCCGCGCGCATCGGGACGCGGTCGTGGACGGCGCGATCCGCCGGTACGAGCGGGCGGGCGCCGAGGGTGGGGTCGTGACGCTCGCGGGCGCCGATCTCACGCCTTGAGCGACAGGCCCGGCGCGTGAGCCCCGACTTCTTCGCCCGCGGCGCCGACGCGGTTGCGCCCGAACTGATCGGCTGGCGGCTCCTCGTCGACGGCGTCGGCGGCGTGATCGTCGAGGCCGAGGCCTACGATACGGCCGATCCGGCTTCGCACAGCTTCAAGGGGCCGACGCCCCGCAACGCCAGCATGTTCGGACCGCCCGGCCACGCCTACATCTACCGCTCCTACGGCATGCATTGGTGCCTCAATCTCGTCTGCGCGCCGGGCAGCGCGGTGCTGATCCGGGCGCTGGAGCCGACGGACGGGCTGGAGGCCATGCGGGCGCGCCGGGGCACCGACACGCTCCGCCTTCTCTGCGCCGGGCCCGGGCGCCTCTGCCAGGCGCTCGCGGTCTCGCGGGCGCAGGACGGCCTGCCGCTCGACCGCGTCCCCTTCCGCCTGGAGCCGCCGGCCGGGCCCGTCGCGGTGGCAGCGGGGCCGCGCGTCGGCATCACCCGCGCCGTCGAGACGCCCTGGCGCTTCCTGCAGGCCGGTTCGCCGTTCGTCAGCCGCCCGCTGCCGCGCACCGTCCGGCCGCCCGCGGCGCCGTGAGTGCGCGTGCAAAGGGCTTGGACCCGACCGGTCCGGGATGGCATGGATGGTGGCCATGAACCCCGTCGCCATCGCCGTCATGCTCGGGATCCTGGTCGCCTGGGCGGGCCTGCTCGCCGCGGCCCTCTATCTCGGCAACCCGCTCCTGCTCGCGATCTTCGCCATCGTCTCGGTGGCGATGTTCATCCGCTGGGACGTGTTCGGCTGAGATCGGAGCGCGATCAGAGCCGGCGCCGCAGCCAGTCCGCGATCAGGTCGAGCGCGTCGGCGGCGGCCGCGATCACACCGCCGAGCTCGATGAAGCCGTGGACCATGCCCGGAAAGGTCTTCCGCTCCACGGGCACGCCGGAGGTTGCCAGCCGATCGGCATAGGCCTCGCCCTCGTCGTGCAGCACGTCGCGGGCGCCCCCGATGAGCAGCGCGGGCGCGAGGCGGCTCGCGTCAGGGACGAGGATCGGCGAGGCGCGCCAGTCGAGCGCCAGGGCTGGATCGGGCATGTGCCGGGCGTGGAAGTAGCGCACCATCTCCCAGGTCAGCGGCGGCACCGCGGCGTTGCGGCGCCGCGAGGGGTAGAGGTCCGGGTCGAGGCGGTTGTCGGTGGAGGGATAGATCAGGACCTGCCCGCGCAGGGGCAGGCCCGCGTCGCGGGCCGCGATCGCCACGACGGCCGCGAGGCTGCCGCCGGCACTGTCGCCGCCGACCGCGAGCCGGGCCGGATCGAGGCCGAGCGCCGCGGCGCTATCCGCGATCCACCCGAAGGCCGCAATCGCGTCCTCGGCCGCCGCGGGCGCCGGGTGCTCCGGGGCGAGCCGGTAATCGACCGCCACCACCGCGACGCCCGCCCGCGCCGCGATCTGGCGGCAGACCTTGTCGTGCGATTCTAGGTCACCCAGCACCCAGCCGCCGCCGTGAAGATAAACCAGAGCCGGAGCCGGCCGCTGCCCGAGTTCCTGCCCGAGCCCCTGCGGCCGATAGAGGCGGAGCGGAATCGGACCGCCCGGCCCCGCCGCCGCGAGATCCGCGACCGCTTCCATCTCGACCGTCGATCCGCCGAAATGCCGGCTCTGGCGCCGGTACATCGCGCGGGCCTCGGAGACCGGCAGCTCGCTCATCGGCGGGGTGCGGCGTCGGGCGATGCGCTCGAGAAAGGCCGCAGCCTCCGGATCCAGATCCACCGCACCCTCCCCTGCATCACCGATCCGTGTCCCGCGCGAAGTCTCGACAAGGGCCGCCGCCGCGCCGATGACGGCGCGACGCCGAGCCCGCAGCCCCAAGAACGGTTGAGCCCGCACCATGCTGCTCTACGAGCACCCGCTCTCGTCCTACGCGCAGAAGGTCAAGATCGCGCTGCGCGAGAAGGGCCTGGATTTCACCGCCGCGCTGCCGGAGGATTTCGGCACCGGACGAAGGGCCGGCCCCTTTGCCGAGGCCAACCCGCGGGCCGAGGTTCCGATTCTCGTCGACGGCGACGTGACGCTCTTCGAGTCGACCGTGATCCTCGAATACATCGAGGAGAGCCGGCCGGAGCCGCCGCTGCTGCCGCGCGATCCCGCCGCCCGCGCCCGGGCACGGTTGACGGAGGAGATCTGCGATACCCAGTACGAGGCGGTGAACTGGGGCTACGGCGAGGTGCTGTGGTTCCGCCGCGCCACGGGCGATCTGGCCGAACGGCTCAAGGCGGTCGCCGCGCGCCAAACCGCGGAGCTTCAGGCCTGGCTCACGGAGCGGCTCGGCGCGGCCGAGTGGTTCGGCGGCGCGCGCTTCGGCTGGGCGGACGCCGCGGCGGCCCCGATGGTCAACCGCTCCGTCCATTACGGGCTCGGGCCGGAGGCTGGCAGCCCGCTCGCCCGCTGGCACGCGCGGCTCGGGGAGCGCCCCTCGGTCGCCGCGACCTTCGCGGAGTTCGACGCCGCGGCCGCGCGCATGGCTGCGGCCTCCGCGCACTACACGACGGGCGGGCGCCGCCGGGAGTACCGCGACCACCGGCTCGAATGGATGGTGCGGTCGGGCGGCGTGGAGGTGGTGCTCGCCGGCCTGCGGGACGGCAACATCCGCTTCTCCTGGCCGCACGGCGACTGAGGCGCGGGCACTGACGTCGCGTTCACGCGCGGCACACAGCCTCGGATCTCGTCCTCCGGATGGGTCTGGCACATCGCGTTCGCGGCATCGCGCCGCCCGGCCCGCGGCGGAACGCCCGGCGGCACCACCGGTTGGCCCTGCGACTCCACCGGAGATACGCAATGACCGCCAGCAACCCGCTGACCAAATATCCGCGCCCGCCCTTCGAGGCCCAGCCGCAGAGTTTCCCCGGGAAGACCGGCCGGATGAGCCCGGAGCCGGACCACGGCGAGGAGAGCTACCGGGGCTCGGGCCGGCTCACCGGCAAGGCGGCGCTGATCACCGGCGGCGACTCGGGCATCGGGCGGGCGGTCGCCATCGCCTACGCGCGCGAGGGAGCGGACGTGGCGATCTCCTACCTGCCCGAGGAGCAGCGGGACGCCGAGGCGGTCGGCGCCTGGATCGAGAAGGCGGGCCGGCGCGCCCTGCTGCTGCCGGGCGACCTCAAGGACGCGGCCTATGCCCGCGAGATCGTCGCGCGCACCGCCGAGACCTTCGGCCGGCTCGACGTGGTGGTGAACAACGGCGCCTTCCAGCAGCCGAACCAGGACCTCGCCGAGATCGAGGACACGGTGTTCGAGGACCATTTCCGCACCAACGTGTTCGGGGCCTTCTACGTCACGAAGGCGGCGGCGGGGCACCTCAAGCCCGGCGGCTCGGTGATCTTCACCTCGTCGGTGAACTCGAAGCACCCGATGCCCTCGCTGCTCGCCTACAGCGCCACGAAGGGCGCGCTGAGCAACCTCGTGCTCAGCCTCGCCCAGCTTCTCGCCGCGAAGGGCATCCGGGTGAACGGCGTGCTGCCGGGCCCGATCTGGACGCCCTTCATCCCCGCAGGGATGAGTGAGGACGCGGTGAAGAGCTTCGGCAGCCAGGTCCCCTTCGGCCGCCCCGGCCAGCCGGCGGAACTCGCCTCGGCCTACGTCATGCTCGCCGCGGAGGAGAGCAGCTACACGTCGGGTGCCCTGATCACGGTGGCCGGCGCGATGCCGGTGCTCTGAGGCGCCCGTCTGCCGGGTCACGATCTCGGGCCCGCCCGAGATCGGCTCCGGGGAAACCGAGGCGGGCAGGGCCGGTTGCGAGCCGGCAGGCGTGAGCGCGGACTCTGAGACGTCCGTTCCCATCAGGATCTTCTGCATCCGGCCGCGCCCGCGCGCCGAATGCAGAGGAGACCGGCCGCAGGACCCGTCATCCGCATCGAACGGTCCCTCAACCCGGCGGCGAAAGCGATTTTTAAGCCTAATGTCCGATGAAGAGGCGCGAGGTTTCCGGGCCGGTGCGCCGCTCGAGCCATGGAACACATCTTCAGGCCTTGCCGCCGTAGGACGAGGGATGCCGGGTCGGATCGTCACAGCACGGATGGGGAGGCGGGTGCGGCTCGCGGGCCTTGCCGTGGCGCTCCTCGCCGGTCCGGTCGGCGCCCAGACGCTCGATCAGGCCGCGACCGCGGCGCTGGAGAACAGCTTCGTCCTGCGCGCCGACCGGGCGCGCCAGGAGGGGGCGGAGGCGCGCGAGCGCGGCGCCGTCGACGCCTTCATGCCGACCGTGTCGCTCCTGGGCGACAAGCCGCTCTCCAGCCGCTTCACCTACGGCCCGCGCATCGAGCCGACCCAGATCGGCATCGACTCGACGCCCCGCGCGGCCCCGCGCCAGTACGGCATCACGGCCGACCTGCCGCTCTTCGACGGCTTCCAGCGCCTGCACACCCTGCGCTCGGCCCAAGCCCTCACCGATGCGGGGCGCTTCACAACCCTGAGCCAGCGCCAGCAGGTGCTGCTCGACGCGGCGGTCGCCTACATCGCGGTCCTGCGCGACGTGCGCATCTTGGCCGCCCGGGAGGCCCAGGTCGCCGCGATCATGCGGATCCGCGACGCGACCGCCCGGCAGTTCGAGGTCAACGACGCGACCCGCACCGACGTGGCCCTGACGCAGTCCCGCGTGCAGGAGGCGGAGGCCTCCCGCGACCGCGCTCGGGCGGAACTTGCCGCCGCGCGCCTCGCCTTCAAGCGCGCCACGCAGATCGAGCCCGAGCGGATGGTGCCGCCGCGGTTCCCCGACCGGCTGCCGCGCGACGAGGCGGCCTATGCCGAACTCGTGCGCGCCGCCAATCCGGGGCTCGCCGCCGCCCGTCTCGACGCGAAATCGGCGGCCTTCCAGGCGAGCGCGACGGTGAGCGCCGTGCTGCCGCAGGTGAACCTGCAGGTCACCCACAGCTCGACCTTCGGCTACAGCCCGACGCTCGACCGCATCACCGACACCACCGCCCGGGTGATCGCGCGCGTGCCGATCTACCAGCCGGGCGCCTTTCCGAAGATCGACGAGGCCTCCGCGCTCGCGCGCCAGCGCGGCTACGAGGTGCAGGACCAGGAACTGGCGACGCTGACCGCGGCCCGGACCGCCTTCGCCCGGCGTGTGGCGGTGGCCGATCAGGTGCGGCGCCTGACCGAGCGGGTCGCCTACCTGCGGGCGACGATGCGGGGCTTCGAGGTGGAGCGGGGCGCGGGCTTCCGCACGGTTCTGGACGAACTCAACATCCGGGCCGAACTCGCCGACGCGGAGGTCACGGCCGCCGCAGCCCTCACCGAGCGCGACGCGCTGAGCCTCCAGCTCTCGGCCGCCGCCAACCTCCTCGATGTCGGCCATGGCGTGCCGGCGGACCGCCGCTTCGAGACGCTGGCGTCCGTGCGCGACCCGCTCACGACCGCCGCGCTGCGGCGCGGCGGCGAGGCCCCGCCGGTGAAGCTCGCCGCCCGCAGCGGGGGAGGGCGCCCCGAGGCGGCCGCTCCGGCGCTGCGCGGCCGGATCGACGAGCCGGCGCGCGCCCGTTTCGGGATCGCACCCCACGGCCGCCCGACCGGCTGGGTCGCGATGGTGCCGTAAGCCGGCCGCGCGCCGAGGGCGCCGGCTCGTTTCAGCGGTTGCTGCCGCCGCCGTTGGCGCTGCCCTGCGGGACGGCGCGTTCCGGCTGACCGGCATTGCCGCCGGCGGCCGAGTTCGTGGTGGCGGTCTCGGCCCCGGTCCCGCCGCGGGAGATCACGACGTCGCGGTTGTTGCCCGTGGTGTTCGGCTGCGTCGTCACGACGCCGCCCGCCGGGCGCCCGGCCGGCGCCGCGGTCTGCGCCAGGGCGGGCACGGCCGTCAGGGCGGCGAGGACGGCGAGCGGGGCTGCTTTGATCATCGATGACTCCGAGTGATGGTTTCGATCACGAATGCAACCAAAGGATGTGCCTTTGGTTTCGCGGCCGCGACCGAAAGCCCCGCTCCGGCTGCCGCGCGGCATCCGGCGCGCTCTCAGCTCCGGGCCGCCGCGAAGCCCTCGAAGAAGCGCCGCGACAGGTCGGTCAGCGCCGCGATGCAGTAGCCGCCCTCCTGCACGATCAGCGTCGGCAGGCCGAGACCGCCGACCGCGGCGCTGAGGCGCCCGAAGCCTTCGGGCGTCACCGCCACCTTGGCCTGCGGATCGCCCGCGT
Organism: Methylobacterium radiodurans; assembly: GCF_003173735.1. Lineage (NCBI taxonomy): Bacteria > Pseudomonadati > Pseudomonadota > Alphaproteobacteria > Hyphomicrobiales > Methylobacteriaceae > Methylobacterium > Methylobacterium radiodurans. Next base: position 178,823 of record NZ_CP029551.1, on the reverse strand, counting down.
AGATGTCGAAGCCGAGCGAGAGCACGAGCGCGTCCGGCCGGTAGAGATCGAGCGCCCGGAACGCCCGCGCGAGCTCGGCGAAGAACGTCGCCTCGTCCGAGCCGTGCGGCATCGGCAGGTTCACGTTGTAGCCCTCGCCCGCCCCGCGCCCCCGCTCGTCAGGGAAGCCCGCCACCGCGGGATAGAAGTTCGTCGGGTCGCCGTGGATCGAGACGTAGAGCACATCCGCCCGGTCGTAGAAGATCTCCTGGATCCCCTGGCCGTGATGCATGTCGGTGTCGAGGATCGCGACGCGGGCGTGGCGGGCGCGCAGGCGCTCGGCGGCGATGGCCGCGTTGTTGAGGAAGCAGAAGCCGCCGGCGGCTTCCCGCCGCGCGTGGTGGCCGGGCGGCCGGCAGAGCGCGTAGGCCTCCCGCGCGCCCGCGTTCAGCGCGTCCGCGCCCGCGACCGCGCAGAGCGCCGAGGCGTAGGCCGCCCGGAATGTGCCGGGCCCGATCGGGGCGCTGCCGTCCGCGATGTAGCGCCCGGCCCGCGCCAGCACGCCCCGGAGCGCGTTCGGCTCGCGCACGAAGATGTTCGAGACCACCTCCTCGCCCCAGTCCGGGCCGAGCGCGGTCCAGTCCGCGTGCGCGTCCTGAAGGAAGCGCAGATAATCCATCCCGTGCACGGCGAGGATCGGCGCCGCGCCAACGTCGGGCGGCGCTTCGAGCGGGAAGCCCAGGGCCTCGACCGCCGCGAGCAGCGCCCGCTCGCGGGCCGGCACCTCCTGCGGCTCGCGCATCTGCCCGCGGGAGAAGTAGGTGCGCGGGTGGTGCAGCGCTTGGTCGGGGTGGTGGAAGGTCTTCATCCGGTCCTCCTCGGGGGCTTCAGGCCGCCCGCTGCAGCGGGCGCTCGCGCAGACGGCGCAGCGCCAGCACCGAGACGAGTGAGATCGCGGCGATCAGGCTGAAGAGGAGCGCGAGCGGCCACCACGCGCCGCCGGCCTTCTCGGCCAGGATCGTGCCGAGGATCGGCGTCAGGCCGCCGAAGATCGCGCCGCTCAGCTGATAGGCCATCGAGATGCCGGTGTAGCGGATGCGGGTCGGGAAGCTGTCGCTGACATAGCCCGCGATCACCGCGTAGAAGGCGCCGAGGCCGGCGACCGCGAGGCCGACGCCGAGGATCATGCCGGTGAGCGTGCCGGAATCGACCAGCGTGAACATCGCGTAGGGTGTCAGCACCGAGACCGCGGCCGTGGCCACGAGGAAGCGGTGCACGCCCACCCGTTCGGCGATGTAGGCCGAGAGCGGCGTGATCAGGAACTGCATCACCGAGACGGCGAGCAGGCAGTCCAGCACCAGGGCGCGCGAAATCTTCAGGTAGGTGGTGGCGTAGGCGATCATGAAGGTGTTGGTGAAGTAGAAGCCCGCGATGCCCAGCACGTTGGCGCAGATCGCGAGCACGAGCAGGCGGGGCGCACCGAGCACCACCTCCCGCAGCGGCGCCTGCGCGGCCTTCACCTCGCCGAGGCGCCGCCGCCGCTCGGCCAGGAAATCGGGCGACTCGTTGACGCCGAGGCGGATGGCGAGGCCCACCACCAGCATCACCGCGCTGAACCAGAACGGCACCCGCCAGCCCCAGGCCAGGAAGTCCGCGTCGGGCAGCGCGGTCACGAGCTTGAACATCAGCATCGACAGGATGAGCCCCGCCGGGCTGCCGGGCTGCCGAGCTGCGCGAAGGAGGCGAAGAAGGTGCGCCGGTCCTGCGCGGGGGCGTGCTCGCCGGCCATCAGCACCGCACCGCCCCACTCGCCCCCGACGGCGATGCCCTGGACGAGGCGCAAGGTCACCAGCATCACCGGTGCCCAGAGGCCAGCGGTCTCGTAGGTCGGCAGGCAGCCGATCAGCACCGTGACGACGCCCATCATCAGCAGGGTGATGATCAGCGAGGTCTTGCGCCCGACACGGTCGCCGACATGGCCGAACACCGCCCCGCCGAGCGGGCGCGCCAGGAAGCCGACCGCGAAGGTGCCGAAGGCGGCAAGCGTCCCGTAGAACCCGTCGACCTGCGGGAAGAACAAGCGCCCGAAGACCAGGGCCGCCGCGGTGCCGTAGACGTAGAAGTCGTACCACTCGATCATCGTGCCGACGAAGGCTGCGGTGGATGCGCGGACCGGTTGGTGCGCGCCGTCGGAAGCCTGTGCCATCGTCCCGTACCGTCTCCCCGGACGCCCGATCCCCCGCTTGCATCAGGCCAGCCCCTGGCCACTGCCGCAAGGGTGCGGCGCGCATCCGCGCCTGCGCCGGCCCCGGTTGACCTGGGCACCGGCCTCCCTTACCCGGCCCGCCTCCTCCAACAATCACAGGATGACTGGATGCGGATCCGGATCGCGCTCGCCTGCCTCGCTGCCCTCACGGGACTGTCCCCGGGTCTCTCGACAGCCGCGCAAGCCCGACCAGCCACCCGCTACGTCTCCTTCCAGCCCCAGGTCCGCGGCCTCTCCTGCCTGCAGCCGCGCACGCGCGCGATGATCGCCCAACTGACCGCCCGCGTCGGACCGATCGAGATCACCTCGACCTGCGGCGGGCGCCACGCCCACAACTCGCAGCACTATCGCGGGGCCGCCGTGGACTTCCGCCCGCGCGGGGCCTCGGTCGGCGCGACGCTCGCGGTCCTGCGCGGCATGCCGCAGGTCGGCGGCATCGGCTCCTACGCGGGCGGCCTGATCCACGCCGATACCGGTCCGCGCCGCCTCGCCTGGCACGGGCGCGCCCGCCACCGCGTCGCCCGGGCGCACCGGTCCTACGCGCGCTACGCGGTGCGGCGCGGCCCGCACCGCTCCGGCGCGGTCTGAGGCGTCGCGTCGCTGGCCACTCCCGCGGCGGATGGTAAGCTCCGGCCGGATGAGGCCGGCCCATCCGGCCGGGGAGGCTGCCGGACGATGCGCGAGACCGCAGGACCGCCCTTCGCCGACCTCGCCGGACCGGCCGCCCCGTGCGGCGCGCTGCGGGAGCGCATCCGCGCCGAGGGCCGCCGACCGGAGCCCGATTGCCTCCTGCCGCTCCTGGCGGAGGCCGCCCCGACCCCCGCCGAGGAGGCGCTGGCCGGTCCGCTCGCCGAGCGCCTCGTGCGGGCCCTGCGGGCCAAGGGCCAGCACGGCCCGGTCGAGAGCCTGATGCGGGAGTACGACCTCTCGACCCGGGAGGGTGTCGCGCTGATGTGCCTAGCCGAGGCGCTGCTGCGCATCCCGGACGCGGCGACCCGCGACGCGCTGATCCGCGACAAGATCGGCGGCGGGGACTGGCGGGCGCATCTCGCCCACCCCGCCTCGCTCTTCGCGGGCGCGGCGACCTGGGGGCTCGTCGTCGCCGGGGAGATCCTCGGCGCCGACGAGGCGGACGGTCTCGGTGCGGTCCTGACCCGCCTGCTGCGCCGGGGCGGCGAGCCGCTCGTGCGCGCGGGGCTCGATCGGGCCATGCGGGTGCTCGGCGGGCAGTTCGTCACCGGCCGCACCATCGCGGAGGCGCTGGAGCACGCCCGCGCCTTCGAGACGCGGGGCTTCACCTACTCCTACGACATGCTGGGCGAGGCGGCGATGAGCGCCGCCGACGCGGCGCGCTACGCCGCCGCCTACGCGGAGGCGATCGCGGCGATCGGTGCCGCCTCGGCGGGGCGCGGGCCCTATGCGGGCCCGGGCATCTCGATCAAGCTGTCGGCGCTCCATCCGCGCTACGCCCGCGCCCAGCGGGAGCGGGTGCTGGCGGAATTGCTGCCCCAGGTCGCCGATCTCGCGGCTTCCGCCCGCGCCCACGAGATCGGCCTCAACATCGACGCCGAGGAGGCCGACCGGCTCGACCTCTCCCTCGACATCCTGGCGGCGCTGGCGGCCGACCCGCGGCTCTCCGGCTGGGACGGGCTCGGCTTCGTGGTGCAGGCCTACGGCAAGCGCGCGCCGGCCGTGATCGCGTTCGCGATCGATCTCGCCCGGCGCACGCGGCGCCGCCTCATGCTCCGCCTCGTGAAGGGCGCCTACTGGGACGCCGAGATCAAGCGGGCGCAGGTCGAGGGTGTGCCCGAGTTCCCGGTCTTCACCCGCAAGCTCCACACGGATGTCGCCTACCTCGCCTGCGCCCGGAAGCTGCTGGCGGCGCGGGACGCGGTCTTCCCGCAATTCGCCACCCACAATGCCCGCACGCTCGCCGCCGTGCTGGCGATGGCGGGGCCGGATTTCCGGCCCGGCGACTACGAGTTCCAGTGCCTGCACGGGATGGGCGAGGCGCTCTACGGGGAGGTCGTCGGCGCAGGGAAGCTCGACCGGCCCTGCCGCATGTACGCGCCGGTCGGCAGCCACGAGACGCTGCTGGCCTACCTCGTGCGCCGCCTCCTGGAGAACGGGGCCAACGCCTCCTTCGTGCACCGGATCGGCGACCCGGCGGTGCCGGTGGCGGAACTGGCCTCGGACCCGGTCGCCGAAGCGAGGGCGGTGGTCCCGCCCGGCGCCCCCCATCCCGGCATCCGCCTGCCCGGCGCGCTGTTTCCAGACCGGGCCAACGCCGCTGGCTTCGACCTTGCCGACGAGGACGTGCTGGCGGGCCTCGCGCGCGGCCTCGCGGGGGCTTCCCGCGCACCGGCCGAGGCCCGGCCGCTCCTCGGCGACGGGCCCGGCACCGGCGAGGCCCGCCCGATCCTGAACCCGGCCGACAGCGCCGACATCGTCGGGCGCGTGGTGGAGGCCGACGCGGCGACCGTCGAGGCGGCGCTTGTCCAGGCCGAGACGGCGGCGCCCGCCTGGGCCGCGACGACGCCGGAGGCACGCGCCGCCATCCTTGAGCGCGCCGCCGACCGGATGGAGGCCGAGCCACACGCCCTCCTGGCCCTGCTGATCCGCGAGGCCGGCAAGACCCTGCCGAACGCGATCGCCGAGCTGCGCGAGGCGGTGGATTTCCTGCGCTACTACGCGGCGCAGGTGCGGCGGGACTTCTCCAACGCCACGCACCGCCCGCTCGGACCGATCGCCTGCATCAGCCCCTGGAACTTCCCGCTGGCGATCTTCACCGGTCAGGTCGCGGCCGCGCTCGCGGCCGGCAACCCGGTTCTGGCCAAGCCCGCCGAGGAGACACCCCTGATCGCGGCGCGCGCCGTCGCCATCCTGCGCGAGGCCGGGGTGCCGCCCGCCGCCCTGCAGTTCCTGCCGGGCGACGGCGCGGTCGGGGCCTGGCTCGTCGCCGATTCCCGCGTCTGCGGGGTCATGTTCACCGGCTCGACCGAGATCGCCAAGCGCATCCAGACCGTGCTCGCGGGGCGGCTCGGGCCCGACGGGCGTCCGGTGCCGCTGGTGGCCGAGACCGGCGGCCAGAACGCGATGGTGGTCGATTCCTCGGCGCTCCCCGAGCAGGTGGTGGCCGACGTGCTCGCCTCGGCCTTCGATTCGGCCGGCCAGCGCTGCTCGGCGCTCCGGGTGCTCTGCCTCCAGGCCGAGATCGCCGACCGGGTGCTCGCCATGCTGAAGGGCGCCGTGGCGGAGCTGCGCGTCGGCGATCCGGTGCGCCTCGCCACGGATGTCGGTCCGGTGATCTCGGAGGCCGCGCGCGCCGGCATCCTCGACCACGTGGCCGGGATGCGGGCGCGGGGCCGGACGGTGCACGCCCCAGCCCTGCCGCCGGACCGCGCGGCCGGCCACTTCGTGGCGCCGACGCTCGTCGAGATCGACGACCTCGCGGAACTGGAGCGCGAGGTGTTCGGTCCGGTCCTGCACGTGCTGCGCTTCCACGCGGAGGATCTCGGCAGCCTCCTCGCCGGGATCGCCGCGACCGGCTACGGGCTGACCTTCGGGGTGCACAGCCGGATCGACGCCGCCGTCCGGCGGATGGTCGAGGCCGCCCCGGCCGGCAACCTCTACGTCAACCGCAACATGATCGGCGCGGTGGTCGGCGTGCAGCCCTTCGGCGGCGGGGGCCTCTCCGGCACCGGGCCGAAGGCCGGGGGCCCGCTCTACCTGCGCCGACTGCTCGCCGCCTGCCCGGCGGAGACCGGCCTCGCCGCGGGCGCGCCGGTTCCAGCGTCCCTGCGGGCCCTGCGCGACGCGCTCCGGGGCGAGGGCCGGGCGGCCGAGGCTTCCCTGTGCGAGCGGGTGGCCGCGCGCGCGCCGTTGGGCCACGCCGCCGTGCTACCCGGCCCGGTCGGCGAGGAGAACCGCTACGACCTGCTCCCGCGCGGTACGATCCTCTGCCTGCCGCTGACCGAGACCGGCCTGTTCGCCCAGCTCGCCGCGGCGCTCGCCACGGGCAACCAGGTGCGTCTCTGCGCAGGGGGCGCCTTGCGCGCCAGGGTCGCGGACCTGCCCGAATCGGTTCGCGCCGTCGTCGGCCTCTCGGACGCGCCCGATCCGGCGGGCTGCGCGGCGATCCTCGCCGAGGCGGAAGGTGCGGCGCTCGAAGCGATCCTGCGCGCGGTGGCCGAGGGCGCGCCCGCCGTGATCCCGGTTCACACGGCGGTGAACGGCTTCTACCCGCCCGAATGGCTCGTGCGCGAGCGCAGCCTCAGCACCAACACCGCCGCCGCCGGCGGCAACGCGAGCTTGATGGCGGTGGGCTGAGATAAGTCAGGCTCGGAGGGGTGCGCGAACTCCTTGACCGGGATTTGAACCCGATCGGCCTGACCATCCGGGAGACCGCGTTCGACCCCTCTTGGATTTGCCGCGCGTCCGGTCATCGGTGCTCTGTTCGAATACTCAGGTCGCGCTTCACGATGCGGATCGAGGAGCTTCCCGCCGTGAAAGGCCGGATAACGGCGGCGATGATGATACCGATCCGCGGACGGGCATGCTTGCCCTGGACGGGGGCGCGACTATCGGCACTGCTCATCGAGCATCCTCGCGAGGTCGAGCCCTCCGAACGACAGGCCGGGCTTGAACGGCGGTCCAGGAGAGATGCGGACGCGACCGTTCTCGCTGAAGAGTTCGAGGGGCTGCTTCACGCTCCAAGACCCGTCCGGGTTGTGCGTGAACCGTGAGCAGTCCAGCTCCATCTGACCTGTCGGCTGCTGCCCATGAGCAGAACCCGCGAGGAGCGCCGATACGGACAAAATCAGTAGAGCAGACCGCGACAGCATGAACGGTTCCCAAATACACGCCCTCTGGGGGAGGGTAGGAGGTTCATTTGCCGAAAGCCAGCCTGGATAGCCGACGCACGACCGCTCGAGGCCCGCAACACTCATCGCTTCCGGGCAGCGGGCGCGCGCCATCGGGATCGAGGTCAATGTCCGCACCGACCCCGAGCGGCCGCTCGCTGGTTCGGGCCGCTCGCGGTTCGACCGGTGGGCCCGTGCGGCCCGTTCACGGGCGGACCCCGCCGGCAAGCCTTCCGCTTGCCCGGCCCATGCCGTAAGGCCCGCGGGATCCTCCCTCAACGTCCGCGACCCGATGATACGCCTCGACAAGATCACCAAGCAGAACGGCCGGCAGCTCGTCTTCGTCGAGGCCTCCGCCGCCCTTCAGCGCGGCGAGAAGGCGGGGCTCGTCGGCCCGAACGGGGCCGGCAAGACCACGCTGTTCCGCATGATGACCGGCGAGGAGCAGCCCGACGAGGGCCAGGTCGCGGCCGACCGCGGCATCACCATCGGGTATTTCAGCCAGGATGTCGGCGAGATGTCCGGCTGCTCGACCGTGGCGGCCGTCATGGAGGGCGCCGGTCCCGTGAGCGCGGTCGCAACCGAGCTGCAGGCCCTGGAGGCGGCGCTCGCCGATCCCGACCGGATGGACGAGATGGAGGCCCTGGTCGAGCGCTACGGCGAGGTCCAGGCCCGGTTCGAGGAACTCGACGGCTACGCGCTGGAGGGCCGCGCCCAGGAGGTGCTGGCCGGTCTCGGCTTCAGCCAGGAGATGATGGAGGGCGATGTCGGCAAGCTCTCGGGCGGCTGGAAGATGCGCGTGGCGCTCGCCCGCATCCTGCTGATGCGCCCCGACGTGATGCTCCTCGACGAGCCCTCCAACCACCTCGACATCGAGAGCCTGATCTGGCTGGAATCCTTCCTCAAGGGGTTCGACGGCGCCCTGATGATGACCTCGCACGACCGCGAGTTCATGAACCGCATCGTCTCGAAGGTGATCGAGATCGATGGTGGCACGCTCACCACCTATTCGGGCGACTACGCCTTCTACGAGCAGCAGCGGTCCATCAACGAGCAGCAGCAGCAGGCGCAGTTCGAGCGCCAGCAGGCGATGCTCGCCAAGGAGATCGCCTTCATCGAGCGCTTCAAGGCCCGCGCCTCCCACGCCGCGCAGGTCCAGAGCCGGGTAAAGAAGCTCGACAAGATCGAGCGTGTCGAGCCCCCGAAGCGGCGCCAGTCCGTCGCCTTCGAGTTCCAGCCCGCGCCCCGCTCCGGCGAGGAGGTCGCCACGCTCAAGGGCGTGAACAAGCGCTACGGCAGCCGCACCATCTACGAGGGGCTCGACTTCGCCGTGCGGCGCCGCGAGCGCTGGTGCGTGATGGGCATCAACGGTGCCGGCAAGTCGACGCTGCTCAAGCTCGTCACCGGCACGACCGAACCCGATGATGGCACGGTGGCGCTCGGGTCGAGCGTGAAGCTCGGCTACTTCGCACAGCACGCGATGGACATCCTCGACGGCGACCAGACCATCTTCGAGATGCTGGAGGAGACCTTCCCGCAGGCCGGCCAGGGGTCGCTGCGCAACCTCGCGGGCTGCTTCGGCTTCTCGGGCGACGACGTGGAGAAGCGCTGCCGGGTTCTGTCCGGCGGCGAGAAGGCCCGCCTCGTGATGGCGCGGATGCTCTACGACCCGCCGAACTTCCTGGTGCTCGACGAGCCGACCAACCACCTCGACATGGCCACCAAGGAGATGCTGATCGCGGCGCTCGCCCGCTACGAGGGCACGATGCTGTTCGTGTCCCACGACCGGCACTTCCTGGCCGCACTCTCGAACCGCGTGCTGGAACTGACCCCGGACGGGGTGCACAATTACGGCGGCGGCTACACCGAGTACGTCGCTCGCACCGGCCAGGAGGCACCGGGCCTGCGCGGCTGAGGCGCAGGCTCTGCCTCACAGGTGAAAGCCTGGCCGGCGCGCAGCGGCTAATCTCGCGCCCATGGCCGACGATCCGCTCCTCGCACGGATGAACGCCGCCCTCCGCCAGGCCGAGGCTCTGCGCGCCGAGGCGCGGCGGGTGCAGCAGGAGGCCGCCGCGCGCGCCGCCGCCCTCCGGCGCGCGCGCGACCGCCTCAGCGAGGCCATGGACTGCAGTGTCGGCCTCGAAACCTGCACCCACCGCCCGCGTGCCCCCGGCCGTCGGCGCGATCCGGCCTGATCCGCAGTCCCGCCGCGCGCCGGGCGTCCTGACCCGCGCGGGCGGCGCCCCGCCTCGGCGGGAAGCGTGCAGACTCCTGGGCTGCAAAACCATCGGTTGTACAGTGTCGGTCTACGTAAGTACTCATACGTAGTCTGTTAACGATTTAACCAAGACCTTCTATCCTGTGCAATGATGGTAGAAAATTCATTAGCACTCGCTGGACAGTGATGTCCCGAATGCGCATTGTCCTCTCACCGAACGGGGGAACACCAGTTCGGAGCAGGAGGCAGAACCATGACGAAGCTCGACGCGAAGACCCTGAAGGCTGTGACCGGCGGCACCGCCAAGTGCGACCCGAAGCCCGACAATTGCGGCCCCAAGGACAACGGCGGCAAGTCCAAGAAGTGCTGATTTGACGGACGCGCGCCGTTCGTGCGGCGCGCGTCCTCCAAGACTTCAAACGGCAGACGCAATCCAGAGATCGGGAGTACAGGCCATGACGAAGCTCGACGCGAAGACCCTGAAGGCTGTGACCGGCGGCACCATCTGCGCCCCCGCGCCGAAGTGCGATCCCTGCGGCCCCAAGGACAACGGCGGCAAGTCGAAGAAGTGCTGATCTGACGGATGCGCGGCCTCTCGCAGGCCGCGCTCAACGAGGATCGAGGTCGGGGTGCGTTCCGCCCCGATCCTGTATGCGTCAGGATCACGGGGCTGCGGCATGACGGAGATCGACCCGCGCATCGGCTCTCTCGCCCGCCGGATCGCCGGCCTGCCGCTCCGGATGCGGCGCCGGGTTCTCAGGACGACCTTCACCCTGTCGGGCCTGGTCCGGGGCTTCGAGAAGACCGGGCACGCCCGCCTGTTCCAGCGCCTCCTGCGCCAGCCGAGCCGTGAGGCCCGGCGCCTGGAGCGCGAGGTGGTGCTCCACAACGTGCAGACCGAGGCCGAGTGGCTGGCGCTCCTCGTGCGCAGCATTCCGGCCCTGAAGCGCGACACCCGCCGCATCGCGGTCTCGGACCCGGCCGCCCTCGAGCGCGCCGCCGCGACCGGCCGGCCGGTGATCCTGACGCCGCTCCACATGGGCGCCTACGTCCTGTCGCTCGCCTGCCTGATGATCCGCTTCTTCCCCGGCCGGCCCCTCCTCGTGCTGCGCCAGCGCGACGACATGCCCCTGGAGACCGCCGTGATCGAGCGGATCCGCGAGGTCGGCGTCGAGATGCGCTTCCATCAGGTCACCGACCGGATGGGCTTTCTCGAGGCCGTGCGCTTCGCCCGCAACGGCGCGGTGATCGTGAACTTCTGCGATCTCGACCCCGCCTACGGCGCGCCGGCCCCGATGCCGGTGCTGGGCCTGGAGACCCGCTTCGCCTTCGGCACGGACACGCTGGCGCGCCTCACCAACGCCCTCGTGGTGCCGCTGGCCTGCACGATGGAGCCGGAGGGCGACCTTGTGCGGGTCGGGCCCACCTTCGAGGTGCATTCGAGCGCGCCGGAGGAGCGCGCCCGCGTCGCCGCCCTGGTGCGGGCCCATATCGAGGCGAGCCTCAGGGCGCGCCCCGAGCAGTGGCACCTGTGGTCGGCGCTGCGAGACTATTTACCGGTCACCGATACAGTCACGGACGACGCCTCCCGGACCAAGGAGGCGGATGAACCGATCCGGACTGCCGCGTGACCCCTGACCATGAGCGAGCCTGACACGCCGGATGCCGGTCCCGACCGGACCTCGGCCGTCGCGGCGTTCCAGAAGCGCCGGCCCGGCGCGACGATCCACCTGCAGCAGGACCGCGGCGCCGCCTGGATGGCGTGGTTCTTCGGCGCGATCGTCGTGGCCCTGGTGGCGGCCCTGTTCCTCGGGCGTTTCGCGCGCAGCGAATCGGTGCGCGGCTACGTGTCGGCAGCCTCCGGCCTGACCCGGCTCGACGCGCGCGCGGCCGGCATCGTCCAGGGGATCGACGTACGCCAAGGCGACCGCGTCGCCCGCGGCCAGCGCCTGATGCAGATCCAGGTGCGCGACCAGACCACGGGCGGCGTCTCGACCGTGACGGCGAACCTGCGCAGCCTGCGCGAGCGCAAGGCCAACCTCCAGCGCGACCGCGAGCGCCTGATCGCCTTCCTCGACGCCACGAAGGGCGACCGCAGCGAGACCGAGAGCAACGTCGCCAACGTGACGCGCGCCTTCGACGAGCAGGAGCGGGCCCTGAAGGAAGGCCTGCGCCAGCAGGAGGAGATGGTCGCGCGCGTCCAGTCCTACATGAACCAGGGCTACGCGACGCGCGAATCGCTCAACAGCCAGCGCCGCATCGCCCTCGACTACGCCCGCCAGATCGCCGAGCTGCGCGCCCGCCGGGCCGAGCTGAAGCAATCGACCGCCGAGCGCCTGACGGGTCAGCGCACCACCGCCACCGAGAAGGCTGCGCAGCTCGCCGCGACCGAGAACGAGCTGAGCGCGATCGAGGCGCAGCTCACCGGCTACAGCGCCCTGGAGCGCCTCGACATCGTCTCGCCCGTGGACGGACAGGTGGCGGGGCTGTTCGTGGAGCCCGGCGCCTCGGTCTCCGCCGACCAGATCCTGGCGATCGTGGGTGATTCGGGCGCCGAGCCGCTGATCGTGCTGGAGGTGCCGGCCCGGGCCATCGGCCTCGCCAAGGTCGGCCAGGACGTGGTGATCAAGTACGACGCCTTCCCGTTCAAGACCTTCGGCATCGCCCACGGCACGATCACGCAGATCGCCGGCACGCCCCTGCGCGCGCCCGCCGTGGCGATGGCGGATGCGGGCGAGGCCGTGTTCGACCCGACCTCGCTCACCCGCCAGTCGACCTACCGGATCGACGTGCGCCCTCACGCCCGCACGATCAGGGCCTACGGCGTGGACGAGCCGATCCGGATCGGCTCGACGCTGTCGGCCGACATCGTCGTCGAGAAGCGGCGGCTGATCGATTGGATGCTCGACCCGATCCGCGCGATGCGCGGGCGCGGCTGATCCTGCCAGGAACCGGAGCGAGGCTCGGATGAGCGAGTGGCTGAAGGGCTTGGCCGGGGGACGGCGGCGCGTGCGCTCGCTGGTGCAGAGCGAGACCAACGAGTGCGGGCTGACCTGCCTCGCCATGGTGGCGAACTACCACCGGCACGACATCGACCTCGCCTACCTGCGCGCCCTGTTCCCGCTCTCGCGCACCGGCATGTCGCTCGGCGACATCGTGGAACTGGCCGACACGCTCGGCCTCGATGCCGGCGGATACGCGCTCTCCAACATCGACGAGCTGAAGGGCGTCCAGCTCCCGGCGATCCTGCACTGGAAGGGCAACCACTTCGTGGTGCTCGAATCGGTCCGGGGCGGCCGCTACCGGGTGCACGACCCGGAATTCGGCCTGCGCCTCTACGAGCGCGCCGACATGGAGCAGCTCTTCTCCGGCGTCGTGCTCGAATTCGCGCCCCGGATGGACCTCAAGCGGGTCCAGGCCGAGAAGAAGCTGACCTTCCGCGAGGTGTTCCGCGCCACGCGCGGGCTCGGCGGCACGGTCTGGCAGATCAGCCTCGTCACGGTGGCGATCGCGCTCCTCGGCCTCGCCATGCCGGTGCTGCTGCAGATCGCCCTCGACGTGGTGATCCCGCAGGTCGATCTCGACCTGCTCCACGTGCTGGCGATCGGTCTCGTCCTGCTGCTGAGCTTCGAGGCGATCGGGCGCTGGCTGCGTGACTACGTGACGCTGCGGGCCTCGACGCTTCTCCAACTGCAGTTCACCCGCAACGTGGTCGGCCACGCCTTCCGGCTGCCGCTGAACTACTTCGAACTGCGCCACCCCGGCGACTTCGTGGCCCGGGTCGACTCGATCGAGCACGTCAAGGCCTTCCTCGTCGGCGGCCTCGTCACGGCGTTTGCCGACAGCGCCACCTCGATCCTGATCATCGGGCTGATGCTCTACTACTCCCCCGCCATGGCGGTGGTGACGATGCTCACCCTGGTCGCGGTGATCGGGATGCGCTTCCTGACCTTCCCGAAGCTCAACCAGGCGACCTTCGGCTCGCTGGAGGCGCGCTCGGAGGAGCGGGCGCGCCTCCTCGACGGCCTGCGCCGGGTCGACAGCCTGAAGGCGCATAACGGCACCGAGCTGTTCGCGATGCGTTGGTTCGAGAGCTTCTCGCGCTTCGCCAACCTCGACTTCCGGGCGCGCAAGGCCGGGATCGACGCGGAGCTGTTCATGCATCTCGTGATCGTGGCGAGCACGGTCGCGACCCTCTACATGGGCATCGTCGGCGTGATCTCGAACACGCTGACGATCGGTACGCTCTACGCCTTCTTCGCGCTGCGCGGCGAGTTCTTCGAGCGCGTCAACCTGCTCACCAGCAACCTGATGCATCTCTCGGCGATGCGGGTGCATTTCCAGCGCCTCGACGACGTGCTCGGCCAGGAGCCGGAATCCGGCCTGCAGGACGCGACCTTCCACCGGACGCTCAACCGCGAGGTGCGGCTGGAGAACGTGACGGTGCAGTTCGGCCGCGCCGACGAGCCGATCCTGCGCGAGGTGAACCTGCGCATCGACCTCGCGACCCACGAGACCGTGGCGATCGTCGGCGTCTCGGGCTCGGGCAAGTCCTCCCTGATGAAGATCCTGGCGAGCCTGCACGAGCCGGCCGAGGGCCGCGTGCTGGTGGACGGCAGCCCGCTCAACCAGTTCGGCAAGCGCGAGTACCGCAGCAATCTGGGCGTGGTCTTCGCCGACGACGGCCTCTTCGCCGGAACCGTGGCCGACAACCTCTCGCTGTTCGACCCAGCCGTCTCGCGGGCCGAGATGGAGGCGGCGCTCGTCTGCGTGGGCCTGCGCGACGAGATCGAGCGCCTGCCCCAGGGCTACGCCACGCAGGTCTCGGAGGAGGGCGGCCTGCTCTCGACCGGGCAGCGCCGCCGCCTGCTGCTGGCCCGCGCGCTCTGCCGCCGCCCGCGCCTGCTGCTCCTCGACGAGGTGACGGCCAATCTCGATCCGACGACCGAGGCCGCGCTGGTGGAGAGCCTGAAGGGCATCCGGGCCGCCAAGGTCTTCATCACCCACAGCGAGCGCATGCTCGATCAGGTCGATCGCGTCCTGCGCATCGAGGGCGGCCGCCTCGTGGAGGACGCCCGCGCGCCGGGCGCCGGCCGGAGGATCCCGTCCAGGGCGTGAGGCCGTCTCGGGGCCCTCCGCGCCCAGTCGGCACCGGGCCGGCGGTCCAAGTGCGGGGCGCCCGGGGAGCGCCCCGCCTCTCCCGTCAGTGGCCGCCGCCGAGATAGGCCGCCCGCACCGCGGGGTCGTTCTTCAACTGCTGCGCCGGACCCTGGAAGCGGATGCGGCCGTTCTCCAGCACGTAGGCGTGGTCGGCGACGCCCAGCGCCGCCATGGCGAACTGCTCGACCAGGAGCATCGTCACCTGATCGGCCTTGAGCTGCCGGATGATCCGGAACACCTCCTCCACGAGCTTGGGGGCGAGCCCCATCGATGGCTCGTCGAGGAGCAGGATCTCCGGGCGCAGCATCAGGGCTCGGCCCATGGCGAGCATCTGCTGCTCGCCGCCGGACAGCGTGCCGGCGAGCTGCGTGCGCCGTTCCTTCAGCCGCGGGAACAGCTCGAAGGCGCGGTCGCGGTCGGCGGCCACGTCGCCCTTCGGCCGCGCCCCGGTGAGCCGGGGAAACGCTCCGAGCGTCAGGTTGTCCTCGACCGAGAGCGTCGGGAAGACCCGGCGCCCCTCGGGCGAGTGGGCGAGGCCGAAGCGGGCGACGTCGTAGCTCTCGAGCCCGCCGATCTCGCGCCCGTTGAGGCGGATCGAGCCTGCCCGCGGCCGGATCATCCCCGACAGCGCCCGCATGGTGGTGGTCTTGCCGGCCCCGTTCGAGCCGATCAGCGCCACGACCTGGCCCTTCGGCACCGCGAAGTCGAGGCCGTGCAGCACCTCGATCTGGCCGTAGCCGGCCGAGAGACCCGAGACCTCAAGCATGGGCCGTCTCCTCGTCGGCGACCGGGCTGCCGAGATAGGCCTCGACGACCTTGGGATCCTGCTGCACGTCGCGGGCGCTGCCCTCGGCGATCTTGTGGCCGAAATCGAGCACGCTGACGCGGTCGCAGAGCCCCATCACCACGTCCATGTGATGCTCGATCAGGATCACGGTGATGCCCGCGTCCCGGATCTTGCGGATGATCGTGGTCAGCTCGGCGATGTCGGGGGCGGTCAGGCCCGCCGCCGGCTCGTCGAGGAGGAGCAGCACCGGATCGAGGGCGAGCGCGCGCCCGATCTCGAGGAGGCGCTGTTTGCCATAGGGAAGGTTGCGTGCCTCCACCTGCGCGAGGGCGCTCAGGCCCACGAAGTCGAGGATCGACATGGCGCGGGCGCGCTGCTCGCGCTCCTCGCGGCGGCGACGCGGCGTGCCGAGGATCGCGTCGAAGATGTTGCCGCGGAAGCTGTGATGGAGGCCCACCAGCACGTTCTCCAGAGCCGTCATCTCGCGGAAGAGCTGCACGTTCTGGAAGGTGCGGGCGACGCCGGACGCCGCGATCTCGGAGGGCGTGCGCCCGTCGAGCCGGGTGCTGCCGTCCGCGCGGGCGAGCGTCACGCTGCCCGCGGTCGGCTTGTAGATGCCGGTGAGCACGTTCATCATCGTGCTCTTGCCCGAGCCGTTCGGGCCGATCAGCCCGTGGATCGTGCCCGGCCGCACCGTGAGGTCGACGCCGGCGAGCGCCTTCAGGCCGCCGAACTGCATCAGCGCCTGCTCGACCTTGAGGAGCGGGTCGGCGCCGCCGCGCCCGCTCTGGACGCTGAGCGCCGCGCCCTCGGCCTGCACGCTCTTGCCCTCGGCCGTGTGGGCCGGGCGGAGAGCCGGGATCTTCTCGCGGACGAAGCCGACGATGCCGTCCGGCAGGTAGTAGACCACGAAAAGGATCATCAGGCCGAAGACCGTCAGGCGGAAGTCGGTCACCGATTGCAGGGCGAGCGTCGCCGGGAAGAAGGCGAGGCAGAGCGCCACCGGCACAAGGATCGCGAAGCGGTTCTCCTGGCGGCGCAGGAAAGCCAGCGCCCCGACCACCAGCGCGACCGCCGCGATGATGCCGGCCATGATCCGCACGAGCTGGATGTCGGCCAGGATGTTGGGCATCATCACGATGATGGCCGAGCCGATGATCGGGCCGGCGCGCGACTTGCGGCCGCCCATCGTGACGGCGAGCAGGAACAGCACCGTCAGCTCGAAGCCGTAGGAGTTCGGCGCGACGTAGCGCTCCGACCACGCGAAGAGCGCGCCGGCCAGCCCCGCGAGGGCCGCCGAGATCACGAAGGCGTAGACCTTGTAGCGGTACACCGAGACGCCCATGCAGTCGCAGGCGATCGGCGAGTCGCGCAGGGCCTCGAAGGCGCGGCCGAAGGGCGAGCGCACCACCCGGTTGACGATGAGAATCGTGGCCAGCAGCGCGATACAGGTGAGATAGTAGAACTCCAGCTTGCGCCCGGCGGCCCCCCAGGGGGCCTGCATGCCGATCAGCGAGAAGTCGAGCACCCGGGCCGGCGGCAGGGTGATGCCCAGCGGCCCGTTCGTCAGCGGCGTCAGCTCGTTGATGAAGATCTGCACGATGGTGCCGAAGGCGAGCGTCACCATGGCCAGATACGGTCCGGTGACGCGCAAAGCCGGCACGGCGAGCAGCACGCCGAAGGCCGAGGTCACGCCGATGCCGGCGAGGATCCCCCACCAGAGCCCGAGCTTGAAGTGCAGGAACAGCACCGCCGCACCGTAGGCGCCGACGCCGAACAGGCCGGCATGTCCGAGCGAGACCTGGCCGGTATAGCCGACCACGATGTCGAGCCCGAGGATCAGGATCGCGTAGATCGCGATCACCACCACGAGGTGGATGTAGTACGAGCTCGTGACCACGTGCGGGAAGGCGGCGAGGAACACCACCAGGAGCACGGTGCCGATGAGGCCCGCGTAGCGGGACAGGCTCGGGGCGGAGGCCGGCGCGGGCGCGGCGGCGGGAGCGGGGGCAAGGGTCTGCGCCATGGCGTCAGGCAGCCGTAGGATCAAGCCGGGGGTACACGCTCAGACCTTCTTGATGACCGCTTTGCCGAACAGGCCGACGGGGCGGATCGAGAGAACGACGAGAAGCAGGATCAGGCCCGGCACGTCTTTGTAGCCGGTCGAGATGTAGAAGCCGGTAAGCGTCTCGGCGACGCCGAGGATCAGGCCGCCGACGATGACGCCGAGGCCGGATTCGAGGCCGCCGATGATCGCCACCGCGAACGCCTTGAGCGCCAGCACCGCACCCATCGTGGCGCCGGTGAGCGTCACGGGGGCGACGAGCACGCCGGCGAACGCCGCCGTCATGGCGCTGATCGAGTAGGACAGGGTGATGACGCGCTGGGTGTTGATGCCCATCAGGCCGGCGGCGTCGATGTCGTTGGATGTGGCAACGACAGCCTTCCCCCAGATCGACTTGCGGTTGAAGATCTCGACCGCGAGCATCATCAGCAGCGCGCCGGCCACGATCAGCAGCTCCATCGGCAGGATGCGGATGCCCGCGACCTGGATCGCCTCCTCGGGGAGCGGAGAGGGGAACTTCAGGTCGTCGCGGCCCCAGACGTTCTCGGCGACGTTCTTGAAGATGATGCCGAGCGCGATGGTGGCCATGATCCACCCGTACTCGGACTTGATCTTCACGGCCGGGCGCACGCCGAGCCGCTCAACCACGGCGCCGAGCGCGAAGCCGAAGACGAGGACCAGCGGGATCATCAGCCAGTAGCCGGTGAAGGGCACCAGTGTCAGGCCGAACAGGGCGCCGAGCGCCAAGGCCTCGCCCTGGCCGAAGTTCAGCGTCTTCGAGGTGGCGAAGGTCAGCTGATAGCCGAACGCGATCGCCGCGTAGATCATGCCGACCGCGACGCCGGACGCGATGAGCTGGAGCAGGATGGCCATGGGTACGCCGTGAGGGGGGATGCCTGGGATCCGCGGACACGGCCGTCGGATCGATGGGAATGGTGCGGCACCGGGAGCGGGCCGGCTGCTCCGGCCCGCTCCCGATCGCCGTGCGCGTATCCGGATCGGAGCCGCCACGCCGGGGGGCCCTGCGGGCCGATCTTCCGCGGAGTCGAGCCACCGGCTTCCGGAGGAAGCCGGTGGCGATGGCCGACCTCAGTTCGAGGTCTTCTCCTTGAGGCGGACGACGCCCGCGTTCTTGGCATCCTCGGGCTTGGCGTAGACGATCTTGCCGTCCTGCACCTTGCCGAACACGACCATGTTGCGGGAGATCGCGTTGTGGTCCTTGGCCGTGAAAGGCTTGTCGTAGGTGGTGACGACGCCCTCGACCTTCTCGTTCAGGTTCTCCAGGGCGGCGCGGATCTTCGCCCCGTCGGTGCTGCCGGCCTGCTTGATGGCCGCCGCGAGCAGGAAGATCGAGTCGTAGCCTTGCGCGCCCGCCACGGGGGTCGGGATCTTCGTCACGCCGTACGTCTTGTAGTAGTTCTCGAGGAACGCCTTGCGCTTCGGCAGCGTCTGATCCTCGATGAAGGTCTGCGGCATGATCACGCCGTTGCCGTTGGCGCCGGCGATATCGATGAAGCTCTGCATCGAGGACGGCCAGCTCGTGATCATCGGCACCTTCCAGCCGAGCTTGGCCATGCCGTTGGAGATCTGCGCCAGCTCCGGCCCGATGCCGTAGGCGAGGATGACTTCGGCGCCGGCCTGCTGCGCCTTCAGCAGCTGGGCCGTCATGTCGACGTCCTTGATGTTGAACTTCTCGACCGCGACCGGCTTCACGCCCTTGGTGGCGAGGTACTTTTCGATGTCCTCGCGGCCGAGCTGGCCGTAATTGGTCGAGTCTGCCAGGATCGCGATCTTCTTGTGGCCCTGGGCGAGAGCCTCGTCGACCATCAGGCCGGCCTGGAGCACGTCGTAGGCGGAGTTCCGGAAGACGTAGTTGGCGTCGTAGTCCGGCTCCTTGAACTGGTTGGTGATGATCGTGCCGGTGGCGACGTTGTTGAACACCGGGATCTCGGCTTCCTGGTAGAAGCGCTGGGCGGCCAGCGCCACGCCGGTGTTGATGAAGCCGACGCTGGCGACGACCTTCTCCTTGTTGATCAGCTCCTGGGCGACCTGGGCGCCGACCTCGTTCTTGGCCTCGTCGTCGCGCTCCACGAGCTGGATCGGCCGGCCGAGCACGCCGCCCGCCTTGTTGATCTCGGCGGCGGCGAGCTTGGCGCCGTCGCGCATCGAGACGCCCATCGAGGAGGAACCGCCCGTGTAGGGCCCGCTCAGGCCGATCTTGATCGGGTCCGCGGCCCGGGCCGGTGTGAGCGCCAGCGCGCAGGCCAGCGCGAGCGCGGACGCGCCTACGGTAAATCGCATCGTTTCCTCTCCCAACAGGCCGCTCGCGCGGCGGTGCCCTTCGCGGTGGCACTCTGTATTCAGTAGCCTTGAATCACGATCGACCGTCAAGCGGTCGCCAGGGGCGATGCCTGGTTTTCTCTGCTGATCATGTGAGCATGTGGCGGAAGAGCTAGTGACAGCGAGGCCCGTTCGATCCGCAATCGTCGATCGAGCCGGGATTAAAGCAACGGGCTATGCCTCGGAGATGCAAGCCAGAGCTCGGAACGCCGTCGTCTGCTCCCAGCGCCGGCCGGCATCGGAGCATCCGGAAAGGACGTCGGCGGCTCGCGCCGCAAGGCCATACTCTCGACGTGTTGCCCGCGCAGAGCCTGCGGCTTAACCGGTGGCTGACGCCCCGATCCGAGAGACGCAAGACGCCATGAGCTACCAGGGTCCGTCGGCCCTCGCGCTTCCGGACGCCGCGCCGCGGCTGAGCGCGACCGAATCCTACCTGCGCGTGCTGCACGCCCTGATGCTGCGCGACATGCGCACCCGCTTCGGCGCCTCCTACTGGGGCTACGCCGTGGTCGTGCTCTGGCCTTGCGCCCACGTCTTCATGCTGGTGGCGATCTACTACTTCCGCAAGGTGCCGGCGCCGATCGGTGAGAGCAGTCCGATCTTCTTCGCGAGCGGCGCGGTGCCGGTGCTGATTTATCAGTACATGTCCCGCGAAGTGATGAAGTCGGTCGGCGCCAATCGGCCGCTCACGTATTACCCACAGGTGAAGCTCATTGACGTGATCTTCGCGCGCCTGCTCGTTGAGATCGTCAGCGGCTCCCTCAGCCTGATCGTCGTGCTGGCGATCCTGGCCGCCCTCGGCGTCGATCCGCGACCGGTTGAACCCTTCACGGCGGTGACGGGATTCCTGGCGGCGATCCTGCTCGGTATCGGGATCGGCTTCGTGAACGTCTGCATCATGGCGTACTTTCCCGCCTGGGCGATGGGCTACGTCCTGTTCAACATCATCATTTACATCACCAGTGGTGTGATGTTCCTGCCGAATTATCTGCCCGAGCAGATCTACTCTATCCTCAAGTACAATCCTGCGGTTCAGATCATCGAGTGGGTTCGGCTGGGTTATTATCCGGCCCTCGATGTCCAAGTGGATTACTTCTACGTGGTCATGTTCGGGCTCACGACGCTCAGCATCGGCCTGCTGATGGAGCGGTTCGTCGTCCGCAAGCTCTCGTAGCGCCGCCGGCCGGCGGAGCGTGTCATCTTCGGCCGGGCGTTCTGCGCCGGCCCATGCCGCGGGTGCGGCCGAACCGGGTTTTGCGTCTCGGACGGACGATCAAGGGTGTGCCTGCCGCGATCACCGAGGGCTGGATCGGGGTGGTGATCCCCGCGAGGATGGGTTGAGCAGGCACCCGAGAGAGCGAGTGCTTGCGAGCGGCCGGGTGCGGTCCTAAAGCGGCGGCCGACGAGAGGACGAGGACGCCATGCCGAAGCGCATCCTGATGACCGGGGCTTCCGGCTTCCTCGGACGCCACACGCTGCCGGTGCTCCGAGAAGCCTATGGTGCGGACAACGTCGTCGCAGTCTCAAGCTCGGATCACGACCTGATGGATCTGCGCGAGGTCGAGCGGCTGCTCGACGCGACCCGGCCCGACGTCGTGGTGCACTACGCCGCCTATTCCGGCGGCATCGGCGCGAACCGGACCTACCCGGCCGACTTCTACTATCGCAACACGATCCTGACCGCGCACATGTTCGAGGCCGCGGCCCGGCGCCGGATCGGCAAGCTGGTCTACCCGATGGGCGGCTGCTCCTACCCGGCGACGGCTGCGAGCCCCATCGACGAGAGCCAACTCTGGAAGGGCTACCCGCAGGACGAGAGCGCGGGCTACTCCACGGCCAAGATGATGGGCACGGTGGCGGCGCGCTCCTACCGCCGCCAGTACGGCCTCGACACGGCCGTGATCATCCCCGGCAACATGTACGGCGAGTTCGACAACTTCACCACCCTCGACAGCCACGTCGTCCCGGCGATGATCCGGCGTTACTACGAGGCCCGGCGGCAGGGCGTGGGCGAGGTCGTGATGTGGGGCAGCGGCCAACCCCAACGCGACTTCGTCTACGCGGGCGACGTGGCGGCGACGATCCCCTACTTCATCGAGCGCTACAGCGCCGACGAGCCGGTCAACGTCAGCCAGGGCGAGCCCACGCGTATCCGTGACCTCGCCGAGATCATCGCCGAGCTGGTCGGGTTCGAGGGCCGCATCGTCTGGGACAGGGACAAGCCGGACGGCCAGATGGTCAAGATCTTCGACACCGCGCGGCTCGCCGGTCTCGGGCTTTCCTGTCGGACGCCCCTGCGGGACGGGCTGCGCCGGACCATCGACTGGCTGGCGGCGAACTACGAGACCCGCGGCGACGGATTGCGGCTCTGAGCCATGATCTACGTTCTCGGCGGTGACGGCTTCGTCGGCTCGGCCTACGCGCGGCTCTGCGCCGCGCGCGGGCTGGAGCACCGTGTGATCACCCGCGCGAACTACGAGGCTCATATCGGCACGGCCTGCGCGCTCCTGATCAACGCGAACGGGAACTCGAAGAAGTTCCTGGCCGACCGCGACCCGCGCTGGGAGTTCGACGCCTCCGTCCGCTCCGTCTGCCACACGCTGGAGGATTTCCGCAGCGACGCCTACCTCTACCTGTCGAGCGGCGACGTCTATCCGGACCCGAGCAGCCCGTCGCTCGCGCACGAAGCCGCTCCCATCGATGTGCGGCGCCAGAGCCGGTACGGCCTGCACAAGTACCTCGCGGAGCAGCTGGTGCTGGCCCGCCACCCCCGGCCGCTCGTGCTGCGCATGGGCGGCTTCGTCGGGTCGGGGATGCGCAAGAACGCGGTCTTCGACATGCTCCACGACCAGACGGTCCGGCTCGCGCCCGACAGCGCGCTGCAGTTCATCGGCACCGACACGGCCGCCGACCTCGTCTGGACCCTGGTCGAGCGGCAGGTCTGCGGCGAGATCGTGAATCTGGGCGCCACCGGCACGGTCCGGATCGGCGACCTGCACGCCCGGCTGGGCGCCCGCGCACCCTTCGCGCCCGAGGCGCCGACCCTCCGCTTCGAGATCGCGACCGACAAGCTTGCCGCGCTGACGGGCCGGCCGCTCCCGGAGAGCGGAGCCGAGGTCGAGCGCTACCTCCGGTCAGTCGGCCGCTAGCCGCGGGCCGAGTCCTCCCGGACACAGGTGCGCGCCGTCGTCGCCCGCCCCGCGCGCGTCGTCTTCAAGCGCGGTGCCGAAGCGTGGTAGGCGCGCACCAGGGCGGAGCGCCGCCGCGAGTGCGGTCCCGCCGGGGCACGGTCTCGGACGAGACCCGAAGCAGGGCGGAACCATGCGCGTACTCGTGACCGGCGGGGCCGGCTACATCGGTTCGATCCTCGTGCCGATCCTCTTGCAGCGCGGCGATTCGGTGACGGTGCTCGACACCTTCCGGGCCGGGGGCACGGAATTGGCCGCCGCCTGCGCCTACGAGGGGTTCAGGCCGGTGCGCGGCGACGCGCGCGACCATCGTCTCCTCGATGAACTCGTGCCGCAGCACGACGTGCTGATCCCGCTGGCCGCCCTGGTCGGCGCGCCGCTCTGCAAGGAGGACGCGGTCGGCGCCACCACCCTCAACCGCGACGCCGTGCGCGACCTCGTCGCCCGAAGCGGCGGCGACCAGATGATCGTCTATCCGACCACGAATTCGGGCTACGGCATCGGCGAGGCCGGAAAGTTCTGCACCGAGGAGACGCCGCTGCGGCCGATCTCGCTCTACGGTGTCACGAAGTGCGAGGCCGAGGACGCGGTGCTCGGCAGTGGCCGCGGCGTCTCCCTGCGGCTCGCCACGGTCTTCGGCATGGCGCCGCGCATGCGCCTCGACCTCCTCGTCAACGACTTCACTCACCGGGCGGTGAACGACGGCGCACTCGTCGTGTTCGAGGGGCACTTCAAGCGCAACTACATCCACATCCGCGACGTCGCGAAGGGCTTCCTGCACGCGATCGACCGGTTCGCGCAGATGCGGGGCGAAGCCTACAACCTCGGCCTGTCCTCGGCGAACCTGTCGAAGCTCGAACTCTGCGCGCGGATCAAGGACCACGTGCCGCGCTTCGTCTACATCGAGGCGCCGATCGGCGAGGATCCGGACAAGCGCGACTACATCGTCTCGAACGACAAGCTCGAGGCGACGGGCTGGTCGCCGGACATCGATCTGGACGCTGGCATCCGCGAGCTGGTGCGCGGCTACACGATGCTGCGCAACGGTCGCTTCGCCAACGTCTGAGCCGGTGCGGCCCCGCCCGAACGCGGGACGCAAGTCTGACACAAGGCGCGTGCGCCAGACCGTAGGCCTGAAGGTCCGCCCCTCGGGCGCGGGTCTTGGCGGGAGCGGCGGGACGGGTCCTGATGGCCGGCCCCGCCGCTCCGCGACAGGCTGGACGGCGCCGACCATGACCGACTTCACCGAGTACCTCGTCAGCTCGCGGGACGTGATCCAGGCAGCGATCGACTGCCCCAACCTGCTCGCTGCAGCCGAGCAGGCCGCCGACCGGATCGGCGCGTCGCTCGAGGCCGGCGGCAAGCTGCTCGTCTTCGGCAATGGCGGAAGCGCGGGCGACGCCCAGCACATCGCGGGCGAGTTCGTCTCGCGCTTCAACTACGACCGCGCGCCGCTGGCGGCGCTCGCGCTGACCACCGACACCTCCGTCCTCACCGCGATCGGCAACGATTACGGCTACGAGCGGGTGTTCGAGCGCCAGGTGTTGGCCCTCGGGCACCCGGGCGACGTCTGCCTCGCGCTCTCGACCTCCGGCAACTCGCCGAACGTGCTTCGCGCCATGCACGCCGCGCAGGATCTGCGCCTCGCCACGATCGGTCTCACGGGGCGGAGCGGCGGCCTGATGGCGCCCTTCGCCGACGTGCTGCTGTGCGTGCCCTCCGACGCGACGCCGCTGATCCAGCAGGTCCACATGGCGCTCGCCCACGCGATCTGCGGCCGGGTCGAGGCGCGCCTGCGCCCGAACCTGGCCGAGCGCTTCGCGCAGAAGGATGCGTCCCGGGATGGTGCGCGGAACCGGGCGGCCTGATCCCGTGCTGCGCCAGGCGATGATCCTCTGCGGCGGGCTCGGCACCCGCCTCGGAGCCCTGACGGCCGAGACCCCGAAGCCGCTCCTGTCGGTGGCGGGCCGGCCCTTCCTCGACACGCTGCTGTTCGAGCTCGGCCGCCACGGCTTCGAGGAGGTGGTGCTGCTCGCCGCCTTCCGCAGCGAGAAGATCGAGGCCTATATCCGCGCCAACCCGGTTGCCGAGCGCTTCGGGATGCGCCTGCGGATCTGCATCGAGCCCAATCAGGCCGGGACCGGGGGCGCGCTCGCCCACGCGGCCCGCCTCGCCGACGATGAGTTCCTCCTGCTCAACGGCGATTCCTGGTTCGACTGTAATCTCCTGGCGCTCGCACCGCTCCTCGCGCGCAACGCCCGGGCGGACATCGCGCTGACTCTGCGCGCGGTGCCCGACGCCGCGCGCTACGGCGTCGCCCTGACCCGCGGCGAGACGGTGACGGCCTTCCTGGAGCGGCCGCCAGCGCCGGGGCCGGGCCTCATCAACGCGGGCATCTACCTCGTCCGCCGCTCCCTGCTCGCGGAGATCACTGGCCCCTGCTCGCTGGAGCGGGACGTGCTGCCCCGGTTGGCGGAGGCCGGCCGCGTCGCCGGACTCATCCGCTCCGGCTACTTCCTCGATATCGGCGTGCCGGAGAGCTTCGCGCGGGCGCAGGTCGAGATTCCGCGCCAGAGTATGCGCCCGGCCGTGTTCCTCGACCGCGACGGCGTGCTCAACCACGACGACCACTATGTCGGCTCGCGAGACCGGTTCCGCTGGATCCCGGGCGCCGCCAAGGCGGTGGCCGCCCTCAACGAGGCCGGCGCCTTCGTCTTCCTCGTCACCAACCAGGCGGGAATCGCCCGCGGGCTCTACGCGGAGACGGATGTCGAGGTGCTTCACGCCGGGATCCGGGCGGAGCTGCGCGCGGCCGGCGCCCACATCGACGACGTGCGCTACTGCCCCTTCCACCCGGAGGGCGTGGTGCCGGCCTACGCGCGCGCCCATCCCTGGCGCAAGCCCGAGCCCGGCATGCTGCTCGACCTCATGGCGCATTGGCCCGTGGACCGCGCCGCGAGCCGCCTCGTCGGCGACCGGGAGAGCGACTGCGCGGCCGCCCGCGCGGCGGGCGTGCGCCCGCATCTCTTCCCCGGCGGCGACCTCCACGCCTTCCTGGTCGGCGAGGGCATCCTCCCGCGACCCCAGGCGGATCCGTCCGAACAGATCACCGACGACCCGTCCGGCACCGTGCCGCGACGGCTGCAAGAGGCGTGAGATGAAGATCGCGATTATCACGCCGTCCCGGCTGAAGCTCTCGACGCTCGCGGGCGACGAGGGCTCGGGCGTCTACTTCCTCGAACACGCGGTCCGCAGCGCGGAGGCGCAGCAACTCGACCGGCCGGTCGAGCTGCGCTTCTTCGTCGGCGTCGATCCCGGCACCGAGATCCCGGCGCGGCTGGCCGAGCACCCGCTGCTCACCTTCGTGCACAGCGACCGCAGGACCCAGGTCGCGGCCCTGAACGCTGCCCTCCAGGCCGTGGACGACAGCTGGGACCTCGTCGGCTTCCTGGAGGACGACGATCGCTGGCTGCCGCAATACCTCTCGGTCGCGATTCCCGCCCTCGACAGCTTCGACTTCGTCTCTTCGACCCAGCTCGAGGTTGACGAGTCGGGCGAGGCCGTGCGGATCAACGACTTTCCCACGCCCTCCGGCTGGCTGATGCGCCGCAGCACCCACGCGCGCGTCGGCGACGTCAGCATGTGGTCGAAGTGGCACTACGACAACGAGTGGCTCGGGCGCCTGGCGGAGACTGGCCTGCGCCGTGGCCATCTCGTCGAGGCGACGGCGCCCGCCAGCCTTCGGGATGCGCAGCAGGTTCGGCCCTGGCTCGCCAACGTGCTCAGCCTCGGCGGCCCGAACAGCCACCTCGTGCGCCACGGCTACGTGCTGCCCCTGGTGCGGCGCCTCGTCCATCCGGGTTCGGGCACCTCGGCGGTCGGCCAGGGCTCGACCGCGAAGCAGGAGAGCGACGCCGAGTACCAGGGGCTCGTGGACCGGTTCGGGCATATCCCGTGGTGAGGGTTCGGACCGGCCCGGATCCCGCGCGCCGCCCGCGCCCGGACGTTCGACACCTCTCGCTCGCATGAGAACGCGCGTGCCATGCTCTGGATGACGAAGACCCCTGTGCGGGTCAGCCTGTTCGGCGGCGGGACCGACTATCCCGAATACTTCCACCGCTATCCCGGTGCGGTGGTCGGGCTGTCGATCGACAAGTACATCTACATCACGGCGCTCAAGCTGACGGCCTTTCAGGCCTACAACTACCGCGTCAGCTACTCGCAGCTGGAGCATTGCGACAGCGTGGAGGAGATCGAGCATCCGGTCGTGCGGGAGGTCCTCAAGCACTACGGCATCTCGGACCGGCTCGACATCAGCGTGATCTCCGACCTGCCCGCGACGGGCAGCGGGCTCGGCTCGTCCTCGGCCTTCACGGTCGGCTTCCTGCGCGCGGTCTACGCCATCCAGGGGCGGCGACCGACGAAGATCGAGCTGGCCAAGGCGGCGATCTCGGCCGAGCGCGATCTCCTGCGGGAGAACGTCGGTGTCCAGGACCAGCTGCACGCGGCCTTCGGTGGGATCAACCGCTTCGACTTCGACCGCGGCGCGATCCGGATCAGCCCGGTCCAGGCCTCGTCGGCGGTTATCGAGGAGCTCAACCGCGCGATGGTGCTCGTCCATACCGGCATCGCCCGCCGGGCGACGCAGGCGGTGGCCACGCAGATCAAGGCGACGGCCGAGCGCCGGATCGACCGGGAGCTGTCGGATCTCTACGCCCTGGTCGGGCAGTGCGTCGACCTGCTGGAACGCGGATCCCCTGGCTGGCTGCGCGAACTCGGCGCGATGCTCTCCCAGTCCTGGCTCATCAAGCGGACGCTCTCCGACCACGTCTCGAACGCGACGCTCGACGCGATCTTCGAGGCGATCACCGCGGCGGGCGCCCACGGGGCGAAGCTGTGCGGGGCGGGCGGCGGCGGCTTCTTTCTCGCGCTGATCGATCCCGAGCGCCTGCCGCTGCTGCGGGCCGGGCTCCCGGGCCACGCCGTCATACCGATCCGCCTCGACGTCGACGGCTCCGCGGTGATCGTCCGCCAGGACACGTGACGCCGCACCGCACGCCGCTTCCGCCCCAGTCCGGCTCCCGATCAAGGACGACCCGATGTCTCAGCCGCTCGTTTCCATCATCATCCCCACGCTGAACCGGCTCGAGTTGCTGGCCCAGTCGATCTGGTCGGTTACCGCGCAGGACTACAAGAACATCGAGATCATCGTCAGCAACAATGCCAGCCGGGACGGGACGGCGGATTTCCTGCGCCGGATCCACAACACGGATTTCCGCGTCATCACCCATCCGTTCACGCTGCCGCTGGAGATCAACGTCGCCGAGGCGGCGCGGCAGGCACGGGGCAAGTACATGCTCGTGCTGAGCGACGACGACCTGATCTCGGACACCTACATCTCGACGATGGTCGCGGCCTTCGAGGCGGACGAGGCGGTGCAGGTCGGGCTCGGCCGCAGGGTCCTGATCAACGAGAAGAACGAGGTTCTGCACCAATCCGAGCCCTTGGCGCCGGCTGCCTACAGCGAATCGGCGGCGACCTGGCTGCCGCGCTACTTCGCGAGCCCGACGGAGCACAACCAGATCAACACGGTGTTCTCGGTCTTCTACCGCCGGTCCGAGTGGCTTCGCTGCGGCGGGCAGCCCGCTCTGTCCTCGTCCTTCTTCGCCGACACGATCCCCTTCATCGGCGTCAACACGCCGGAGACCAAGGTCTTCTACGCCCCGGACGCCATGTTCCTCTACCGGATGCACCAGAGCCAGGAGACGCGGCAGAACGCGGCGAGGCAGACCTATCTCGGCCTGTTCCAGTTCTTCGACCACCTCAGGGGCGTCATCGGACCGTTCGGGGCTTCGGAGGCGTTCAAGGCCGCCGTCATCCGCTACATCCTCATGATGTTCTTCGGTTCCTGCGGACCGTTCGCACAGCAGGAGCGGATCCAGCCGGCCGACCTCTACAGGGTTCTCTTGGAGCGCCTGGGCGAGGCGCCGCAGGCGGGACTGGAGGACGGACAGGACGCTGCCGAGGATCGCGTCCCGTTCGCTGGGGCCGCCTGATGCGCCGCGCGCCGCCTGGGGAGAGCCGCCATGACGCCTGAGCGCTATCGCGACGTCCGCGTCCTCCTCACGGGGCATACGGGCTTCAAGGGCGCGTGGCTCGCCGCCTGGCTTCTGGCCGAGGGCGCGGAGGTGATGGGCCTCGCGCTCGCGCCGGAGCCCGGCCGGCCGAGCCTGTTCGAGGAACTCGATCTCGCCCGACGGATCGAGTCCCGCTTCGTGGACATCCGCGACGCCGAGGCGGTGCAGGCGGCCGTGGCGGCCTTCCGCCCGCAGGTCGTGTTCCACTTGGCCGCCCAGGCCCTGGTGCGGCGCTCCTACGCCGACCCCCTCGCGACCTTCGCGGTCAACGTGATGGGGACCGCCCACGTACTGGAGGCGGCGCGGCGCACCGATTCGGTGCGGGCGGTGGTCTGCGTCACCTCGGACAAGTGCTACGACAACCGCGAATGGGTCTGGGGCTACCGCGAGACCGACCCGCTCGGCGGCAAGGATCCCTACAGCGCCAGCAAGGCCGCCGCCGAGATCGTGGCGGCGAGCTACCGGCAGGCCCTTGTGCCGGGCGACCGGCTGCGCCTCGCCACCGCGCGGGGCGGCAACGTCATCGGCGGCGGGGACTGGTCCGAGGATCGCCTCGTGCCCGATCTCGTGCGCGCCATCCGGGCCGGCACGCCGCTCGTGCTGCGTAAGCCGGGCGCCGTCCGGCCCTGGCAGCACGTGCTCGAACTCCTGCACGGCTATCTCCTGCTCGGCGCGCGCCTGCTCGACGGCGACGCGCGCGCCGCGGGCGCCTGGAACTTCGGCCCGGCGCGCTCGGGCGAGGTCGCGGTGGGCCGCTTGGTCGAGGCCGCCCTCGCGGCCTGGGGCGGCGACCCGATCCCGGTCCGCATCGAGCCTTCCGCGGTCGCCGAGGCCGGGATCCTCAAGCTCGACACGGCCAAGGCCGAGGCCGGCCTCGCCTGGCGCCCACTCCTCGACTTCGCCCGCACGGTGCAGCTGACGATGGACTGGTACCGCGGCCACGACGCGGACCCGGCGGCGGCCCGCTTCCTCGTCGAGACCCAGATCGCCGGTTACCGCCGGCTCGCCGCCGGCGACGAGGACAGCGCCCGACCATGACCGCCCCATACCTGCCGATCCGTGTCCCCGGCCGCGCCGCGGAGGCCCGGCGATGAAGGCCGTCATCCTGGCCGGCGGCCTCGGCACGCGCCTGTCCGAGGAGACCGCCACGCGGCCCAAGCCGATGGTCGAGATCGGCGGACGGCCGATCCTCTGGCACATCATGAAGGGCTACAGCCGGCACGGCATCAACGACTTCGTGATCTGCCTCGGCTACAAGGGCTACGTCATCAAGGAGTACTTCGCGAACTACTTCCTCCACATGAGCGACGTGACGATCCACATCGCCGAGAACCGGATGGAGATCCACCGCAAGACCGCCGAGCCCTGGACCGTGACGCTGGTCGATACCGGCGAGCACAGCATGACGGGCGGGCGCCTCAAGCGGGTTCGGCATCACCTGGAGGGCGAGGAGCTGTTCGCGCTCACCTACGGCGACGGCGTCAGCGACGTCGACTTCACCGCCCAGATCGCCTTCCACCGCGCGCACGGGCGGCGCGCCACGGTGACGGCGGTGCGGCCCGACAAGCGCTTCGGCTACCTCGCGCTCGACGGCGCGCAGGTCACCGCCTTCGAGGAGAAGCCCGCCAACGAGGGTGGTTGGATCAACGGCGGCTTCTTCCTGCTCGCGCCCTCGGTCATCGACGCGGTGGAGGGCGACGAGACGGTCTGGGAGCGCGCGCCCCTGGAGCGCCTGGCGCTCGCGGGCGAGCTGCAGGCCTTCGTCCACGACGGCTTCTGGCAGGCGATGGACACGCTGCGGGACAAGACGAACCTCGAGGCGCTCTGGGCGTCGGGACGGGCGCCGTGGAAGACGTGGTGAGAGCGCCTGCGCGGAACCCCTGAGGAGGGCGCCGGAGAAACCCCGATGTTCGAGATCCACCCGACAGCCCTACCCCAGGTCGCCTTCCTGCGCGCTCCGGGAAGCCGCGACGCGCGCGGCGGCTTCCGGAAGCTCGCTCACGCACCGGCCCTCGCGGCAGCCGGTCTTCGCAGCGACTTCGCCGAAATCTACTGCTCGACGTCCCAGGCCGGGGTCGTGCGCGGGATGCATTTCCAGGCGCCGCCCCACCAGCATGCCAAGCTCGTCTGGTGCCTGGAGGGGCGGGTGACCGATGTCGTGCTCGACCTGCGGCCGGGCGAGCGATACGGCCGCGCCGTCGCCCTGGATCTCGATGGCGCGGCGCGGGACGGCGTCTACGTGCCCGAGGGCTGCGCGCACGGCTTCGCGGTCCGGTCGGACCACGCGACACTGCTCTACATGGTGACCTCCGTTCACGCACCCGAGGCGGATCTCGGCATCCGCTGGGACGGGTTCGGATTCGACTGGGGCGTCGAGAGCCCGATCCTGTCGGAGCGCGACCGCCGCCATCCCGGGTTGAAGGACTTCGCGACGCCGTTCTGATCCGGGTATTGGAGAGCGCGCGTCTCTGCCAAAGGTCGGACCTGTCGCGGATGCGACGGGTCCGGGGTCGCGGCACAGGCTGGGAGCACCGATGAGCGCGATCGTTCGACCTGCCACGGTTCTCGTCACGGGCGCGCGGGGCTATCTCGGCGGCAGGCTCGTCCAGTATCTTGCCGGGCGCGGGCGCGCCGTCCACGGAACCAGCCGATCCGATCGCCCGGCCCCGGACGGCTGGCCTGCCGGCGTGCCGCTGACGAAGCTGGATCCGCTCGGCGATCCCGCCGCGGCGATCGCGGCCCTCTCAGGGGTCGGAACGGTCATCCACCTCGCCGCGGCCAACGAGGGCCGCAGCGCCAGCGAGCCCGATGCCGCGCTCGCCGAGACGGGGGCCGGCACGAGGCGGCTCGTCGAAGCCGCGGTCGCGGCCGGTGTCGAACGCTTCGTCTTCCTGTCGACGATCCACGTCTACGGCACCCCGCTGCGCGGTCTTCTGTCCGAGACGGACCGCGTCCGGCCTGTCCATCCCTACGCCATCACGCATCAGGTGGGCGAAGCCTTCACGCTGGCGGCGAGCGATGCGGGTCGCATCGAAGGCGTGGTGATCAGGCTCTCGAACGCGATCGGAGCACCCGCCTGGATCGACGTAGACCGCTGGACATTGCTCGCCAACGACCTTGCCCGCCAGGCGGTCCGGACGGGCGAGGTCGTGCTTCGAACACCGGGGCAATGGCGCGATTTCATCGCGCTCTCGGATGTGTGCCAGGCCGTGGAGCGGATCATCGATGCGCCGTCGCAGGCCCTTCGAGACGGTATCGTCAATCTGGCAAGCGGCAGGACCAGCCGGGTCGATGACATCGCGGTCCGAGTGGCGCGTGCGGCCGAGAAGGAACTCGGACGACCCATCGTCGTGCACGGCCCGACGCCGGATGTCGGAGCCGCCGAGCCGCCTTTCACCCTCTCGGTCGATCGGTTGCAGAGGCTCGGCCTCGTGTTGTCGACCACTGAGAGTCTCGACCACGCCCTGGCGGAGACGATTCGCCTCCTGAAGCATCGTTCTCTCAGGACCGACTCGCCTCGGCCTCGTTGACCTGCCGCGCAGCCTCGATGAACCCGTCGATATCCTTCGACATGATCAGCGGAAGGTGGGCGTTCACCGTGGCATCGGACCATGTCCACCACTTGGTCTCAACGAGAGCGGCGATTGTTTCCGCTGAGAATCTGGACTTCACGACGCGGGCCGGGTTTCCCGCGACGACGCTGTAGGGCGCGACGCTCTTGGTCACGACGGACTTCGCCGCGACGACCGACCCGACGCCCAGATTCACCCCGGACATGATCGTCGCCCCGTATCCGATCCAGACATCCGGGCCGATGACGATGTCGCCCTTGGAACTGGGCAACGACGTCGCGTGCGCTGCCGGGACCGGAGAGTTGGGCCAGGGCGGATTGAAGAACGGATAGGTCGTGACGGTGTCCATGCTGTGGTTGCCATCCGTGAGCATGAAGACGTCATTGGCAATCGAAGAGAACTTGTCGATGAAGATGCAGGCCGGAGCGCCCCAGCTTCTGACATTGGGCGAGCCGTATGTATACGTTCCGATGAACATCCTGGGGTGGACGATGTGCTCTTGGAACGAAATGCCGGTTTTCCGCGAGAAGAAATTCCTGGCAATCTCGACTGTCCTGTGGCTGACGATCGGAGCGGCGAGAGCCGCGCGAAGGACATCCTCATGGTCGTCCAGCGCGTCGCTCATCGATAGGTGCTGGCAATAGATATCGTATGCCATGCCGAGCGGCTGATGGATCTGATTGTCGAGGGGGTTCGACCAATTGATGCCCTGAAGCGTCTCGACGGCCCCCGCGAAGTCCTGACCATCGACCTGCTGCTGTGCGCGGGCCAGGGCTTGGAGCTTTTGAGCTTGCGTCAGTTCCTGGAACGGGAAGTACGGTGCCGTCAACGGTCGGTCTCCAAGATCATCTGCGAAAACGTGAAGCTATCGGAGGCGGATGGCGAATCTTCTCGTGATCGAGACGATCCCATGATCATACGCGCCTCCGCTTCGCGGGCCGGTGCCCGGCAAGTGGCCGGGACGCCTTCGAAGCGCTTGTCCGAGGAGTATCCCCTCAAATCCGCGCCGGTGGAAGATTCCGATTGCCCGTTCGGATCGTCTGCCAGGTGTTCGCGTCAGCCTCGCGCAACGCTGCCGGCCCTATACCATGCTTGGTCCGAAGGGCCGTACCCGGTTGCCGGTGCCGTGAGCAGCGATATCCCGAATGGGCCGAAGCCATCGCGCGGTCCGCACCGCTCGTGTTCCCGGCCCGGTAGGTCCGACCTGCCGCCCTCCGGAAAGGCGTGGACCGCGGACGAGCTGGGCGGCTGCGAGACCGAGAGGCTACGATGATGGACCAGAGCGAGCTCCTTCGGCAGTTGGATGCCAAGGTACGGATGCTTCAGGAGGAGGCCCAGCAGCTGCGCGTGGAGGTGGGGCTCCTCAGGTCGGCAGCGTACGGTTCGGGTGTGGACCTGGTCATTCTCGATGACATCGTTCTGTATGTGCCGACCAACGACAATCTGTACTCGAACTTCATGCATAATAGTAACAAGAATTACAACATCGGGGTGCACGGTCTGCCGCAAGTAAGGACCGATGGCTTGGTCGATGACGCCGGGAAGGTCTTGCACAACTACCTCGGGCTCGTCGCGCAGGATTGCGGCGCCGTCGATCTGTTCGATATCGGTTCGTGGGCCGGCGACGTCGCGATCCGGCTCGGGCGCTACGCGAAGCTCGCGGGCCTCGATTACCGCGCGCATTGCTACGACCCGTCCTTCGCCGGGTCGCTGGTCCCCTTCAACACGCAGCTGAACGGCGTGTCGGACAGCGTCGATTTCGTGCCGGCCGGGATCAGTCTCGAGGGCGGTCCGCTGCTGTTCAACCAAGTGCGCGGCCACTCGGACTCGTCCGGCCTCTCGACCATGGACAGCTTCGGCCGCCCCGTGGACGCCTACGTGATCAACACCTACACGCTGGAGCAGATCCTGGCCCGCCATGAGCGGGAGGCGCACAAGATCATCAAGATCGACGTGGAAGGCCTCGATGCCCTGATCGTCCGGAGGAACTTCGACCTATTGGCGAATTGCACGATCATTATCGAGTTCAACCCCGGTCAGAGACAGTACGTCGATATCAATCCGTGGAAGTTCCTCGAGGACATGGCCTATACGCACTCCCTGTACGATCTGTTCTATGCTCCGAAGCCCGCCCGGGTCGAGAAGATCGAGAATTATCACGCCTTCATCATGGACGTGGCGCAGCGCCCGCATCGTTACACCGACATCCTGATGGTCCCGCAGACGCAGCCCTTCCACGACCGGTTCGACGCGGCCTCCAGGCTGTACGCGCGAAAGCCCGATCATGCCGTGTTCGCGGAGCCGTTCCGCGGGGCGTAGGCCCCTGCCGGCACAAGCCCGGCACCATGCCGACCGGCTTGTATGGGTTCCGGAGACCAGCGACCCGACGAGAGCCTTTCGCCACCCATGACCGATGCCCTGCGCGCCGAGATCCTGAGCCTCGCCCGGCGCCATTACGAGGCCCGGGCGACGCCCGCCTTCGTGCCCGGCGAGACCTACATCCCGCCATCCGGCAAGGTGATGGACGCGGAGGATTGCGCCCACCTGATCGACGCCTCCCTGGACATGTGGCTGACCGCCGGGCGCTACGCCGACCGGTTCGAGCGCGAGCTCGCCGCCGCCTTCGGGCGGCGACACGCGCGGCTGACCGTCTCGGGGTCGGCCGCCAACCTGCTCGCCTTCGCGGCCCTGACCTCCCCGAAGCACGGCGAGCGCCGCCTGCGTCCGGGCGACGAGGTGATCACCGTGGCGGCGGGTTTCCCGACCACCGTCGCGCCGATCGTGCAGCACGGCTGCGTGCCCGTCTTCGTGGATGTCGACGTCGAGACCCACAACGTCGACGTCGACCTCTTGGAGGCGGCGGTGACGCCGAAGACCCGGGCCGTGATGATCGCCCACTCGCTCGGCAACCCGTTCGACGTGGTGCGGGTGGCCGAGATCTGCCGGCGCCACGGGCTCTGGCTGGTGGAGGATTGCTGCGACGCCTTCGGTGCGACCATCGGCGGCCAGGGGGTCGGCACCTTCGGCGACGTCGCTACCCTGAGCTTCTACCCGGCCCACCACATCACCACCGGCGAGGGCGGGGCCGTTCTGATGGACAAGGGCCCGCTCGCCAAGATCGCGGAATCCTTCCGCGACTGGGGCCGGGACTGCTACTGCAAGCCCGGGACCGACAACACCTGCGGCAACCGCTTCGGCTGGAAGCTCGGCGACCTGCCTCGCGGCTACGACCACAAATACACGTACTCCCACCTCGGCTACAACCTGAAGGTCAGCGACATGCAGGCCGCTCTCGGGGTGAGCCAGCTGACCAAGCTCGATCATTTCGTGGCGCGGCGCCGCGAGAACTTCGCCGGCCTCGACCGGCGCCTGCGCGAGCGCGGCCTCGACCGGATCTTCCACCTGCCGGTGGCCACGCCGGGCTCGGAGCCGAGCTGGTTCGGCTACCTCTTGACCGTCCGGGGCGGGGTGAGCCTCGACCGCAACGCGCTGGTGGCCCGGCTGGAGCAGCTGCGCGTGGGGACCCGGCTGCTGTTTGCCGGGAACCTGACCCGCCAGCCCGCCTTCCGCGACGTGCACCACCGCGTCCACGGGACGCTGGAGCGCACGGACAAGATCATGCGCGACAGCTTCTGGATCGGCGTCTGGCCCGGTATCACCGAGCCGATGCTGGACTACATGGCCGACACGCTCGACGCGACGGCGCGGGATCTCGGCGCCCGATGAGCGCGGGCCCGTGCCGCCGCTCCGGCGGACGGGGACAGTCGAGCTCGATTCGCCGCCGGGGCTTCGGCAATGGTACCACGACCGCCTCGTGCGATGGATCCACGTCGTGCCCGCCTCGGCCCATCTCGGGAAGCTCGCCGAGGTGCGGCCCTGACTCACCCGCGCCGGAGGCGGCGGCGATTGCCGCACGAGACCGGGCGGTCGCCGCCATCATCCTCGATCAGGCGCTGCTCGACGGTACCCCGCGCGTGAGCGCCCATTTCCGAGCCCCAGAGGCCAGCCCGTGCGCATGACAGCCAGACGCGTTCTCGTCACCGGCGGAGCGGGCTTCGTGGGCTCGCATTTGTGCGAACGGCTGCTCGATCATGGCCACGAGGTACTCTGCGTCGACAACTTCTTCACCGGTGCACGGGCGAACGTCGCGCATCTCCTCGTGCATCCGCGCTTCGAGCTGATGCGCCACGACGTGACCTTCCCGCTCTACGTAGAGGTGGACGAGATCTACAACCTCGCCTGCCCGGCCTCCCCGGTCCACTATCAGGCCGATCCCGTCCAGACGACGAAGACGAGCGTGATGGGCGCGATCAATATGCTGGGGCTCGCCAAGCGCCTGAAGGCGAAGATCCTGCAGGCCTCGACTTCGGAGGTCTACGGCGATCCGGACGTCCACCCGCAGCCGGAATCGTACTGGGGCCGCGTCAATCCGATCGGCTTCCGCTCCTGCTACGACGAGGGCAAGCGCTGCGCCGAGACGCTGTTCTTCGACTACCGGCGCCAGCACGACCTGTCCGTGAAGGTGGTGCGCATCTTCAACACCTACGGGCCGCGCATGCGTGCCGACGACGGGCGCGTGGTCTCGAACCTGATCGTGCAGGCGCTGCGGGGCGAGCCGATCACCCTCTACGGCGACGGGGCGCAGACGCGCTCGTTCTGCTACGTGGACGACCTCGTAGAAGGGCTGATCCAGATGATGGAGACGCCTCACGCGGTGACCGGCCCGATCAATTTGGGTAATCCGGGCGAGTTCACGATTCGGGAGCTGGCGGATCTGGTGAGGGAGCTGACGGGCGCGGCCTCGGCGATCGAGCACCGGCCGCTGCCGCCCGACGATCCGCGTCAGCGCCGGCCCGACATCGCGCTGGCGCAGGAACTCCTCGGTTGGGCACCGACGATCCCGCTGCGCGAGGGGCTCGCGCGCACGATCCGCTACTTCGAGCGGGCGCTTCAGCCGGGCGCGGCGTAGATCGGCGCGCGGGTGATCGGGATGGAGATATCGAGCGCGGCATCGACTCGGACATCACACCGTTCCGGGTTTCCGGCCGCAGCCTCCGCGGTCCGGTCCGCGCCCGATATGTCGCAAAGGCGGTGCTGTCCGACAGTCCAACGATGTCCACCTGCTGATCAGGTTCATTGTTGAGGTCTCTGGGTCAGCGTCCTGCTCATAGACGACGGGCGAGCGGTAGCTGAACGCCGAGTGGCGGCGCAGCCGGTTTTAGAAGCCCTCGATGTCGCCGAAGCAGGCCATCCGGGCTTCAGCCTGCGATCGATTCGCATCCCGGAGGCGGCTCAGGCGGAATACCCGGCCTGAGGGACGATCCGCATCGCGTCAGCGGTCTGTGAGGATCGGGCGGCGCCGTGCCAGAGGCCCGGACAGATGCACGCTCCGGCGTCCGGCTGCCAACGGTCGCCGCGGCTTCGATGGGCCCGCCGCCGGACGCGGCGTCGCGCCCGGACAGAATGATCAGGAGGCGCTCAGCGCTCGATGATCAGAAGGCGCTCAGCGCTCGTGGCCCGCGGTCGATGTCGTCTCGCGGATCGGTGCGAACAGGTAATCGATCACCCGGCGCGAGCCGGTCTGGACCTCGACGGTCGCGGTCATGCCGGGGGTGAGCGGCAGGTTCTTGCCGTCGACGAGGAGCGTCGTCTTGCTGAGCGCGATCACGACCGGAAAGACGAGGTTCTGGCCGGCCGGCGTCGCTGAGAAGATCGAGCTGTTCTGCGCACGCGAGGCCGTCGCCGCATCCGAGGTCTGGGACGCGTCCTTGGCGTCGACCGCGTCGCGCGAGACCCGCACCACGCGGCCGTCGAGGGTGCCGTAGCGGGTGAACGGGAAGGCGTTGACCTTGATCGTCGCCTCCTGGCCGATCTCGACGAAGCCGATATCCGTGTTCTGGACCAGGGCTTCGATCTCGATGTTGCCCTCGCTCGGCACGATCACCATCAGCGGCTGGCCGGTGGTGACGACCTGGCCGATCGTCGTCACGGCGAGCTGCTGCACGGTGCCGCTGATCGGGGCCCGCAGTGTCATGCGATCGACGCGGAAGCTCGCCTTGGCGAGATCCTCCTTGAACCGGTCGAGCTTGCGCTGCGCGTCGGTCAGCTTCTGGGCCTGCTCGGCCACCGACTGCTTCTGGAGCTGCTCCAGCTTCTTCACGAGCGAGATGCCGGCGGCCTCGGCCTGCATCATCTGGCCCTTGTCGTAGGCGAGGTTCGTCAGCTCGCTTTCCAGCGCCTGCTGCGACTCGAGCAGGGCGGCGCGGGTGCCGGCGGCGCGCACCACCAGCTCCTGCTTCATGCCGAGACGTTCCTTCAGGACGTCGATCAGGCGCGTGCGGGCCGCGACGCTGCCGGCGAGCCGGGACTTGAGCGCGTCGTTCTCGCCGACCTGACCCTCGAGGCTCGCCTTGGCCGATATGTACTGGGCGAGCTCGGCGACGAGCACGCTCTCCTCCCGCAGCCGGATCTCGGCGCCGATCTCCTCCGGGAAATCGATCTTCGGCGGCACGGTGGCGCCACTCTCGAGAGCCTTGATCTCGGCCTGCCGGCGCGGGATCTCGGCGCGCAGCGACCAGATGTCCCAGGACGAGGCCTGCTTGTCTGCGTTGGCGACGGTGGGATCGAGTTCGAGCAGGATATCGCCTGCCCGCACCTGCGTGCCGTTCTCGACGCGGATCGCCTTGACGGCGCCGGGATCGAGCGGCTGGATCACCTTCGAGCGGCCCGCCACCTGCACGCGTCCGGTGGCGATCGCGAAGATGTCGAGCTTGGCGAAGCAGCTCCAGACGAGGGCCGCCGCGAGCGCGCCGCAGAGCAGCCAGAGCGCGGCCACCCGCTGGGGCGAGGGCGGCGTCTCAAGGATCTCGAGATGGGCGGGCAGGAACTCGGTATCGTCCGTGCGCCCCGAGAGCAGCGAGGACCCCGAGATGTAGGTGCGAATCCGCCCGGTGACCGGGCCGGCCCGCACCGTCACAGCCTTGCCGATGGCGTTGGCGCGACTGAGGACGAGGTCGTTCATGCCGCGATGGTCTCCCCCGATTGCAGGCGCCACAGGCGGCCGTAGAGGCTGTTCGGCCTTGCCACCAACTCGGCGTGAGAACCGTCCTCGACCAGCATGCCGTCCTTCAGCGCGATGATGCGGTCGGCGTCGCGGACCGCGGCCAGACGGTGGGCGATAATGATGACCGTCCGGTTGCGGACAATGTGGCGCATGTTCTCCTGGATGATGCGCTCGCTCTCGTAGTCGAGGGCGGAGGTGGCCTCATCGAAGATCAGGATGCGCGGATTGATGGCGAGCGCCCGGGCGATCGCGAGGCGCTGGCGCTGGCCGCCTGAGAGGTTGCCGCCGCGCTCCTCGATAAGGGTATCGTAGCCGAGCGGCAGGCGGTTGATGAATTCGTCGGCGCCCGCGAGCCGGGCGACCCCTACCACCTGAGCCCGCGACATGGCGGGGTTGGCCAGCGCGATGTTCTCGTGGACCGTGCGGTTGAAAAGCAAGTTCTCCTGCAGCACCACGCCGATCTGGCGACGTAGCCAGGTCGGATCGACCTGCGCGATGTCGATGCCGTCGACGAGCACCTGTCCCTTCTCGGGTTGGTACAGGCGCTGCATCAGCTTGGTGAGCGTCGACTTGCCCGAGCCGGACGGGCCGACGATGCCCACGACCTGCCCGGCCGGAATGTCGAGCGAGACGTTCCTCAGCACCTCATTGCCGCCAGGCTGGTAGCGGAACACGATGTTGCGCAGCTGGATGCTGCCGCGGGCCGGCGGCAGCGAGGCCTGGGCCATGGCGCGGCTCTCGACGGGCGCGTTCATCACGTCGCCGAGGCGCTCGACCGAGACCTTTACCTGCTGGAAGTCCTGCCAGAGCTGCGACAGGCGCAGGATCGGTGCGGTGACCTGGCCCATCAGCATGTTGAAGGCGATGAGCGAGCCGACGCTGAGCTCGCCCGCGATCACGGCCTGCGCGCCGAAGAACAGCACCAGGGCCGAGGCGACCTTGTTGATGTACTGGATCGCGTTCTGGCCGAGATTGGCCAGCATCACGCCCTCGAACGAGGAGCGGACGTAAGCCGCCAGCCGCTCCTCCCAGTGGGTGCGCAGCGTCGGCTCGACCGCCATCGCCTTGATGGTCTGTATGCCGACCACCGACTCGACCAGGAACTGCTGGCTCTCGGCGCCGCGGTTGAAGCGCTCCTTCGTCTTGTCGCGCAGGAGCGGGCGGAGCAGCGCGGCGACCAGGATGTAGCACGGGATCGAGGCCAGCACGATCAGCGCCAGCGTCGCCGAGTACATGAACATGATGACGAAGAAGACGCCCGTGAAGACGAGGTCGAGCACCGAACTCAGGCCCTGGCCGGTGAGGAAGTTGCGCACCGCCTCAAGCTCGCGCACGCGAGCCACCGTCTGGCCGGCCGCGCGCGTCTCGAAATAGGCGAGCGGCAGCCGCAGCATGTGGTCGAACAGCTTCGTGCCGAGTTCGACGTCGATGCGGCTCGTCGTGTGCACGAGGATGTAGGTCCGCAGGTACTGGATCGCGACGTTGAAGAAGCCGATCAGGATCAGCCCGACGACGACGAGCACCAGGGTTGAGTAGCCCTTGTGGACCAGCACCTTGTCGATGGTGATCTGCATGAAGAGCGGCGTGATCAGCGCGCAGAGCTGAACGAACAGCGAGGCGACGATCACGCTCATCAGCGGCTTGCGGTAGCGCCAGAGCGACGGCCGGAACCAGGAGAGCCCGAATTCGGACGGCGTATCGGTCATGCGGGCGCGGCGCGCCACCAGGACGATCGTACCGTCCCAGGTCTCGGCCGCGAAGTCGGCGCCTTTCGGCTGCTCGACCTGGCGGGTCGCCGCGTCGATGATCCGGTAGGTGCCGTCCTCGTACCGGCGACCGATCAGGACGAAGCGACCATCCTTGGTCTGGAGGATCGCCGGGAGAGGGATGCTCTCCAGCCGACTCGGCTTCTGGTTCTTCAGGATGCGCGCCTTCAGCCCGAGCAGCTTGGCGCCGCGCACGATGTCGATGGCCGACGAGGGCCGCTCGCCGACCCCCAGCTCGTGCGCGAGCTGGGCGCTGTCGCAGGGCACCTGATGGAACGAGGAGACGAGCGTGAGCGCGCTCAGGCCGGAATCCGGACGGGGCTGAGGCGGCTGGGGTTGGGCCTGCGGCTGGACCGGCGGCTGGACCGGCGGCTGGACCGGCGGCTCTGCGGCGGGCGCCGACGTTGTGCTCATGGATGAACCCCAATCGTGCCTCGGACCGCCCGGGCCGCGTCCCTGACTGCTCAGTCGCGGGTCAGCGCCGCGCAAAGCCACTTCTGATCATTCACCGCGATCCCGATCCCGGACGGCCCCGAAGACGCCGCGCACGCACGGGGCACTCCTGATCGGGGTACGGCACGACGGCCGCGCCCGCGCGAATGGGTTACGCAAGCGCTATGCCCGGCTACGGCGGCGCCTCTGTCGTCGTCCATTGGGGCGAGATCAAGGATCCGCGGCGGCGATCTGTGGCCGGGATCTCTGAATGGTCCCTGCGATCCTGCGGCTCCGGCGGAGCCGTTAAAGTGGGTCCGCCGAGTGACACCGAGTGACTCCGCGTAACACGGGATGACCAGGGCACCAAGATCAGAATTTACATACAACTTCTGTTAGAATATAGTCTCCCCCATCCTGCTTCGAGGGGGGCGGGGGTGGCTTCAATCGCGGGTATCGCGTGTTCGTC
Source organism: Methylobacterium radiodurans (assembly GCF_003173735.1). Taxonomy (NCBI): domain Bacteria; kingdom Pseudomonadati; phylum Pseudomonadota; class Alphaproteobacteria; order Hyphomicrobiales; family Methylobacteriaceae; genus Methylobacterium; species Methylobacterium radiodurans. The sequence continues at coordinate 136,519 of NZ_CP029551.1, read as the reverse complement.
GCTGAAGATCAGCGGAGGTCGATCCGTTTCGACCTGCTCATCTGCAGCCCGGCGGGCCGTGTTCGATGCGTTCTCTCGGACTGAACGTCATGCCAGAGCAGACAACACGTATCGAACTCGTCTCTCGAATCGTCACCGCCTATGTCAGCGGCAATGCGGTCGCGGCCTCCGCAATCGACGGCCTGCTGCGCGATGTGGATCGGGCCCTCGCCGGCCTATCCCGTCCCCCCGAGGCGAAGGTCAGCAAGCCGAGCCCCGCCGAGATCAGGGCTTCGATTCGGCCGGACGGTCTGGTCAGCTTCGAGGATGGGCGGACGTACAAGGCGCTGCGGCGTCACCTCACCACCCGCGGGCTGACGCCGGAGGCCTACCGGGCCAAGTGGGGGCTGCCGGTGGATTACCCGCTGGTCTCCGCCGATTACAGCGCGCGCCGCTCCAAGATCTCGCACGCCATCAGCCGGAGACGTGAGCCCCGCAGCCAACTCGCGGCAGAGTAGCCCGGGGCAGTAGCCCGGGGCCGTATCCCAAAGCTTGGAACCTCGACCCAGCCGGCGCACTTGCTTTGCGGATGCCGTGCAGGGACGATCGGCCATGGCGACGGAAACGGGAGCGGACGCGTCGGACGATCCGGCCGAGCGGCTGGAGGTGGTGAACGCGCTGCTGGCGGAATGGGCGGCCTGCTCGACGGAGGAGAGCGCGCCGCTGATCGAGCGCTTCGAGGCGATGGGCTACGCCGTGCGCGGCAAGTCGCGCGAGGAGGTCGCCGAGGTTCTTCGACGACCGCCCGAGCGCGTGTGAGGCTCGGGCTGTCGAGACGTGGCCGGCGGTGCGCCGGGCGCGGCTTGCCCGGCCTGGCACCCCACGGGGTCGGCCCTCAGCGAACGGCCGCTGCCACGATCCGGGTGCTGCCGGGCGCTGCCGAGACCGGATGCGGGGTGGTGGCCAGCTCCGTCGCCGGACGCACGGGACGCGTGCGAGCCTGCTCCCGGTAGAGCGGCGGCGTCACATGGAGGATGTCGTCCGCAACCACAGGGGTCGCGAGGGTGGCAGCAGCGGTCGCGGCCAGTACGGCCAGATGGATCATGCGCATGGATCGGCTCCGATTGGATCGCCGCAGGGGCGATCGATGGAGCGATTGAAGCACGAGCCTCCTGCACCGAGATCTGTGAATTTTGCAGTGCACCATAGTGCGTTGGCGCCAAGGCTTCGCGGTTATCGTGCAGGCTCCCGAGGGCGATCGACCCGACGCGTTTCAGTCCAGTCATGCTTCAGCCGTATGGACGTAGAAGCGCTTGCGCGAACGATCAAATCGAATTTTTGTGCGTCGCAAAATCAATTTGTGACGCCGTCATCTGCTTCGCCTGATGCCTGTCAGGCCGGCTCCAACGCAGGTCTTCGCGCGGACGACCGAGCGCCTCTCGCGTTGGAGCTCGGAACCCTGCTCGAAGCCTTGGTCCCTCGCGTCCCTCGATGAGCCTCGATCCCGACGTCTTCACCTTCCTGTGCCACGCGGCCTCGATGGTCTCCGAGCCCTTGCAGGCGACCTTTGCTCAGATCGGGCCGATCGCGATCCCTGGGCCGACGCATGCCCGCGTGGCAGACCGCCTGTTCGTCGAGGTCATCAACCAGCAGCTCTCGACCCGCGCGGCGCTGGCCATCTGGGGGCGGATCGAGAGCTTGGCGGCCGAGCGGGGCCTCGTGCCGCGCGATCTGTTCGCGCCGGAGGAGGAGGCTGCTCTGCGCGGGTGCGGCGTGTCCGGCAACAAGGTCCGCGCCCTCTTGGCGATCCGCGACGCGGAGGCGGCCGGCCTTCTCGACGCGAACCTGACGCGGCTGCCCCAGGCGGAACGGTCGGCGGTGCTCTGCCGAATTCGGGGTGTCGGACCTTGGACCGCCGACATGATCGGCATCTTCCACTTCCGCGATCCCGACATCTGGCCGCGCGGAGACGTTGCCGCGGTCGGCACCCTGCGACGGCTCAGCGGCCGGGACGACGACGTCGCCGTCGCTGCGGCCTTCGCCCCGTACCGCTCGATCCTGGCGCGCTACATGTGGCGGGCCCGGGATCTCGAGCCCGGTTCCACGCCGGCCTGACACCGTCGTTCCGGCGGTCATGCGATCGCCGCGGAGGCCGCCTGCAACGATTGGGGCACTCGCACATTTACGCTTGACGAACCGGCGCGCGCGTATCATCCGCTGATGGCCCGCGTCACCGTCCTCAAGGCCGGCCGCGCGGTCTCACAGGAATCCGGAACCCCATGCCCGACGACAGTAGTCGATCGACCAAGCCGCCTGCGGCCCGTCGCGCGTTCGGCGCCTGATCCCCGGATCGGCTCCCTCCCGACCGGCCGAAAGGCGGCTGGTCGCAACGAGGTGAGCCATGACCTTCTCGAACGTATCTACCCGCCGTGCCGCACGTGCGGGAACCGATCGCAGCGTCCTCGTCATCGCGTTCATGATGGCGCTGGTCTTCGTCCCCGTCCTCGCCATGCACGCTGCCGTGCTGTCGCTCGGGCCGGACGGTACGCTCTCGCCCCTGCGCGACGGGGTCGCACAGGTCTCCAAGTTGCTGGAACGCGCGCCCGGTTGATCGCCGGGGTGTTGCTCCATGGCGGCTCGTGGCCTCAGGGCCTGCCGCGCAGTGAGGCCGGCTGACCCGGCAGAGCGAGGCGGACGCCCGTGTCCCGGATCGCGTCGCCCTCGATCCGGTACACGCCGAGGCTACGGTCGGTGTAATTGCCGATGTAGACGTAGGCCCCACTCGGATCGAAGGCGATGCCCTGGACCACGGCACCGGCCGGTGCCTCGCCGAGATAGCGCAACCGTCCCTCCGGAAGGATCGCCACCAGCACGGCCGCGCTTGCCGGCGTGTAGGCGTGGCTCGCCTGAGGTGCGGCCGAGCCCTTCACGACGGCGACAGCCGCCCTGCGGCCGTCCGGGCTGATCGCCAAAGTCTCCGCGGTATCGCCGACTTCGAGGTGGTCGAGGACCGCCGGATGCGCGGTCCCGGCCCGGATCAGCGCGACCGTGTCGGCATGGCCGTCGCTCGGCGCCGGACCGGTATTGCCGGCGAGCGCGAAGGCGCCGTCCGGCGTCACCTCCAGGCCGTAGGTGCCGGGTCCGACCGGCATGTCGAGCGCGGGATCGTGACGCCACTGTCCGTCCACGAGGGTCAACACGCCGACCGTGCCGGCCTTGTTCTTGGCAATGTAGGCCCGCTGCCCATCGGGCGCGAGGGCGACGGCGGCGGCCTCCGCCCCGACATCCACCTCGGCCACGACACGCACGTTCCGGTCTCGGATCGCCAGGACCGACACGCTGCGGCTCTCCCGGTTGGCTACCAGCGCGATGTCGCCGGTCCTGGCGATCGCGAGGCCGGAGGGCTGGCGGCCGACGCGGATCGTCTCGATCAGGGCAGGGGGCTCGGCCGCCAGATCGACGACGTGCAGGCGGTCATCCGCCTGTGCCCACCAGTTCGCCCCCTCCTGCCGCATCGTGACTGGGCTGGTGACGAGGCCGAGACGCCCGTCGGGCGTGATCTGCAGGTTGGTCGGCGGCCCGTAGACGGAGGTGTCGAGGCCCAGCACATGAGCGAGGCGCGGGCGCGCCGGATCCGAGATGTCGACGACGGCGAGCCCGTCTTGGCCGTTCGGGCCGTTCACCGAGCCTTCGGACCGGAAGAATGTCTTGCCGTCGAGACCCACGAGCAGGAAGGCGCGCTCCTCTCGCGCACCGGCATCGCCGGCCAGCAATAGGGTGATCGAGAGCAGGCTGGCAGCCCAGTACAATCCGATCTGCATCACTTGTCTCACGAACCGACCGGGCGGTTCTTGCCCCGGCGCAAGCGAGCTTGCGCCCTGGCGGAACGCTCCGTGGAAAATCGGACGTCGAGACGGGCGCGAGTTGTGCAGAGATCGGCGCAAGATCGGGAAGGGTAAGATCGACAGCTGGTGCATGTCGGTCACAGAGTGTGCTCCGGGCGCAGGGATTAGGCGCCCTGATGAGCCGGTTTCAACCGCTCGCGGTCCCGCGAAATGTCTACCTGCAGGCAACTGAGTTAGCTCCGAACGGCCAGGTTTGGCCGAAAGCGGACCTTTGCCGCGCCCTTGATCCGGGGGCAAAATCGTTGGTCCGAGCTGGGCAGCTGGCTTGGCAGCTGAGTGCGCGGGCGGGCGTGGCGAAGGCGAGGTGACGGCCTCCACGACGTTTCGCCGATCAATGTCCAGCCATGAGCATGGCGAGACTCGACGCTAGCTCGTCCTTGCGGAACGGCTTGGTCAAGCGCGCTAGGTTCGGGTCCACTCCCGCGCGCTCGGCGTAGCCAGACACCAGCAGCACGGGCATGCTAGGTTTGATTGCCCGTATTTCACGGGCCAACTCGGTTCCGCTGATGCCCGGCATGAGGTGGTCGGTCACAAGAAGGTCGAAGTGCTCGCCTTCGCTGATGAGGTGAAGCGCCTCCTCGGCGGACATGGCTTCGACCACCGCATAGCCAAGGTCGCTCAGCATATCTGCGGTGCTCATCCGCACGAGTTCCTCGTCATCGACAAGGAGGGCCGTTCCACGCGTCGCGGGCATCTGGGACGTCCCTGCCGCCGGCCTGACCGCCTCTTGCCTCCCTGTGCTTTGAGGAAGCCACAGCTCGACAGTCGTGCCGAGCCCGGGCCGGCTCTGGATCGCGAGCGCGCCGCCGAGCTGAGACGCAAGCCCATGCACCATCGAAAGCCCGAGGCCCGTCCCCTTGCCGATGCCTTTGGTCGAGAAGAACGGCTCGATGGCGCGCGCGATCGTCGCCTCATCCATGCCAGCGCCCGTGTCGGAGACAGACATGCAAAGGTATCGACCGGCTCGTAGCTTGGTAGGTTGATTCGCGCTTATGTCTTCCAGCCGAGTCGAGATGCGGAGCGTGCCACCACGTTCCCCCATCGCATCCCGCGCATTTACGGCAAGGTTCAGAAGCGCCATCTCGAGCTGGTTCGGGTCGGCGTTCGCCGGTGGCAGATCGTCCGGAGTTTCGACCACGACTTTGATCTGCGGGCCAGTGGTGCTTGCGACCAGTTCGCCCATGCCTGCGACCAGTTTCGCGAGGTCGACGGGCACCGGCTGAAGTGGCTGACGGCGCGCAAACGCAAGCAGTCGCTGGACCAGCGTCTTTGCTCGCTCGGCCGATTGCATCGCGCCCGCTATGAGGCGTTGCTCGCGCGCACCGCCGAGCTGCCTTCGTTGCAGCAGGTCGAGGGAGCCGACGATCGGTGTCAGCAGATTGTTGAAGTCATGCGCGACCCCACCAGTCAGCTGCCCCATCGCTTCCATCTTCTGCGACTGGCGCAGCGCGTCCTGCGCCTCGGCGAGTTGAGCCTCCCGACTTAGTCGCTCCGTCACGTCGTTTGCGAATTGATAGAACCCTACCTGATTGCCGCTTTCGTCGCGGAGAGGTCGGACGTTCACTTCGTAGTAGAAGCGATCACGATTCAGGTTGCTATACTCTTCAACGAAGGTCACCGGCTCGCCGCGGATGCCTTGAGCCCACCTGTTCCGCACCTGCGTCTGATGCTCCGGTTGATCAGCGAGCAGCTCCAACAGGTTGTCGCCTGCCTTGGGACGCACAGCGTAGATACGCTCGAACGCGTCGGCATTGGCGGCATTGATGGCGAGGATGTTGTATTCAAGATCGATCGCCATGATCATGACGTCAGTCATCTCGACGAGCTTCGCGAGCATGTTGCGCTCGGCAATCGCCTCAGCGACACGCCGCTCAAGCGTGTCGTTCAATTCGCGAAGCTGGTCTTCGACGCGCGCACGTTCAATGGCTGTCTTGACGCGCTCGCCGATCTCCTGGAACAGGCCTTCTTCCGAAGATGTCCAACTCCGTGGCCGTGCGCTTTGCAGGGCGAGCATGCTTACCCACCGTTCGTTCTCGAACAGCACAACATCGAGGTAGGCGCCGACCTGCCTGCCCAGGAGGCCCGATCGCGCGTCTTCACTGAATCGCGCATCCGTGCGGACGTCGTCGACTTTGACGATGGGGCGCTCATGGTAGGCGCGCAGCAGGTCCGGTCCGAACGCCGTCAGATCGTGCTCACCGACGAGTGAGCCGACGCCCCTCGTGTAATCGCGCTCCACCCTCATCAGGCTGCCAAAGAACTCAGCGTAGAACACCCGGCTCAGGCCGAAGCGTTCGCCGAGACGCTCGGCCGCCGCCGAGGCGATCTCTGCCGGCGTTCTGAGTGAACGCATCGCGTCTGAGAGCGAGAGCAGGAACGACTGCCTCGCCTCGCTCTCGCGCAGCTTAGCCTGGGCCGTTGTCCGTTCGATCGCGTCGGCCGCTTGGCGGGCGAGCACGTCGAAGAGCCTGAGGTCGCGCTCCGGAGGCGTGTGCGGGTGCTTCCAGTGCGTCGAGATCATGCCGATGAGCTTGCCCGAGCGGGACAACAGCGGCGTCGTCTGGACCGCGCGCATGCCCGTCCAGCGGTAGGACTGAAGATCGCCGCTGTCCTGGGGGAGTCCGCACTCCTGCACGTTGGGTACGATCACGCGCTCGCCCGTCGTCAGGGCGATGCCGCACGTGCTCTTGGAACTCGCGTCGACCGTCTGCCAAAAGGCTGCCGAGCGCGGGTCATAGCCGCGATGCGCCAAGAGCTTGAGGTCACCTGCCGCATCCAGCATCTGGATGCTTGCGCAGTCGGACCTCATCAAATCGGCGGCGGCGGTGAGGATCGCGTCGTAGACCGCCTGCGGAGCATCGTCGCTGACCAGGAGCGTGCTGACCTCTTGCAACCGCCCGAGCGCCGCGACTTCGGCGGCCAGCGCCGCCTCGGCCTCGTGCTCGGAAGTCCTGTCGCGAAACATGCCGAGATCGCGGCCGCCCTCGGCATCGAGCCGCATCGTGAGCCCTGAGGCCCGGAACCGGCTGCCGTCCTTGCGCATGTGCCCGCGTTCGTTCAGCGCACGAGCGCGGTTCATCGCCCGGTTCAACGCGTCGCTGGCCCCGCCCACAGCCCGGTCTTCAGGGGTGAGCAGGATAACTTCGGACCGCCCGACGGCATCGCTCCCGGCAAAGCCCGTGAGACCCTCCGCGCCCGTGTTCCACGTGGTGATGCCCACGCGATCATCGAGGCCCACGATCGCATAGTCTTCGGCGTCCTCGACGATTTGCCGGTAGCGGATTTCACCCTCGACCAGCGCCCGTTCGGCGCGGCGCTGATCGTCGGCCGCCTTGGTGCCGGTCACCTCGGAGAGCGGATGAAACACACCTTCGACCGTCCCGGTCTCATCGCGCAGGGGCTGGAAGCTGCCCGTGAAGAAGCGCTGCTCGACAAGCCCTGACGGCGTCTGCAGCAGCACCGCATGCTCGTCGATCGAGACCGTCTCGCCTTCGAACACACGGTCGAGGATGGGGCTGAGGAATGTATCGTAAGCCTCGCGCCAAGTCCGGGCCGCCGATCGGCCAAGCGCGGCTGGGTGTCGACACGCCGCAACCGCGATGTACGCGTCGTTGTAGAATTGAACGCGCTCAGGCCCCCAAAGAACCGACGCCGGACTCGGCGACGTGAGCATGATGCTGATCGCCGTCTTCAGGGTCATCGGCCAACCCTCGATGGGGCCGAGTGAGGTCCCGGACCAATTCCGCGCCCCTATGAGCAGGCCGGTCGCGCCGCCGCCGATGAGGAAGGCATGCTGGGTCTTGTCGGCCGGTACAGAGGCCACGAAAGGTCCTTTCCGCGGGCGACCCCCGAACGGATGGCGACGCTTCGGCGCGACACTTACCAAAACTGGGCCGCCTCGTCATGAGCGAACCCGTAAGGCTGAGCTTGATCGGCCCCGTCGCGCTCGGACCTAGACCGGACGCATCGATGGCCGAACGTGGGGGAGGGCCCGCCTCCCGGATCGGTGTCAAGCCGCCCCAACGGCCAGCATCGGCGCGAAGCCGGCGAACACCGCAACCCAAGCGAATGTCCTGTTCGTCAAATCCACTTGCCAAAAGCGGGCCGGCAAAGATCCGCCTATTCCGGTCGTAGGTCGCCGTCCCAAGATGCCGCGAAAGCGGCGGACCTTCCTAGGATCTGCAACGGATCGAGAGCAGCGGTTTGCAGCGAGCCGACTCAGAGCCGGCCCGTGGCGCATCTGAGGCCTGTCATCCCGCCTGTGTCGATGTCCGCTTCGGAGATGCCGGCGATGGGGGACGAATGGCCGGCATCGGCGCAATTGCGAAAGTCCGGTGCCTGGCCGAGTGCCAAGGTCCGTTCGCAGTGCTAACCGGCTCGATGCGTCGAGGCCGCCATGTTGCCTTGGATGAGGTCTCGGCCAGCGTATAGGCCGCCAACCACCTCCAACTCCAGGCGCTCGACATCGCGGCGGCGCACTGCCCCTAAGATCGCGCTCGCCGCCTCGGGTTCGGCCCCGACCGTCAGGAGCGCCTGCTCGCCGAGGATCAGCGCTGACTCGACGGTCTCGCGGATCTGATACGCCACGCCCGCCTCGATCAGCGAGACCGCGTGCTCCCGGTCGCGGGCACGGGCCAGGACGGGCACCAGGGGGAACTCCGCCCTGGCGATCTCCGCGATGCGCTTGGCCATCGCAGGGTCGTCGACGCAGATCAGGATCGCCCGGGCCGTTGCGGCGCCGGCCGCGCGCAGGATGTCCAGCCGCGTACCATCACCGTAATAGACCTTGAAGCCGAAGCCCTCTGCGAGGCGGATGTTGCTCGGATTCGTATCGATGATCGAGACGGAGCAACCCTGCGCGATCAGCGGCTGGCTCGCAATCTGTCCGAAGCGGCCGAAGCCGACGATCAGGGCGCTACCGACGAGATCCTCGGGCGCCTCGATGCCGTCCGTGGACGCGGAAGCCTTCGGGCCCAGGCGATCGAAGGCGATGACCATCAGCGGCGTGATCGCCATCGACAGGATGACAGTGGCGGTCAGGACGGCATTTGTGGTCCCGTCGATGATGCCCGCGCTCGCGGCCGCCGTGTAGAGCACGAAGGCGAACTCGCCGCCCTGGGCCATCAGAGCCGCACGCTCCAGCGACTCGGCGTGCGAGGCGCGCAGGACCCGGGCCACCCCGTAGATGAGCAGGCCCTTGACGGCCATGTAGGCGGCAACCCCCGCGACGATCAGGCCGGCATTCGCGGCGATCACGCTCAGATCGAGCGACATGCCGACGCCCAGGAAGAACAGTCCGAGCAGGATGCCCCGGAACGGCTCCACATCAGCCTCCAGTTGGTGACGGAAGCTCGATTCGGAGAGGAGGACGCCCGCCAGGAAGGCACCCATGGCCATGGAGAGGCCGCCCAGCTGCATGGCAAGTGCCGAGCCGAGCACGACCAGGAGGGCTGCCGCCGTCATCACCTCGCGCGCCTTCGCGGCGGCGAGCAGGCGGAATAGCGGGTTGAGCAGCCAGCGCCCCGCGGCCACGAGCGCGGCGACCGAGGCCAGGGCGATCGCGACAGCCACGCCGCGCTCCATCCCGCTCGCCTCGCCGCCGCCGGGCGCCAGAAGCGCGACGACGGCCAGGAGAGGTACGATGGCGAGATCCTCGAGGAGCAGGATGGCGACGATGCGCTGGCCCTTCGCAGTCGAGAGCGCGCCGCGCTCCTCGAGGAGCTGCATGACGATCGCGGTCGACGTCAGCACGAAGCCCGTGCCGGCCACGAAGGCCACCGTGACCGAGAAGCTCAGGGCGATCCCGACTAGGGTGAGGGCCGCGATGCAGGCGCCGACCTGGGCGAGGCCGAGGCCGAAAATCGCGCGACGCATGCCCCACAGCCGCGACGGCTCCATTTCCAGCCCGATGATGAAGAGGAACATTACCACGCCGAGCTCGGCCACGTGGAGGATGGCGTGAGCATCCGTGAACAGCCCTAGGCCGAAGGGCCCGATGGCGAGCCCTGCCAGGAGATAGCCCAGCACCGAGCCGAGGCCGAGCCGCTTGAAGACCGGGACGGCGACGACGCCTGCCGCGAGCAGGGAGACGACTTGGACGAGATCGCTTCCCGCACCGGACGCTTCGACAGCCATGGCATCCTCCAACCTCGTGCCCGTGGGAGCGCCCTCGATCGGACGCAGCATAGCGGGAGCGCTCGTTCACGCCGGCGTGAACGAGCGCTCCGTGCCCGTCAACTCAGGGATAGCGGACGGGAGGCGGGTCCTCGGGAAGCGGGATGAACTCGGCATCGTTCGGCACGGTGTCGAACCGGCCCTGGCGCCAATCCTCCTTGGCCTGCGCGATCCGCTCGGGTCGCGAGGAGACGAAGTTCCACCAAAGGTGACGCGGACCGTCCATCGGTTCTCCGCCGAGCACCATAAAGCGGGCGGCCTCCGTCGCTCGCACGGTGATGCGGTCGCCGGGGCGGAAGACCAGCAGTTGCCCGGGGCCGAAGCCGTCGCCGGCGATGTCGATGGCACCCGAGACCGTGTAGATCGCCCGCTCGTCGTAGGTCGGGTCGAGCGGCAGGACGGCGCCAGCCGCCAACGACACGTCGGCGTAGACCATCGGGCTCGATGTCCGCACGGGCGAGCGCGCTCCGAACGCTTCCCCCGCGATCAGCCGGACAGTCTTGCCCTCGCCCGTGAGGACCGGCAGCGCGGCGGCGTCGTAGTGCTCGAAGCCCGGCGCCGTCTCCTCGTCCCGGGCATCGAGGGCGACCCAACTCTGGATGCCGAACAGCCGCGAGCCGGTCTGCCGGAGGTCCGGCGCGGTGCGCTCCGAGTGGGTGATGCCGCGCCCGGCCGTCATCCAGTTCAGCTCGCCCGGCCGGATCGGCAACTGCGTGCCCAGACTGTCTCGATGCATGATCTCGCCGTCGAACAGGTAGGTGACGGTGGACAACCCGATATGCGGATGAGGCCGCACGTCCATGCCCTGACCGAGCAGGAACTCGGACGGTCCCATCTGGTCGAAGAAGATGAATGGCCCCACCATCCGGCACTCGGCCGACGGAAGGGCGCGGCGCACGGCGAAAGAGCCGAGATCGCGCGAGCGGGGCACGATCAGGGTCCTGATCGCATCACAGCTGAAATGGTCGCCCGGGATCGGGTCGTCGGCACTGTGCCAGCTCATCGAGATGTCTCCTGATTCGGGCCGATCGGGGGCGGCTCTGTAAGACATTGTGTGCCCCGACGGTGCAGCGAGAAAGTACTCTGCGCGAAGCTGTTTCGAGTGGAAACGGAAACGATTGAAACGCATGGTTTCCATTGTTTTACACGAGCCGTCCCTCGTGTGGGGCAGGCGATCATCGGTGTTGGTTCCCGTGATGTGGTAGTACGGTTGACCATCAAGCTGTGGGGGTGCGGGCTCCGGGCCAAGTTTGCCACGGCAGCGCCCGCGCGACGGAGGCGGTCCCTCTCGCGCGATACAGCGACGTCAGAAAGCGTAAGAGCCGCTGCCAGATGCTACGGCGTCAGCCCGGCCACAATTCAGAAGGGGCGGGCGCGGCGAACGACAGTCTCTATGAAATGCAACCTAAGATTGCGTAGCTGACCCCCCTCATCCCCGCACCGCTTCAAGGGCGGCCGGAGACTCGGGACCGGATCTCTGCCCTCCAGGCGGGTCCCATTTTGGATGCGAGCCGTTCCTGGCGCTGGTCCTGGCGCCGTTTCGGCACGTCGGCCTCGATGCAGGACGTGGGCGGTCGTAGCCCTCAGAAGTTCGCCCGCGCCTCGATGCTCGAGTAGTAGCCCGTGCCCTGGATCCGGTCGCGGACGTAGCCGACGGCGAGCGACATCTGGACCGGGCCGAAGCTCAGGCCTGACAGGTGGGCACCGACACGATATTGCCGGAAGAAATCGTCGCCGAGGAATAGTGCCTCTGGCCCGATATAGACGCCGTCAGCGACCATGTAGCCGACCCGGAAGCGGGAATAGTAGGCGTTGAACTTGGTCGAGTAGGAGCCGTAGGCCGACACCATGGTCCGGTCGGTCGGGTTGGCGTAGAAGTTGCCCGCGACCCGGAAGCCGATCCCGGTGCCGACCACCGGGTTGCCGGGATCGAGGATCGAGAGCTGGTTGCTGCGCACGTTGAAGCCGATGAAGCCGGCAAGCGCTGCGTCCCGCCAGATCCACTCGTAGCCACCCATCAGCGAGCCTTCCTGCTGGTAGCCGGTCACCCGCGAGGCGACCTGCTGACCCGGGTAGGAATAGGTGCCGGCAATCCCCTCGACGCGCACGCGCGCGCCGCTCTGAGTGGGCGGCGCGCCGAGCGCCGCCGTGACCGTGACCGAGCCGAAGGCCGAGCTGTTCGAGGTGATGCTGGTCGAGCCGTCGACCGCGACCGCCCAGCTGTCGTCCACCGCCTGGGCCTGCGCGCCGGTGTACCAGTCGGCACCGCCCGAGGAGACCGGCAGGTCGGCGGCGCCGGCCGAGGCGGCGGCGAGGACGGCGAGTCCCGCGAGGCCGGCCCTTAGGCAAGCCCGGACGGATTGATCCCGGTGTGGAGAAACCACGGCCGCTCGCTCCCGGATACGCACACGCTAACGCACCGATTTCTCCGCCATGACGGTTAACAAGCCTTTCTCCGGATCGAGAAAAGTCGCGTGCGGATTGGCGTAATACCTTCGCGTCGCGCGGCGGAATAAGCATTGGCGTCGCGGACTTGCCGGCATCGCAGATTTACCGGAGCGGCGTGCCCGGGACCGTCCCCATCCAGACGCGGCGCAGCCGTGTCGTGCGGTCGCCGCTCAGGCGGCGCGGGCCTCCGGCGGGCCGAGCAGCGCCATGAGGTCTTCCTGCCGGAAGGGCTTGTCGAGCTGCAGGAACCGGCGGCCTGCCGCGGGCAGGTGTCCGTGCGGGCTCGCCAGGATGACGCGGATGCCCGGATGGCGCTCGACAACGGCCGCGGCGAGCTGCAGTCCGGTCATCACCGGCATCGACTGGTCGGCGATCATCGCGTCGTAGGCGTCGCTCTCGGCGAGCAGCGCCAGGGCGTGCTCGCCCGAGGCCGCCTGGGTGACGCGGTGGCCGAGTTCGGCGAGGGCCTCGGCGACGCTCGCGCGCACGAGACTGTCGCTCTCCACGAGCAGGACCCGCAGGGCGCTGGCCCACGCGGCCGGCTCGGCCGGCGCGGTGCGCTCCGCTGCCCGCAGCCAGATCTCGGCCAGGAAGCCCTCCTCGCTGCCGTCCGAGAGGAGGCGCCACACGCCCCCGGCCTCGGCGATCAGCCGCGCGGCGGTCTCGATCCCGTCCATGCCGACCGCGCGCGCGGGCTCGCCGGGCTGGCGCCGCCCGCTGGCGAGCAGGACGTGCACGTAGGTGCCCTCGGGTAGGCCGGGACCGGCCGGGCCCTCCAGCGGCTCCTTCGCTGCGCCCGCAGTCGCGTCGTCCGCAGTCTCCACGCCCACCAGCTGCTCGGCCGCTCCGACCGCGAAGCCGTGCAGGCCGTGGTCGCGGACGTGGAAGGCGACGTTGAGGAGCGCGATCTCCAGGATGCGCTCGGGGCAGAGCACCCGCGGCAGGTTCGCGGGGACGCGGTCGATCACCGGCGCGTCGCGCAGGACGTTGCCCTGCATGAACGGCAGGAAGGCGGCGACGGTGGCCGCGAGGTCGCTCTCGCCGATGCCCTCCTCCGCGCCCCGGGCGAGGCTCAGCATGCGCCGGGTCAGGGCGGCGCCGCGCTGGGCGCCCGCGAGCGCCGTGTCGGCGAGCCGGGCCAGTTCGGGGTCGAGGCCGGGGCGGCGGCGCAGCACGCCGAGATTGGCCAGCACCACGGTGAGCACGTCGTTGAAATCGTGGACGATGCCGTCGGTGACGCGGCGCAGGACATGGCTGCGGCGGCGCTCGTTCAGACCGGCCGGCGTGTCGGCAGCGGTGTCGAGCGCGCGGCTGAGCGCGTGGACGCGCGCGCGGCCCGCCGCGTCGGTGCCGCGCAGGAAGCGCACCAGCACGCGCGCGCCTCCTCCGTCGGCATCCGGGCGCGTGCGCAGCACCGCGTCGTGCGGGCCGTCGGCGGCGAGCGCCGCCCGCAGGGTGAGGTCGAGGAGGGCGTGGTCGGCCGGCTCGAACCGGGCCGCCAGGTCGGTGAGGTCGGCCGCCCGGTCGGCGGGCGTCCCGGCCTCCTCGCGGTCCGACCAGATCACCTGCCGGGTCTCGGGGTCGATCTCCCAGCAGGTCCAGCCCGACATCGTCTCGAAGATGTGGAGCCGTCCGCGCACGCGGTCGAGGCCGGTATCGGCGCGGGCGAGCCGCGTGTCTGCGCTGCGGGCCCGGTCGTGCAACGAGCCTGTCAGGGCCGCGATCTCGCGCACGGCCGAGACCGGCGCCTCGCTCCCCGCGGGCGCGTCCGCAAGACGCGCCAGGGGGCGGGCCGCGCGGCCGCCGAGCATCCAGCCGAGGGCGCCGGCCGCGAGCACAAGAGCGAGGCCGAGGCCGAGGACGCGCCCGTCCGGCGCGGAGCCGGTTCGCTCCGCGACCGGCCCGTAGCCCGTCACCAGCCAGCCCGGATTGGCGAGATCCTGCCCTCCGCGCGTGGGTGTCGCGGCGTGCGGGCGCGGGTCGTCGGTGGGCGGCAGGCTGCCTGCGAGCGCGCGACCGTCCGCGCCCGTCACCGTGAAGACGAGGTCGGCGGGCAGCGCGAGGGCGCGGCGCACGCGGGCGCCGATCTCCTCGAAGAGGACGGGGGCCGCGCGAAGCTGGAGCCGGTCCGAGCGGCCGGGAGGCCCGAGCGCCAGCGCGACCGTGAAGGCCGCGTCCGCCTCAGGGCCCGCCACGACGGCGACGGCGTTACGCGCCCGCGCGAACCACGGCTCGCGCGCCACGCTGGTGCCGAGGCGGCGCGGCTCGCCCGCGGTCCGCACGGTGCCGTCCAGGCCGATTAGGACCGCGTCGCGGTAGCGCGGGTTGAGGGCGAGCCAGTCCCGGACGAGGTCGGCGCGGGCCGCCTCGGTGAGATCGGGATCGTCCGGGCGCAGCAGCAGTGCGACGTTGCGCGCGTCCGTGACGGCGCCGGTCAGCGCCTCGTCCACGGCTTCGGCGAAGCTGCGCGAGGCCTCCAGCACCCGGCGCCCGCCGGCATCGGGATCGATGCGGTCGGGTACGGCGAGGCCGGCGGCCAGGCAGGCGAGCGCGAAGGCCGCCGCCGCGATGCCGGCGAGCTGGGCCGCGTTCAGAACCTTGAGCGGGATCCGGACGGAGTCCAGCATACGGGGGCACCGGGACGGTTTGCTGAGTGAAGGCCCTCGGGCTTCCGGTGTCCCACGAGGCGGCCAACCCGCTTAAGTTCGGGTTAACGCCGTCCGCATGGCGCGACAAAATACCTTTTTAGGTTGTTCAAGTCGCGATTCTGGTCGCCCTGCGGGTATCGAGCGCCGTGCTGCGCTGCATGAACAGCGGTCGCAGCCCTCTGCAAGTAAAGTATTTTCCACCATGCACCGCTTATATCTCAGCGCCTGTCCTTTACGTCGGTGCCGAAAAATGCTGTTAACCCGGCCATGCTTGACCAGGCATGGGCCGGGTGCTCGGTACTGGTGCATACACAGATGGGTCGGTATCTTCTGGTTGAGACAGAAAATATGGCCCCTGAGCGACAAAGCGACATAATCTGATGTTGAGGCGATCTCCGGTCTTGGAGCGGCGGGCGTGATGTGGGCGGTGCGGTGGCTGGCCTGGATGGGGGTGACGGCGGCCGGCCTCGTCCTGCTCAGCCAGCCCGTCGGCACGCAGAACCAGCTCGCCATGAGCCTTGCCGCCATGGCGGCGATGATCGCGCTCTGGATCTTCCTCGACGGGCCGCGCAGCCGCTTCGTGTTCCTGGCGCTCGGGAGCCTCGTTGTGCTGCGCTATATCCTGTGGCGCGTCACCGACACGCTGCCCTCGCCCGGAGACCCGGTCAGCTTCGGCTTCGGGCTGCTGCTGTTGGTCGGTGAATTGTACTGCGTCTTCATCCTCTTCGTCAGCCTGATCATCAACGCCGAGCCGCTCCGGCGCCGGCCGCCGCCCGCGGCAGCGGCCGCGGATCTGCCCTCCGTCGACGTCTTCGTGCCGAGCTACAACGAGGACGCCGCGATCCTGGCGATGACGCTCGCCGCCGCGCGCCAGATGAACTACCCGCCCGACAAGCTCACCGTCTGGCTGCTCGACGACGGTGGCACCGACCAGAAATGCGCCGACCCGACGCCCGAGAAGGCGGCCGCAGCCCGGGCCCGCCGGGCCGAGCTGCAGGCGCTCTGCGCCGATCTCGGCTGCCGCTACCTGACGCGGGCGCGCAACGAGCACGCCAAGGCCGGCAACCTCAACAATGGGCTCGCCCACGCGCGGGGTGAGATCGTGGTGGTGCTCGACGCCGACCACGTGCCCTTCCGCTCCTTCCTCGGCGAGACGGTCGGCTACTTCGCCGAGGACCCGAAGCTGTTCCTCGTCCAGACCCCGCACGCCTTCCTCAACCCGGACCCGATCGAGCGGAACCTGCGCACCTTCGAGCGCATGCCGTCCGAGAACGAGATGTTCTACTCGGTGACGCAGCGCGGTCTCGACAAGTGGAACGGCTCTTTCTTCTGCGGCTCGGCGGCGCTCCTGCGCCGCACGGCGCTCGATGAGGCCGGGGGGTTCTCGGGCATCACCATCACGGAGGATTGCGAGACCGCCTTCGAGCTGCATTCCCGCGGCTGGACCAGCGCCTACGTCGACACGCCGCTGATCGCCGGCCTCCAGCCCGACACGCTGACCGACTTCATCGGCCAGCGCTCGCGCTGGTGCCAGGGCATGTTCCAGATCCTGCTCCTGAAGAATCCGGTCCTGCAGAAGGGACTCAAGCCGATCCAGAAGATCGCCTACCTGTCGAGCATGACCTTCTGGTTCTTCCCCGTGCCGCGGCTGATCTTCATGTTCGCGCCGTTGCTGCACATCTTCTTCGACCTGAAAATCTTCGTCGCCAGCGTCGACGAGTCGATCGCCTACACGGCGACCTACATCGTCATCAACCTGATGATGCAGAACTACGTCTACGGCAAGTTCCGCTGGCCCTTCGTCTCGGAGCTCTACGAGTACGTCCAGGGCCTCTACCTGTCGAAGGCGATCGTCTCGGTGATCTGGTCGCCGAGAAAGCCGACCTTCAACGTCACCAACAAGGGCGCGACGCTGGAGCACGACCATCTCTCCTCGCTCGCCGGCCCCTTCTTCGCGGTCTACGCCCTGCTGGCGACCGGCTGCGCGGTGGCGGCCTACCGCTACCTGTTCGAGCCGGGCGTGACGAACCTGATGCTGGTCGTCGGCCTGTGGAACTTCTTCAACCTGCTGACCGCGGGCGCCGCGCTCGGTGTCTGCGCCGAGCGGCGACAGCTGGAGCGGATGCCCTCGCTGCCGATCAGCCGGCGCGGGCACCTCACGCTCGGCGGCCGGGCCGTCGACGTGGCGATCGAGCGCGTCTCGGCGGAGGGCTGCACCGTGCGGATGCCGGCCGCCGCCCTCGGCGCGGGCGCCGGCCATCGGCCGCTCCCCGGGAGCCTCGCGGTCGTCCCCGTGGCGGGCGCGCGCGCCGCGGGCGCGCTGCCGGTGGTGCTCGGCCCGGTCGATCGCATGGGCGACGAGGCTGTCTGCCGGCTCGCCTTCGGCGCGCTGCGCGCGCAGGACTACGTCGCGCTCTCCGGCCTGATGTACGGCGACGCCGAGGCCATGCGCCGCTTCCAGATGCGGCGGCGCCGGCACAAGGACCTCTTCACCGGCACGCTGCAATTCGTCTGGTGGGGCCTGGTCGAGCCGATCCGGGCCGTGCGCTACGCCTTCGCGGGCGAGCCCATCGTCTCCGAGGCGGCACCCGCCGAGGCCAGGGTCGCGCCGCCGACCTACGACGTGCCGGAGCCGGCGGCCCCGGAAGCGCGTCCGCCGCTGCCAAACCCGGCTCCCGCGCCGATCCCGGCCGCCCGCGCCGCGGAGCCCGCCCGCGCACCGGCAGAGGCCGAGAGCGACTGGGTCCGCCTGATGCTCGACTTCGAGAACGACCGCGCGCTCGCCGGCCAGGACCGGCGCCGCACGGGCGCGGCGTGAGGGTGCGATGAGGATCCGCGCCCCATCCAGGAACGGCCGCAGCGCGGTCGGGGCTCTTGCCCGCGCAGCGGTCGTGATCGCCGGGCTGACCGCCGCCTGGCCCGCCGCGTGGCTCACCGGCGGCCCAGCCGCGGCCCAGAGCTTCCTCGGGGCCGGCCCGGCCGAGCGCCTGACGGTCCCGCCGTCCGGCGACGCGCTTCGTCCGTCCCCGCCGCCCGCCGCGCCGGGCCGGCCGGCCGCGCCCGAGGCGGAGCGCCGGATCTCCGCGCAGGCGGCCATCGCACCCGCCCGGCGCTTCCCCGCGGGAACGCGGGGCTACCGCTTGGCGGGGGAGGAGGCGACGCTGGCGTTTCCGGTCTACCTCACCGAGGCCCAGGCCCGCGGGAGCGCGCGGCTGCGCGTCTCCTACATCTCGTCGATCTCGGTCGCGCCGGAATCCTCGGAACTCGTCGGCAGCGTGAACGGCCAGAAGGTCGGCTGGACCCGCATCCAGGCGCCGGGTGCCGTGAAGGTCGTGGAGTTCGCGATCCCCGAGGGCCTGCTGAAGGCGGGCTACAACGCGGTCACCCTGGGGGCGAGCCAGCGCCACCGGGTCGATTGCTCGATCGAGGCCACCTACGAGCTCTGGACCCAGATCGATCCCTCCCGCTCCGGCCTGGTCGTGCCGCCCGCGGGCGATCTCGACCTGAAGACGCTGGCGGCGCTGGAGCCCGACGAGAGCGGCGCGCTGCCCGTGGGCGTCATCCTCACCGAGAAGCCGGGCCTGGAGCGCCTGGAGCGGATGATCGGCGCCGTTCAGGCGGTGGCTCTTGTCGGGCGGCTCGCGCGGCCCGCCGTGACGTTCGGCGCCCCGCTCAACGGACGTACGGGCGTGAACCTGCTCGTCGGCACCGCCGCCGAGATCCGCGGCTACGAGGGGCTCGACGAGATCGGGCCGATCACCGGGCCGCGCCTCGCCCTGCTGCCGCAGCGGGGGAGCCGGGCGCCCGTCCTCGTCGTCACCGGCCCAGGCGCGGCCGACGTGCGCCAGGCCATCGCGACGCTCGCCGCGCCGGGCAATTCCGGCGAGGGGCCGGCCGGGACGCCGGCCGGGGCGGACCTCACCGTCTCGACCCGCGGCTTTCCCATCCGCGGCGGCGAGAACCTGACGCTCGAGCGGCTCGGGGTCGCGACCCGCGAGTTCAACGGCCGGCAGCTCCGGGTCGTCTTCGAGGTGCGCTTCCCGGCCGATTTCGTCCCGGCGGATTACGGCAAGGTGATGCTGCATCTGGCGGGCGGCTACGCGGCGGGGCTGGAGCCGAGCGCGCAGATCGTCGTGGACATCAACGGCCGCAACGCCGCGAGCGTGGCGCTGCCCTACAGCCGCGGCGAGGTCTTCGACGACAGCGCCCTCCCGCTCCCCCTGAGCCTGTGGCGGCCCGGCCTGAACCGGGTCGAGATCAGCGCCCAGCTGCCGACGCTCGCGGATCGCGCCTGCGACACGCTGGCGCCCGCGATGAAACGGGCCCGCTTCCTCTTCCTCGACCGGACGCGGCTCGTCGTCCCGGCGCTCGCCCGGGCGGTGCGCCAGCCGGATCTCGCTGCCGTGAAGGCCGGTGCCGTGCCCTTCCTGGCGCCGGGCGCGCGCCCGCGCCTCGTCCTGCCGACGCCCGACCGCGACTCGGCGGACGCCGCGGCGACGCTGGCGGCGCGGCTCGCCATCGCGGCGGGCCGCGTCATCGACTTCGAGGTCGCCACCGACGAGCGGGCGGGCGGCGGCGCGAGCCTCGTCGTCGCCCCGGTGCGGGCGCTCAACCCGGTGACGCTCCAGGCGGTCGGGCTGGACCCGGATCAGGTCCGGCGGATCTGGGAGGGGCGGGCCGAGACCGTGGCGACGCCCGGTCCCTTCGGGGCCGAGGGCGTGCTGACCCTCGACCGGCTGCGCCGCAACCTGCCGATGCGCTGCGCCCTGCCGCCCTCCGCCACGCCGCTGCGGATGGCCTCGGCGGCGCAGACCTCCGCGCCCGCCGCGCCACCCGCCCCTGTTCCGGCCCCAGCCCCAGCCCTCGGAACGGGCGTCGCGCCGGCCGCCTCCAGCGAGGAGGAACTGATCGCCCGCTGGGACGAGACCGTGCGCGGCACGAGCGCGCTGCCGGCCGTGCTGGTCGGCGCCTGGGAGGGCCTCGTCCGCCGCCTCGGGCAGGCGCGCGAGACGGTCTCCGGCCTGGTCGAGGGGCCGCCGCCCGATTCGGTGCCGCTCAACCCGCGCGCCTCGCTGATCATGGCCGAGGGCGGTACGCAGCTGGACGAGACCACGGTGCTGGTGACCGCCCCGAACCCGTCGATGCTCAAGGCCTCCGTCTCCTGCCTGGTCGATCCCGTGGTCTGGACCCGCCTCGTCGGTCAGGCCGCCTTCCTGGACGCCTCGGACGGCACCCTCAGCCTCGTCGAGCCCAAAGGCGTCGGACTGATCGAGACGCAGCCGCGCAGCCTCGCGAATCTCCGCCTGGTCTCGGCCGCGTGGCTCTCGCTCAATCCCGGGATCTATGTCGGCATGACGCTGCTCATGGCGCTCTGCCTCGGCCTCGCCACGACCGCCCTAGTGCGCCAGCTCGGCCGGAGGAACGCGTGAGCCTCCCGAGACCCTTCGCCGGATGCCGCGCGGGCCGCCGAGCCCGCGCCCTGCTCGCGGCGCTTCTCGTCGCACACCCGCTCGCGGGCGTTCCCGCGCGAGCCCAGCAGAGCGAGGCCGTCATCGTGCCGCCCGCCACCGCCGTGCCCGGTGCACCCCAGCCCGAGGCCCAGAACCGCCCCGCCTCCGGGCCGGTGCTCGCTGGCAGCCTCGGCGACGATCCCGGCTGGCGCGCCTACCGCGCCCGCTTCGTGACCGAGCGCGGCCGCATCGTGGACACCGCCAACGGCCTAATCAGCCACAGCGAGGGGCAGGGCTACGGTCTGCTCCTCGCCGTGGCCGCCAACGATCGTGCCGCCTTCGAGCGGATCTGGGGCTGGACCCGCGCCAACCTGATGGTGCGCACCGACGAGCTCATCGCCTGGCGCTGGGCCCCCGACCAGCGCCCGGCCGTCTCCGACATGAACAACGCCACCGACGGCGACATCCTCGTCGCCTGGGCGCTCACCGAGGCGGCGGAGGCCTGGGGCGAGCCGTCCTACCGCACGGCTGCGCGCCGCATCGCCGTCGAGTTCGGCCGCAAGACCATCCTGTTCAAGGACCAGCACGGGCCGCTGCTGCTGCCAGCGGTCACAGGCTTCTCGGCCCGCGAGCGCGCGGACGGGCCGCTCGTGAACCTGTCCTACTGGGTCTTTCCGGCCTTCCAGCGTCTCGCGATCGTCGCGCCCGAGTACGACTGGGCCGCGCTGGTCCGCAGCGGCGTCGAGATCCTGCGCGCCGCGCGCTTCGGCCCGGCGAGCCTGCCCACCGAGTGGGTCTCGGCCAAGGACGAGGCCCTGCGCCCGGCCGACGGTTTCCCGCCCCTGTTCTCCTACAACGCGATCCGCGTCCCCCTCTACCTCGCCTGGGGCGGCATCGGCCGGCCGGAGGACTACGCGCCGTTCCAGGCGCTCTGGGGCGGGATCGAGCGCGAGCGCCTGCCGATCGTCGACACGCGGGACGGCCGGCCGGTGGAGTGGCTGAGCGAGCCGGGCTACACGGCGCTGCCGGCCCTCGTCGCCTGCGCGCGTGACGGCACGCCCTTCCCCGAGGGTCTGCGGACGGTGCAGGACAACCAGAACTACTATCCGACGACCCTCCACCTGCTCGCGCTGATCGCGGCCCGGATGCGCTACCCGTCATGCCTCAGATCGTGACCTTGCGGGCCGGCCTCGCCCTCGCCCTCGTGCTCGCCGGGGCGCTCCCGGTCGTCGCCCAGGGCGGGCCGTCCACTGGCGCCCAGACCAGTCCCGCCGGAAGCCCGGCGGGCGGCGAGGCGGCCCCGCGCGTCGTCTACGGCGACGGCACCCGCGCGCCCGCCATCGTGGTCGATCCCGAGACCTCGACGACCCCCGGCATGGTCGACGAGAGCGCGCTTCGCTACTACGCCTCCCAGAAGCAGACCGCCCGCATGCGGGCGGAGATCGCCCGGCTGAAGCGGCTCTACCCGGGCTGGAGCGAGCCCGCCGACCTCGACAGCCTCCAACCGAGCCCGCCCGAGGAGGCCCCGCTCTGGGACCTCTTCACCGCCGGGCGCTTCCAGGACCTGCGCGCCGCGATCAGCGCCCGCCGCTCGGTCGATCCGGCCTGGCAGCCCTCCGAGGAACTGGCGCGCAAGCTCCGCCGGGCCGAGTTCCGCAGCAGCGTCCGAGCCGCGGCCCGGACGCCCGAGGAGGTGGTGGCCCTCTACCGCGCCGACCCCGCCGCGCTCGACCCCGCCGATGTCGAGAGCATCTGGACGATCGCCGACGCGCTGGCTGCCACCGGCGCCGCCGAGGACGCGTTCAACCTCTACAAGTCCGTGCTCGACGGCAGCGGGGACGCGGGGGCGCGCCTCGCCACGATCCAGAAGGCGATGGCCCACCTCAAGATGGATCAGGCCGAGCGCCTGATCGCCATGGGGCGCCAAGATCCCGGGCGCCAAGATCCGGGCCGTCCGGATGCTGAGGGCGGCTCCGAGTTCGACGCGATCCGCCTCGACATCACGCGCGCGCGCATCGCCGCCTTCCTGCACGACGAGCCGGCCCAGACGCCGACGCTGCCGGACCTCACCGCCTTCCAGGTCTACGCCCGCAAGAGCGGTGATCCGAGCCAGACCGGGCTGCTCGGCTGGTACGCCTACAAGCGGCGCCAGTTCCGCGAGGCGCTGGAATGGTTCAAGCTGGCGATCGCGCGCGGCGGCGACGCCATGGTGGCGCACGGCCTCGCCCACACTCTGCGCGAGCTGAACATGATGCGCGAGGCCGAGGAGGTCGCCTACGCGTGGCGCGACCGCTTCGTCGGCAACGAGCTGCTATTCATCGACATCCTTGAGCGGAAGCTGACGCTCGCCAACCCGCCCTTCATCGAGCCCGCCCGGATCGAGCGTTACGCGCGGGTGGTGAACGCGACGGCCTCCGGCGAGGGCGCGCAGGGGCTGGCGTGGTACGCCTACAATTCCTGCCAGTTCGACGCGGCGTTGGAATGGTTTCAGCGCGCTGCCGCCTGGTTGCCGGGCGAGAGCACGGTGTTCGGCTACGCGCTCACCCTGCAGCGGCTGAAGCGCCAGCGGCCCTACCTTGAAGTGGTCAACCGCTACGACGGGCTGTTCCCGAAGGTGGTCGACATGCTGTTCCGCGAGGAGCCGGGCGGACCGCCGCTGCCGTGCGCGAGCTTGCCGGCGCCCGCGCCGGGCGGCCGCACCGCGGCGCGGGCCGAGTCGCGCGCCGAGTCGCCGCGGCCGGAAGCCCAGCGGTCGGACCCCCAGAGGCCCGACCCCCAGACTCCCTACGGCCGCGTGCCCCGCCCGGACGCGGGTGGCCGGGCCGAGGCGGTGCCGCCGGCCGTCCAGCGCAACGAGTTCCCGCTCGCCGTGCCGCTCGACAACCCGCTGCGCTACCCGCCGAGCTCGCTGCAGCGCGCGCTCGCGGAGGCGCCCGCGCCCGGCACCTACGCGCGCGAGCCCGCGGTGCAGAGCCCGCCCCTGGTGGCGCGGCGCGTGCCGGGCGCGGGGGCGATGCCCTACGAGCGCTACGGCTACACCCTGCTGCCCGGCTACAACGGCCTCGACAAGCCCGCGACCCTCGGCCCGCCGCCGCAGGGCACGCTCTGGCAGGAGCAGCAGGCCGAGCGCGGCCGCTCCACCGCGGAGGGCGATCGCTTCTCGGTGCCGGGCCGCGCCACCTCCGAGCCCTCGGCCGCGAACGACAAGGGCTATCCGTGAGACCAGGCCTGCGCGCTCTCGTCCTACCGGTCGTCCTCGCCCTCTCGGCGGCCCGGCCCGCGGCGGCGCAGCCCGCGCCGGCCCTGCGCCTGCCGGGGGCCGGGCCGGTCGAGGCGGTGATCGAGACGCGCCTGCGCGACGGCTTCGACCAGCGCATCCGCTACGCGGGCGGCGACGGGCGCAACCACGCCGAGATCGCGCTGCGCAACGAGACCGGCGACCTCCTGCTCGCCTTCCCGCCCCGGCTCGCCAAGCCCAGCCAGTTCGGCATCGAGGGCGAGATCGCGGTGCGGTTTCCCGGGCAGGTTCTGCGGGTGCAGACCGTGCCGCGCCGGAACGCCTACGGCCCGGTCGGCCTCGCCCTCGGGACCGACTGCCTCTACGCGTGGCAGTGGTTCGAGCGGCCGGCCAACGGGACTCAGGTGGCTGGCGGCGGCCTGTTCGGCCCCCTGTCCGCCGCGGCGACGGGACGGCGTGCCCTCTCGCTGCGGATCCGGCTCTGCCGCACGGCCGAGGCCAGCCTCGCCGACCTCGTCGTCGCCGTCGAGCGCATGACCATCGCGCTGCCCGGCACCGCAGGCCTCGCCGGCCCAGGCCCGGCCGCCCGGCCGCCGGCCGCCGTCCGGCGCGCGCGTCCGAAACCCGCCGCCCCGCGAGCGGCCCGTCCCGCTCCGTCGGAACCCGAGGCCCGTCCGCGGCCCGAGCCGCGACAGGCCTCGCCCGCTCCGCCACCCACGGCCCGGCAGCAGCCCCCGCCGCTCGTGCCGCCGCCGCCGCAGGCGACGCCGGGCGATGCCGGCCGCCGCTATCTCGCCCCGACGGCGCCGGAGACCCCGGTGCCGACCGCCCAGCCCGCGCCCGCGCCAGCCGCGCCCGGCGCGCAGCGCTACATCACCGAACCGCCGCGCTCGCCCGAGATGCCGAGCCCCGCGCCCGGGCGCGGCACGGGCGAGAGCCTGTCGCGCGACCTTCCCTCGGAGGCCTACCGTCCGCCCCCGGAGCGCGGGGGACGCTGAGCCGACGGGAGGCGACACGCTGGGTTCACCCATCCCACTGCGGAGAGGCAGAGCGGGACGGCACTCGCGGGTCCGCTTCCAAGGGGTATGCGGTCCGGTGCGGTCTGCCCTGGGAATGCCGCCTTCCCCACCCGGCTGGGCCTTCGGCTGAAGCGGCCCGAAGGTCTGCAAAGGGTGGATTTCGTTGAAAGGCTCGGCTGTTGCGGCGGCATTTCCGAAGTGACTGACTGCCGTTGTGAGGCGGGGATCGACGCAGATGATGGGATCTTGGCACGTCGAACAGGGCGCTCTGTTCTACGCGTGCTCGCTCGTGATCCACGTCCCCGCCGACCCCAGCCCACCACGAGCCCGGACCAGGCGTGCAGCCACGCCATCGATAGTCGGAAGCCGGGGCGCGTGGATCAGACCGGCCCCCACAGGCAGGATGGCTTCTCTAGAAATCGAGTTGGGCGGAGAGGATGAACGTCCGCGGCGCACCGACGGCGAGATAGCCGCGGGCGGCCGAGGCCCAGTAGGAATCGTCGAGCAGGTTCTGGACGGTGGCGCGGATCACCACGGGCTTTCCGTTGGCGCCCTCGAACGTGTAGCGCAGTCCGGCATCGAAGCGCGTCCAGTCCGGGACCGACTGCGTGTTGGCTTGGTTGTAGAACATGCGGCTCGTGTAGATCGCCCGGCCGGTCAGCGTCAGGCCCGGCGCCAGCCACGGCGGCAAATCGACCTCACCGTAGAGGTTGATCGCGGTGTCGGGCACGCCGGGCGCGGTGTTGCCGTCGAACTGGCGGTTGGCGGTGTTGACCAGCGTCGCGTCGATGAAGGTCACGCCGCCCAGCAGCCGCACGCCGGGTGTCGGCTCGCCGAACACGTTGAGCTCGAGCCCGCGGTTGCGCTGGAGCCCGCTCAGGGTGAAACGGTTCGTCGCGTTGTCGGTGAAGGCGTTCGGCTGCTCGATCTCGAACAGCGAGGCCGTGACCGCGACGGTCCCGAAATCGTACTTGGCGCCGACCTCCTTCTGTCTGCTCACCACGGGCGCGAAGACCTCGCTGGCGTTGACCACCGTGGCCGGCGCGCTCGGGCCCGCGTCGAGGGACTCGATGTAGTTGCCGTAGAAGGCGAGGTTCTCGGTGGGCCGGACCACCAGTGCGTAGGCGGGGCTGAAACGGCTCTCCTTGTAGCTCGTGGCCAGGGTGCCCTGGGTCGGGCCCGGACGCGTGGCGTAGCTCTGCAGGTCGATTTCCTGGAAACGTCCGCCGAGCGTCAACAGGAAGCGGTCGTTGCCGAGTGACAGGGTGTCGGCGATGGCCACGCTGCGGGCGTAGAGCTCGGTGAAGAGGGGCTGCCGCTCGGAGCGGGGGAAGTTGATCGTCGGAACCGAGCCGAACGGCAGGGAGATCGGGTCGTAGATGTTGACCGGGTATGTCGGCAGGGCGAACGGCACGAAGCCGCGCGAGTAGTTCTTGTTGACGGCCTCGCTCGCCGCGACGTTGAACTGGTGCCCGACGAAGCCCGTGTGGAAGCGCGAGCGCAGGCCCACCTCGCCGCTGAAGCCCTCCAGTTCAAGGGGTTGGATCGCGAGGGAGTTGGACGCCAGCCCGGTGACGCTGGTAACCCGGTAGTTCGAGGTCAGGAAGTCCTCGTTGTAGCGGCTGAGGCCGCCCGCGGCGTAGACCGTGGTCTCGGGCAGGAGGTCATACTCTATCCGTCCCGCCGCCATGTTGTAGCGGCTGTCGTTGTACTCGAACGGGCTTGCCGTGTTGCGCCGGGCGTTGGGCGCTCGAGGGACCGGAATGTTCGGCGCGACCGCGTTGAACAGCGAGGTCGGCGCCGTGACGTTCTGGGTGGAGTGGTTCAGGTCGACCGAGGCGCGGAAACGCTCGCCGCGGTAGTCGAGGCCGAGGGCGGCGACGCCTACCTCGATCGCGTTCTTGTCGAGCGGCGTGTTGCCGGTGCGGTAGGCGCCGTTGAAGCGCACGCCCCACTCGTTGAAGGTGCCGAAGCGGCGACCGATATCGGCATGCGTCCAGATCTGGGCATCGCTGATGAAGGTCGTCGTGAACCGCGTGAGCGGCTCATCGAAGGCGCGCTTCGGGATCAGGTTGATGGTGCCGCCGACGCGGCCGGTGCCGCCGCTGAGAAGTGCGGTGGGCCCGAGCAGGATCTCGACGCGCTCCAGTCCCTCGGTGAAGGTGCGGCGCGGATTGGCGAGGTAGAACAGTCCGTCGAAGGCCGTGTCGAGGTTCGTGACCGAGAAGCCTCGGATGAAGTAGGAATCGCGCTCGCTGAAGGGCGGCGCGTCGTTGCGCACCGACGGGTTGTTCAGCACGACGTCGGAGAGCGAGCGAGCCTGCTGGTCGTTGATCAGCTTCTCGGTATAGCCCGTCACGTTGAAGGGCGTGCGCAGGATCGAGCGATTGCCCAGGAAGCCGATGCGCGTTCCCGTGCCCACCTGTCCGCCCGCGTAGGGCACGGGCGGTTGGCCCACGGTCCCGCTCGCTGGCGGGAGGCCTGCGAGCGCGTCCTGGCCTGCCCGTCGACCCTCGACGCTCAGTTCCTCGAGAGTTACCGCATGACCGGTATCCTCCCCGAGCTGGACGTAGCGCGGGTTCACGAGGGTGATCGTGGACGGGCCGACCGCCTTGTAGGTCAGGCCGGTGCCTTCGAGAATCTTGCCCAGCGCCTCGAGGGGGCGGAACGCGCCCTCGACTCCCCGCGTCGTCAGCCGCTCCGTCAGCGCGGTCGCGTAGACGAGTTTCACCCGGGCCTGGGCGGTAAAGGCAACAAGCGCCTCCTCGAGCGGGCCTTGCGGGATAGACAGCCGGACCTGTGCCGCGTCCCGAGGCGCCTCGGGCTCCGACGCGAGCGCGATGATGTTCGGTTGGCGCACCGCGCCCGCCGTGGTGCGGTCCGCGCCCTGGCTCTGGGCAGCGGCTGGAACCATCGCCAGCACCGAGACACCGGCCAGGGCAAGGTTTGCCCGTCGCTCGCCGCCGCCATACCCCCGCATCCGCACCGCCATCCGACGCCCCATCTGTCCGCTCGAGAGGCCGGCCCGCTTCGCGCGCTCTCGTCCCTCACTGATTGAGATCAACGAGGCGGCGATGTCCTGACGTCGAAGCGTGAGATTTTTTCGTGACCGCTCAGGGCGGTGATCCGACCAGGGTGAGGAAGGGAGTCAGACGGGTGACGCGCACCCCCATCGTCGCGGCGATCGCGTTCAAGGCATCGTCCGTGTTGTGCGGGTCAAAGGCCCCCGTGACACGCCGCTCGCCCGCGGCGGGATCGAGCAGGACGATCCGGCCGCGACGATAGCGCCCCAACTCGGCCAGAACCGCGGACAGACGCTCGCCCGCGAAGACGATACGCCCCTCCCGCCAGGCCGTGGTCCGACCCACATCCGCCTTGACGACCGACAGGGAGCTCCCCGTCGCGAGCTGAGCGGCCTCGCCCGCCGAGACCTGTACCTGCCGGCCGGACGCCGTGACCTCGACGCGCCCTTCGGCCACGTCCACAGGCCTCTCCACCCCGTCGACGCGCACGGAGAAGCGCGTGCCCAGTGCCCGCGCGCGCAGCCCGTTCCCGTACACCACGAACGGGCGCCGCGGGTCGGGCGCGACCTCGAAGAAGGCCTCGCCGCGCAGGATCTCGACCTCGCGCCCGGACTCGGTGAAGCGGAGGGCGAGGGCCGTGTCGGTGTTCAGGTCGATGCGGCTGCCATCCGCCAGGGTCGCGTGCGTGATCTCGCCGACGCCGCTCCAGAGATCGGCCCGCGCCCGATCGACGAGGCCGAACTGGTAGGCGAGAGCGGCGCCCGACAGGGCCAAAGCCGCGAGGCCGGCGAGTCCCTTCGGGAGCCGGCGACGCTGGCGCGGGTCGGGAACGTGGCCGAGCTTGCGCCAAAGCGCATCCATCTCGGCGTAGGCAGCTCCGTGGCTCGGATCGGCGGAGCGCCAGACCTCAAAGGCCTGCCGGTCGCTCGACGTCGCATCCGGCGATGAGAGACGTGCGACCCAGCCCGCGGAGGCCTCGTAGACCGGATCCTCGCAGTCTTCTCCCGACGCGCCGGATGTATCGCTCGCGCCCACAAGCGCCTCCCTCAAGGTCGCACAGGGCTCGGCTGCGAGCTTCTATCCCGCCGCGCACTCCTGCGCCGAGCCGGCTTTCGCCCCGGTGAGGAGCGTGCCGCGCCGCCAGCCTGTGTGGTCTCGTGAACTGGGATCATCGAGACGCCGAACTCCTGACGTCGTGCCTCACGAACAGTCGCCGAACCGGCGGCGGCAGTGCAGAAGTGCTTTGATGAGGTGCTTCTCGACCATGTTCCGGCTGATGCCGAGCCGGGACGCGACCTGCCCGTTCGCGAGTCCGTCGATACGGGCGAGCAGAAACACCTCCCGGCAGCGAGGCGGCAGTTCATCAACAGCCGCCGCGAGGCGCCGCAGCTCCTGCCTCGCGATGACTTGGCGTTCCGGCAGGGCGTAGCCGTCCACGATGCCCGCCAGATCCGCGTCGTTCAGGTCCTTGAATAACGTCCCCTCGAACCGCTGCCGATTCCGCATCCGCAGGGCGACATTGTGGGCGATCTGGAACAGGAAGGCCGGCGGCTGTTCCACCTGCGTGCGCGAGAGCGCCGCCAGCATGCGCAGGTAGGTTTCCTGATGAGCGTCGGCCGCGTCGGTCGGATTGCCGAGCATGCGCAGCAGGAATCGCCGGAGCTTGACGCTCTCGCTCCGATGGAGCGCATCGATCGATATCGGCTGCATGACGCCGGCTCCACTCACCTCCAGAACAACGCGTGGCCGATCAATCACTTCACCAGGATTCGATCAAGTTGCCGTAGAGGTCAAATGGAAGGCAGCACATGCGAATTTTTCTAAAATCAATCCGCCAATTCAGACCAAGTCGTTGCGTCGCGATTGAAATCTCTGCAGCGGAGATCAGAGCGCAGCAGCGGGTACATTCGTCGACTGCTCGGCGCGCCGCTGTGGTGTGGCGGTCCAGCCACACCGCAAGGCTCGAAGCGATCCTCTTCGATGGGGGCGGCGCCGCACTGTAGGTGGAGCACCTTTCGGCTCCACATCCTTGATCGACCCGTTCGCCGGTAGCGGCCCATTGATTTGCGCCCGCATCCTTTGGCTCATGGTCCATCTCCCGCAGCGGAGCAGCGGACTCGGCCCCGTCCCGCCGGGCCCGGGGCTGCTCAGCGTTCTGAATGGGCGGTTCTTCACCGGCATGCCGCCGGACGGCGGGTGGGTCGACGCCGACATCACCCCTGCCCGCGACCGAGGCCGCGCGAGAGCGCAGGTTCTCCGGCTTTCGGCGCACGCGCAGGGTCGTACCGCGGATCGAACCGGCGGCCCTCAAGCCCGGATTGCCACCGGACGCGCCACTGGCCCGATCCTAGCGACCGCAAGACGACGCCGCTGGCGCCTTCTTCGAGCAAGGGCGAGTCCGGGATCGTGTCCGCCCACGGGGTCTTCCAGCAGGCGATTGAGGACGCGCTCGCGCAAGCCGGCAATGAGCCACACGTCCAGCTCATGGCGCAGGACACGACAGCGTGTTGCGGCCTCGCGGCCGAGGGGCTCGCAATCGTCGATCCGGTGTCGGCCCGCAATCTGTTCGGCTTGGCCTTCGTGTTGCGGCCGTGCCGGCCTCGCGCTCCGATCGAGGCTGGGCTGATCCGTGCCGCTGGGCGATCGTCGAGGTGCCTGACGGAACGCCCGGTCGGCTATCTCGCAGCCGAGTGCGGCGTCCTTTCGCCCGGACGGTGTCAAACGAGGGGAGCCGTCCCAAGTCTGTGAACCACTCACCGATCCCGGGCGGCAGAACTGAATACGGCTTGTCGACGCCACTGGTAAAACGCTGCGGAATGTCTGAAATGGCTGGAATGGGTCCGAAGCCGCAGGTCCGGTTTCCGGCCGAGACCTGAGGCTCCTTGGCGGCACATGTCGGAAGCGAGCCCGGCTCCAGGCGATCTTAGGGCGTCGCCCAAGTGCATCCGTTCGAGCCGAGACCCCGCTCAGGCGGGGATCAGCGAGCCGTCCCAGGCGAAGACGCCGCCTGTGTCGTCCGCGCCGAGGCCATTCAGCACGCGCAGGAGGTGCGCCGCGCTCTCCTCGGGTGAGAAGACGCCGTCGGCTGTCGGGTCCGGCCGGAAGGGCCGCGACAGGCCGGAGGCGACCGTGCCCGGATGCAGGCCCACGACGATCGCCTCCGGTCGCGTGCGGGCAACCTCGATCGCGAGCGTTCGCAGAATCTGGTTCAGCGCCGACTTCGAGGCGCGGTAGGCGTACCAGCCGCCGAGTCGGTTGTCGCCGATCGACCCGACCCGCGCCGACAAGGCCGCGAACACGCATCGCTCCCGTCGCGCCAGCAGGGGCACGAAATGCTTGGCGACGAGCGCAGGGCCGATCGTGTTGACCGAGAAGATGGTGGCCATCGCGGTGGGATCGAGCGCCCTGACCGTCTTCTCGGGCGAGACGCCTGTCCGGTGAAGAAGGCCGGTGGCGACGATGACCAAGCCGACCGGTCCGGCTTCGCCGACCCTGGCCGCCGCCGCCGCAACCGTCGCCTCGTCGCTCAGGTCGATCGGAAGGGGCCGGACACCCTGTGGGACCGGCGATTCCGAGCGGGAGAGCGCGAAGATCGGCGCGTGGGCCGCTGTCTCGGCGAGCGCGCGGATCAAGGCACCGCCTATGCCGCCGGACGCACCGACGATGACCGCGCTGGTCGGGCGCGAGGCGGTCAAGGCGTAGACTCCCCGCCAACGGCGGAGCCTCGGCGGCCTCGGTGAAAGATCAGACTGAGGTTGTTGGCGGGCATTGCGACACGCTCGGCCAGATGCAGATCGTGCGCTCGGCCGGCGGCCGCGACCGCCTCGATATCGCGGAGTCCCCAGGAGGCATTCCTCGCGCGCAGGCGGTCGTCGAACGCGGCGTTGCTCGGTGCGGTGTGCCCGCCATCCTCCCGAAAAGGACCGTAGAGGTAGAGCATACCGCCCTCCGGGAGCGTCGCTTCGGCGCCAGCCATCAGCCCGATGGTCGCCTCCCAGGGGGCGATGTGAATCATATTGATCGCGACAATCGCGTCCGCCCGCGTCACCGGCCACGGCCGATGGGTCGCGTCGATCGCCAGCGGCGGCCGGATGTTCGCCAGCCCGGCGGCGCGGGCATGGGCGACGATACTGCGACGGGCCGCTTCATCCGGATCACTGGGCTGCCAGACGAGCGCGGGTAGCGCACGAGCGAAGTGAGCGGCGTGTTCGCCCGACCCGCTCGCGATCTCGAGGACGAGGCCGCTGGGCGGGAGAACGCGCTTGAGGAGTTCGGCGATCGGGGCGGCGTTGCGAGCCGCCGCCGGCGAGAACAGGGCATCGGTCATCGGGCTCCCCTTTGTAAGGGCAGCCACCTTCCGGAATGCCGGATCGACCCGCAATAGGTCGAGGGCGTGGTCTGGATCGCCGCGATAAAGCAGGGACGTTCCCAGGCCGTAGGACGCGTGCTTACTCGCAACGAGGCGCGTGGCATGCGCGAGGTCAGAACCCAGGCCGCCGGCGGAGCCCGTCGTGACGCCGCCCCATCGTTCGTCGGCGGCCCTGGCGGCCAGAATGGAGACGACCATGGCGTCCAAGCTGGCGGCATCCATCGACGACGCGTTCTCGAAATGGACGATGGTCCGCCCGGAGAACGAACCCTTCTCGATCAGGGAGACCATCACGACTTCGCCAAGACGCAGCAAGAGGTGACTAACGGCGTGCCCAGCCTCGTGCCTCGCGACCGCGAGAAGCTGAACCGGCGAGCGCGTCTCAGGCGGAGCGACCTGCTCTACGAGATCCGCGAGGACCATGCCGCGGCCAGCGGCCCTGGCCTGCATCCTGGCACTGCGCGCCCATCCGGCGACATCGGCGCCGGTGGCCCCGGTGCCGATAGAGGCCAGCGGCATCAGGTCTTCGCCTGCCAAGTCGCCACCCAGGTGCTGGCGGAGGATGCCGGCGATGGCGGGCACGTCCGGACGCTCGATGTGCACGATCCGGTTCAGCCGACCAGGGCGCACTAAGGCCTCGTCGAGCCGGTTCGGGAAGTTGGTCGCCCCGATGACGATCAGCCGTGAGCTCGGACCGGAGGTAGCTGACGAGAGTGCCAGCAAAACGTGAGCGACCGCGGGCCCCCAAAAGTCTCTATTTCGGTTATCGCAGGTCGCACGGTTCGGGATCTGGTCGATCTCATCTAGCAACAGGACGCAGGGACTACAGGCGATGGCTTGGTCAAACACCGCATCTACTGCCTTGCAGATATCGTGGAGGTAGCCGCCCGTAGAAGCGAACCACGAGGAGACAGATGTTGTGATTAGCGGGATGCCCGCAGACTTAGCTAAACTCCTTGCGAAGCTAGTCTTTCCTACACCTGGATCGCCAGACAATACAATATTACGATCCTCGACGGTACTCCAATCCCGCTCACCGCGCTGGTATTCCCGCACGGCCTCGACCAACTGTAGACCCCATGACTGGGCGTCCCCATAGCCCAGGCAATCTTCAAGCAACGGGACGGCATCGAGGTTCTGGTCGACGCCGCCCAACTTCAACGCAGACGCTTCCTTGAGCCTGCGGACGCACGCGGCCGCGGTGCTTCCCTTCCGGATGCAGGAGGCAAGCTCGGTCAGGGAAAGCCCGTGCCCGAGCCCCGGCGGCACCTTCCGGGGCCGGGTGCCAGTCACGAGGTCGATCACGAGGGCCATGACCGCGCGGTTCGGGGCACCCAATTCGACGCGGATGTCCGCCGACGTCAGAAGAGCGGAGGGAAGATAACGCTCCGGTGCCGTTGATACCCCCAGAACCGAACGGCCCGAACTGAGGCGGTCGCAGACCTTGTCGTTGCCAATATCGGGCTTGTCGCCGCTGCGGCTTCCGCCGACCCTCCGAAAAATCTCCGACCACGAATGCACGCGGGCAAGCGACCGCCCGACGTGCTCCATCCAGTCCGAGGCCGGCACCTTCACGACCATCGCGAGCCCCTGCTGCCGCATGAGGCGGCGGCGCTCTGGCGCGGCCAGGGCGTCGAGCAGCATCGCCGTCGCGAGGATGGTGCCGACGGAGGCGGTCGCCAGGAGGTCTCCCGGCTTGCCGAATGCGTCCCCTTCGGCGTCAGGAACCTCCGGAAGACCGTGATCGAAGTCAATTTCCTCGACCCGGCAGGCGGACCGGCGGGCGTGATCGAGCAGTGAGGAGGGGGTCTTCTTAGTGCTGGTCATGGCAGCCTCCGTCACGAGGCCGCCGTGCGCGTCCGTGCGCGTCGGTCAGGCCCCGGGGGGTGTCTCGGATCGGGTGAGGCAGGGCATGGCCGGCGGCTTCGGAAAGCGGCCGGCGGTGCGCGATATCCATTTCGTGCGGGCGGGCATGGTGCTCCTTAGGTGTCGGGTTTGGCCGGGTCAGTCGCGCTCGCCGGGGTCCCAGCCGTCGAAATCGACCCTACGGGCGGTCGCCGAGACCTTGATGCCGGGGCCTGCTGACGCGGTCCGCTCCCGCAGGCGTCGGGCCTGCAACTCGGACTCCTCCATGGCGGCCCTGCCAAGAGCGACGAGGACGGCAGCGACGATGCGGGCAAAGGCCGTCTCGCCATACGTGGATTGGCAGCCACTCAGTCGCCGGAAGATCTCCCCCACCTGGCGGGCTGGGTCCTCGGTGTCCGGCGGAGGCGCGGCGAAGGACTGGGAAGGCGTGCGGACTGAAGCGGTTCGGGCGTCGACGCGGTCGGTAGTGACGTCGGACATGTGGCCTCTCTCGGGGCCGCCGGACGTCGTGCGTCGGTCAGGCCCCCTGCTGGGCGGATCGGGAAAGCCAGGGTCGGCCGTGGGCCGAGGCTTTCCGTATGAGGCGCAGGGAATGGGACACGCTGGTCTCGCTATGGGACGATTGAACGCCCAGGTATGAAACAAACTGGCAACCGACGCCGATGGCGTCAAGCGTTACAGACGAACTCAGCAATTTATGAGCCTGTGCCTGTGGATCCCTTTCGAGAGTGGTGAGCCGCATTCGGCGGTCTGGATGTCGAAGTACGGTCTCGCCGGCAGGCGACTTCGTGAGGTCGTCGCCAAACGACCACTCTCCATTGTCTGCCGACGAAGCAAGAGCCCTGGACTTCGAAGCTGACTCCTTCCGACCGGAACCTCCGCTCCGCCTTCTGTCGCGCTCAAGGCCCGCGGCGGATGCCCTGGGCGGTCCAGCAACACCTTCTCAGGAAAGCCTTCACCGGCGGCTTCGGTCGTTTCTGCCAAGTTGCAAAGCGTCGACGAATCCGGTGGCAATCGCTACGAGTTCACGTGAGTGTTACGCGTAAGGGGGAAGCGCTTGAACCAGCCACGGACACGTCGGATCGCGATCCCGGGCCGAGCGGCGAATGCCTCTTCGACCACCGCTTCCATTTCCAGACCATAGGCTACGCCCTTCATGTCGCGAGGTTCACTCGTCGCCGGCGCCCGCATCCGCGTCCGCGATGCCGAGTGGGTGGTCGCCCACGTCGACCAAAACCCGGTCTCTGGTGCGCTCGTCCATGCGACCGGGCTGTCCGGCCTCGTCCGGGATAAGGAAGCCATCTTCGTCGAGGACGTCGAGCGCAGGCGGGGAAAAGGCATCGAGGTCGTCGACCCGGCCGAGGTGACCCTCGTCGCCGACGGCTCCCCCGCCTACACCGATACCTTCCTTCACCTTGAGGCTGCCCTTCGCAAATCCGCGCCGACCGGCGCCGCCATCCAGGTCGCCGGCAAGGCGGCCATCGACGACCTCGATTTCCAGCTCGATCCTGTGCGGCTCGCCCTGGGCGCCCCGCGGGCGCGCATCCTGATCGGCGACGACGTTGGCTTGGGCAAGACGTTGGAGGCCGGTCTGCTCGCGTCCGAGCTCATCCTTCGACGCCGGGCCAAGCGCATCCTCGTCGTCGCCACCAAGGCGATGCTCACCCAGTTCCAGCAGGAGTTCTGGACGCGGTTCTCCATCCCGCTGGTGCGCATCGACAGCGCCCGCATTCGGCAGATCCGGACCCGCATCCCCCTCAACCACAACCCCTTCGATCAATTCGACAAGGCCATCGTCTCAGTCGATACGCTGAAGAACGACCACCAGTACCGCACGGCCCTGGAGACGGCTTGGTGGGACCTCATCGTCATCGACGAGGCCCACAACGTCGCCGAGCGCCGCGGGGCCGGCGGCGTCAGCCAGCGAAACCAGTTGGCGGAGCGGCTGGCGTCACGCTCCGACGCCTTGGTGCTGCTCTCGGCCACGCCTCATGATGGGTCCCGGCGCAGCTTCGCCAGCTTGATGCGCATGCTGGACCCGACGTCCATCGCGGACCCCGACAACTACGGACCCGACGACATCAAGGGCCTATTCGTCCGGCGCTTCCGTACGACCCCAGCGGTCAAGGCCGCCATCAAGAGCAAGGTGAAGGACCGCGCCACCACGCGCCTCGCCTTCCCGACCTCGCCGGCCGAGGAGGCGGCCTACGAGGCACTGGCGCGGCTCACGCTGGCAGAGGACGAGGGCGCACGCAACGAGGGTCAGCGGCTGTTCAAGACGCTGCTTGAGAAGGCCCTGTTCTCCAGCCCGGCGGCCTGCGCGGAGACAGTCCGCAAGCGCCTCAAGACCCTGGAAGCGGACGCGTCACCTGCGGGGACGGCGGATCGTACGGCCCTGAGTGACCTGCTGGCGGCGGTCGATGCCATCGACGCGGACGCCTTCTCGAAATACGGGCGATTCCTGCGCCTGCTGAAGGAGATCAAGTGGTCGGCGCGCCGGAAGGATGACCGCATCGTCGTCTTCTCGGAGCGGATCGCGACCATCGAGTGGCTCGCCGAGCACCTTCGTCGCGACCTGGACCTATCGGAAGAGCAGGTGCGCACGCTGCACGCCTCCGGCACCGACGCGGACATCCGGGCCCAGGAGCTGGTTCGCGACTTCGGGCTTGAGAAGTCGCCGGTCCGCATCCTCCTCGCGTCCGACATGGCCTCGGAGGGGCTGAACCTCCACTACCTTTCGCACAAGCTGGTGCACTTCGACCTGCCGTGGGCGCTGCTCACCTTCCAGCAGCGTAATGGCCGCATCGACCGCTACGGGCAGGAGCGGCAGCCGCACATCTGGTACCTCGTCGCGGAGCCGGCCGAGCCCAAGGTCCGGGGCGACCTGCGGGTGCTGGAGCGGCTCGTCGAGAAGGACGAGGCGGCTCAGGACAACATTCGCGACCCGTCAGCCTTCCTCGGCACCAACGACGAGAAGGAGCAAGAGGACGTGGTCGCCGCCGCCATCGAGAGCGGCATCACGGCCGAGGCGTTCTCGGCCCAGATGGACGCGAGAGCGGCTGCGATGGCGGACGCCGATGCCGAAGACCCCTACGCTTCGCTGGAAGCCTTCTTCGGCCTCGCCGAGGCCGAGGCGACGCCGAAGGCACCCGAAACCGGCAGCCAAGGCGGTCGGCCATCCATGTTCCCGGACACGTTCGCCTTCGCAGTCGCCGCCTTCCGGCGGATGGAGGCGATGGGTAAGGCAGCCAACTGCGAGGTCGACGAGCGCGACCGTGTCCTCAGCCTACCCATCCCGGACGACTTCCGCGAACGGTCCGACTTCGGGGGACGCGCCACCCGCGCGATCAACGCTCGCTTCATGCCTCCGGACGCGGAGGCACAGGACCAGATGCTGCGGCTTACCGACAACCGGTCCCTGCTGAACGACCGGATCAAGGCGTCTCGGCAGGGGGCGGGCGGTGGCTGGCCGGATCTCCAGTACCTCTGGGACGTGCATCCGGCGGTCGACTGGCTCGCCGACAAGGTTGGTGGGGTGTTCGGGCGGCGCTCGGCGCCCGTGGGGCGGCTCGTCGGTCGGATGGCCAGGAACGAGGCTGCGTTCGTGTTCAACGGGGTCGTCCCGAACCTGAAGGGTCAGCCCCTCGTCGACGAGTGGCCCGTGGTCCTGTTCCGGGACGGGGCCTTCGCCAGCGTCGAGCCCGTCCGAGACTTCATCGAGCGCATCAACCTGGGCGTAGGCGACATCCCGAACGTGGGCGCAACGGAGGTCGACGACCTCCAGGCCCAGGTGGCGGGGGCGGTGCAGCGGGCGCAGGACTTCGTCCACGGGGCCCGCAAGCGGTACCAGGGCGAGATGGACACCGAGGTGCTGGAGCTGGCCGAGCGGCATGACGCGCTTCGGGCCCGCCACGCCAAGGTCCTCCAGCTTCGTTTCGAGGGCATGGAGCCCACGGCCCCGCAACGGAAGCGGAAGGCCGAGCAGGAAGCCCGGCTGCAAAAGACGTTCGAGGGCTGGTGGGAGTGGGTGAAGCAGACGCGCGAAACGCCCAACAACCCGGACCCTTACGTGCGCCTCGTCGCGGTCTTCAGGGGATAGGACATGCCCATCGCGCTCGCCGGCATTTCGAACGAGAACGAGTTCTACTCGGAGCACTACCTGACCACGGTCTTCGAGGGTGACATCGAGGAGACCTTCGCTGCTTGGCGCGAGGCCGAGAAGGCCGGCGGAACGCCGCCGAACCGCCGGCTCGCGAAGGTTGGGACCGTTTGGCGCCGCCTATCCGCCCAGTACCTCGACGAGCGTTCCGACCAGAAGCGCCTGCTGATCGCGCGCGAGTTCGCCCACGAATTCCTGGACGCCCTCGGCTACGAGCGCCGGTCGGAGCTCCTGCCCGACGCCGAGGAGAAGCTCGTCCCTGTGCTCGCCCGGCGTGCCCTTGGCAACGGCGAGGACCAAGTCTGGGTGGTCGAGGTCCCGTCGCCGGGCGGTGCCGACTTCGAGACCGACCCCCTGCAGGTCCGGTTTCGGTGCGAGCAGTTCGAGAACATCGAGACCGCGCTCGACATCGCCCGTCGGCGCAAGGACACGGCCGAAGTCGCCGTGACCCGCGGAGTGTTCGGCCTGGCCGAGCCACCGCGCTTCGTCCTTCTCCTCAGCCTCTCGCAGGCGGTGCTGATCGACCGGCGTAAGTGGCCGGATAGCCGCCTCCTGCGCTTCCAGTTCGCCGAGATCTTCGGGCGCTCCGAGGGCGCGACCCTGGGTGTCACAGCCGCACTGCTGCACGCCGACTCCCTCGCCCCAGGCTCCGGAACGCCACTTATCGACCGCATCGACGAGGAGAGCCACCGCCACGCCTTCGGCGTCTCGCAGGACCTGAAATTCGCCCTGCGGAAGGCTATCGAGATCCTCGGTAACGAGGCGGCCGAGCTCATCGTCGCTAAGCGGCGCGCCAACAAGGAGGGTGTGTTCTCGGGCGAGAACCTCCTCGACGCCGACCGGCTGACGACCGAGTGCCTGCGGTACATGTACCGCCTGCTGTTCCTGTTCTTCATCGAAGCGCGCCCGGAGCTCGGCTTCGCGCCGATGAAGGCCAAGGCGTACCGGACGGGCTACAGCCTGGAGAGCTTGCGGGAGCTCGAACTGGTGCCTCTTGAAACCGAGGAGGACCGAGAGGGTCACTACATCTCGGACACGCTGGACGCTCTGTTCGCGCTGGTCTTCGAAGGGACACCGGCAGCTCGGAGCGAGGGCGAGGCGTTCACCTTCCACGCAGTTAGGGCGCGCCTGTTCGACCCGGACGCCATCGGCACCTATCTCGGTGGTTTGCGCTTCCGCAACGAGAAGATGCAGCAGGTCATTGAGCTCCTGTCGCTTTCGCGTGGGGAGCGCGGTCGTGGCCGCGGCCGCATCTCCTATGCCCAGCTCGGCATCTCGCAGCTAGGCGCCGTCTATGAGTCCTTGCTCTCGTTCTCTGGGTTCTTCGCCACCGAGGACCTGATCGAGCTCAAGCCCGCCGGGAAGCCGGCGCCGGGCCCCTTGGAGGCGGCGTTCTTCGCGCCCAAGCGCCGGGCCGGTGACTTCGTCCAGGGCGCCACGCCGCTTGAAGGCGAGTTCGTCTACGACGACAACGTGCCTCGGACCTACCCGCGCGGCACGTTCATCTACCGCCTAGCCGGCCGCAATCGCGAGAACTCGGCCTCGTATTACACGCCGGAGCCGCTGGCGCGCGTGCTGGTCAAGTACGCGCTGAAGGAGCTGCTTGCCGGCAAGACCGCCGACGACATCCTGGAGCTGAAGGTAGTCGAGCCGGCGATGGGCTCCGCGGCATTCCTCGTCGAGGTCGTGAACCAGCTCGCCGACCGGTACCTCGAACTCAAGCAGGCCGAGGTCGGGCAGCGCATCCCGCACGAGAGCTACGCCTACGAGCGCCAGAAGGTCAGGGCTTTCCTCGCCGACCGGAACGTGTTCGGCGTCGACCTTAATCCGGTCGCGGTCGAGCTCGGGCAGGTCTCTCTCTGGTTGAACTGCCTGCACGCCGGCGGCTTCGCGCCGTGGTTTGAGGATCAGGTCCATGCCGGCAACTCGCTTGTCGGCGCCCGCCGCGCGGTCTTCCCAGGCGTGTCGCTGACGGCGCGCAAGGAGGAGGACCGTTGGTACAGCCGCAAGCCGCGCGAGATCGGCTGGTCGGGCGAGAACCGCGCGCCCGACGAGGTCTGGCACTTCCTTCTGCCGGACCCCGGCATGTGCGCCTACGACGTCAACATCGTTCGGCCGCTCGCCCCGGACGACTGGAAGACGATGGCCGAGTGGCGAAAGGACTTCGTGCGCCCGCTCGATGCCGACGAGGCCGCGACCGTGCGCCGCCTCTCAGCCACGGTCGATACCCTGTTCGAGGACGTCGCCGACCGGCTGCACGAGATGCGCGGCGAGGTGAACGACGACATCACCATCTGGCCGTCGGCGCCGCGGGGCGACGAGAGGCACGTTGACTTCCAGGAGAAGATCCGGCGGCTCGCAACCTTCCAAGGCCAGGGCGTGCGCAACTCGGTGGCATGGCGGCGTTTGCGGGCTGCCATGGACGCTTGGTGCGCCCTCTGGTTCTGGCCCGTCGACAAGGCCGGTCTGCTGCCATCCCGCACTAAGTTCTTCCAGGATCTCGACCTCGTCCTGACGCAAGGCGTCGAGGGGCAGAGCGTAACCATCAACGCTTTCGCGACGGGCTCGCCGCAGGGGCGCCTGTTTGAGACCATTACCTTGCCGGCCGAGAAGGGCGCGAGCGTGCTATTCCGTGCCGAGGAGCGCGTGGTCGACCTCAGACGGGACGATCTTTTCAGCGATGTCGACGTGGACAAGCTCATCGCGGCGTCGCCGTGGATGCCGACTGCTATGAATGTCGCTAGCAGCCGACGCTTCATGCATTTTGACTTGGAATTTGCGGACGTCATGCGGGAGCGACGCGGATTCGACCTCGTAATCGGCAATCCGCCCTGGCTGAAGCCCACTTGGATCGACGCACATGTTCTGAGTGAGCAGGAACCCATATTCGGCATTCGGGAGGCTAAAGCTGCAGTAGTCGAGAAATCTAAGCTACGGATTTTACGATCTAATGAGGGCGCTGAGCGTAGATATTTGAATGACTATGTCGAGGTTGGCGGCCTGCAATCCTT
The DNA here is from genome assembly GCF_003173735.1 of Methylobacterium radiodurans. Classification (NCBI taxonomy): domain Bacteria; kingdom Pseudomonadati; phylum Pseudomonadota; class Alphaproteobacteria; order Hyphomicrobiales; family Methylobacteriaceae; genus Methylobacterium; species Methylobacterium radiodurans. Next base: position 95,230 of record NZ_CP029551.1, on the reverse strand, counting down.
CTTGGCGTCCCCAACATGCTATCCGCATCTAGGTGGAGGGCAAGCAAATCTCTACAAGGGCTTCATCGACCTGACCTTTCGCATCACATCGAAAGATGGATGTGGAGCCCTCATCCATCAAGACAATCATCTGACTGATCCAGACGGTTCAAATTTCAGAAAGACATGGTACAGCCGTGTTAAGAGTCATTATCATTTCCGAAATTCAATAACAAGGCGCATGTTTGCCGAAGTAAAAGATCGCAAGACTTTTAGCTTGAATGTATATCGCGGCAGCAGCTCCGAGGTAAAATTTGACCATATCGCCTCCCTGCTCCTGCCTTCTATGGTCGATGAATGCTATGAACATGACGGAGTTGGTCCCGTGCCCGGCCTCAGGAAGCAGTCTGGGGGGTGGGACACGCGTGGCCACAAGAAGCGCATCGTGAGCGTGGACGAACGAGTTCTTAGAGTTTTCTCCTCTGTAATCGAAGACGAAGGAAAGCTGTCAACCGAGACAAGATTTCTGTACCCATTTTCAATTGAAACTCTTGACGTATTTCGACAATTTGCAAACGGCAAAGTCACTTTCTCGGAAGAGGCGCAGCCTTTTCAGATGAAACCGCTATGGCACGAAAGCGGCTCATCGCGTGGGGGGACAATCAAGGACGAACTCTCTTTCCCTGCTTCCGCCGATCAAGCAATTCTTACCGGCTCGCTGCTTCATGTCGGCAACCCATTCTTCAAATGCCCCGACTCAACCGGAAGGAAGGAGATTGAAGTCGATTTAAGTGAGACGCCAGACATTTATTACACACGTAATTATTTCGCTCCTGGCGTCGAGAAAATGCAGTATAAGGCTGCCATTACCCGGTTAAATTGGGATCATAAACTTGCACATACGGAACCGTTTCGGATTGCACTTCGAAGGCGTCTGGACGTTTTGAGTGAGAGAACACTTGTCGCCGCTCTCATCCCTCCTGGAGTGGCGCATGTCGACAGCATAGAGAGCATCGCGTTTAAAAATGAGGAAACGTTACTTTCCGCATTGCCTCTGTGGATGTCGCTTCCATTCGATTTCATCGTCAAGGCGACGGGGTTGTCCGACTTCCGTGAGTCAAGCTTGAGGTTTTTTCCGTGGGTAAACGTCGGTGGCACAGCTATACAAAGGGCACTACGCCTTAATTGCCTGACAAGCTCGTACGAAGCCATATGGAATCGCCATGCGTCAGAACTGAAATACCTAGCATGGAGTTCGGACGACGCCCGACTAGCGATTGATGCGAGTCACGACAGCGCTTGCAAATCACCGTGGACAAGAGAAGCTGCTATCCGCACCGATTTTGCACGCCGGATGGCTTTGGTTGAGATAGATGTATTAGTAGCTCAGGCACTCGAACTTAGTCTTGATCAGCTAATCGAAATATATCGCACGCAATTCCACGTTCTTGATGAGAATGAGCGCAACACATGGTATGATGCGCACGGGAAGATAGTGTGGACTAGCTCTAAAAGCGTGACTGGAATTGGTTGGCGCAAGAAAGACGGGAAGAAGCCGACCGGACGCGAATGGGAGGATATGTACGCAAATCTTCCTGCTGGCGAGCAACTTGAATGCGATCAAATGATCGATTTCCTGCCTAGTGGCAAGACCAAAGTCCGCCGCACCTACAAGGCTCCATTCGTGACCTGTGACCGTGAGGCCGATTATCGTCGGGCCTGGGCGTTCTTCGCCTCCCATGAACAGAGGCAGGCCGCCTGATGCTGCCCTCTATCCTCGCCAGGCAGGTTCGGAACGGCGTCGAGGACCAACTCCGCGCCTCGTTCTCGCCCTCGACCAAGGGATTCCGCGGCCTGGTCGACCGGTTCGTCGACGAGCTGGACAGCCTCGCCAAGGGCCCCTGGCTGTCGCTCGACATGCCGTTCCGTCGCAGCGACCGGGCGGGGGAGTTTTTCCCCGCCATCCCGCTCGGCTTCCGCCCCTACAAGCACCAGGAGCGCGCCTTCGAGCGGCTCTCGGCGGCCCGTCCGCTCTCCACCCTGGTCGCCACCGGTACCGGCTCGGGCAAGACCGAGTGCTTCCTTCTGCCCATCCTCGACGGCTGCCTGCGCGCCAAGCCCGTCAAGGGCATCAAGGCCATCCTCATCTACCCGATGAACGCGCTGGCCACCGACCAAGCCCGACGGATCGCGCGTCTGGTCGCGGACAATCCGGCGCTCAAGGGCCTGCGGGTCGGCATCTACGCCGACGAGAAGCCGAAGAAGCCCTCGACGTCGATGACCAGGGAGGGCGTCATCGATTCCCGCGAGGCGCTGGTCAGCGACCCGCCGGACATCCTGCTCACCAACTACAAGATGCTGGACTACATGCTCGTCCGCCCTGACGAGCGCGAGATCTGGTCATTGAACGGCCCCGAGACCCTCCGCTACCTCGTCGTGGACGAGCTCCACACCTTCGACGGCGCGCAGGGCACCGATCTGGCGAGCCTCGTGCGGCGCCTCAAGGCGCGCCTCGGCATGCGGCGGGGCGATCTCTGCTGCGTCGGAACCTCGGCGACGCTGGGGGGGCCCGAGGCTCTCGGCGACCTCGTCGCCTACGCAGAGGAGATCTTCGACGAGCCCTTCGACCGTGCGGCGGTGGTGCTGGAGGACCGGCAATCGGTCATGGAGTATCTCCAGCCGGTGCAGGTTTCGTCGCTCGATGTCCCGGCCGAGACCGAAGTGCTCGGCATTGCCCGGGCCATTGACGACCTCGCGCCGGCCGACCTACTGGCCCGGACCTACCACGCATGGTTCGGGGGCGAGGCGCCGCCGGACCTCGCCGGGACCGCGGGGCGGATCGCCCTTGGCGAGATGGTCGACGGCCACCTCTTCTTCCAGAACCTCCTCAAGGTGCTGCAGGGGCGCCCGACCTCCTACGTAGCCATCCGCGACGGGCTGCGCGGCAACCGCCTCTACCGGGCTTTCGGCGACAGTTACCTCGACGCCCTGCTGGACACCCTGACGGCGCTGATCGCGCATGCCCGCCGCACCTACCCGGACGCGGTCGACGCCGCTGGACACCCGGTGCCCCTGCCGTTCTTCAGCGTGCGCCACCAACTCTGGGTCCGCGAGCTCCGCCGCATGGTGGCAACCGTCGAGGACACGCCCCTGCTGCGTCACCACGACGACCTGGGCCTCGACGAGCAGCGGCGCGCGCTGCCGGTAGTCCACTGCCGCTCCTGCGGGGGCGCCGGCTGGGCGACGACGCTGGCGAACGACGACCGCCGCCCGATCAGCGCCGAGCCAAAGGACGTCTACCAGTCCTACTTCGGCTACTCCGACAGGTTGCGGTTCGTCTTCCGAGAGGTCCCGGTCTCGCGCACCCGGAAGGTGGTGGGCCAAACCCGACCGGTCTGGCTTTGCACGAAGTGCCTGGTGCCGACCGAGGCGGAAGCCAAGCCGGAGGGAGGCTGCACGTCCTGCAAGGCCGAGCCGGACGCGCTCATCCAGGCCTACATCCACAAGCCCGGACGCCTCACCGACGAGCGCTTCCGCGTCGATCATGACTGCCCGTTCTGCGGGAGCCCGAGCGGCATGGGCATCCTGGGCGCCCAGGCAGTGACCCTTGTGTCCGGGATGACCGGCACGATCTTCGGCTCCGAGCACAACGACGACCCGAAGCTGCTGACCTTCTCGGACTCGGTGCAGGACGCCGCCCACCGCGCCGCAGTGCTCCAGGCCCGGAACGCCACGAACGTCTTCCGGGCCGGTCTATCCCGCTTCGTGTGTGAGAAGGTCGATACCGACCTCAAGACCTTGTTCGACGAGGTGCCTGGGGCCCTACACCGTGCGCTCGGGCCGGGCAAAGGCACCGACGACTTCGTGGCGACCTACCTTCCGGCCGACATGGAGTGGAGACGGGACTACCGCCTTCTTCTGTCAGAGGACATGCTCGACAGGACCAGCTTGCTACCCAAGTACCTCGGCCAGCGCCTGACCTGGGAAGCACTCGCGGAGCTCACCTTCCGGTCGCGGCTCGGCGCCACGGTCGAGCGCACGGGCCTCGTCGCGCCGCACGTCGAACCGGCGCTGGTCGAGCGGGCGCTGGGCAATTTCATGGCCCGGATGGGCGACGAGGCCGGGATGCCGGCCCACCTCACGGAAGCCGAGGTTCGCCACTTCGTCCTCGGCACGCTCGATCACATGCGCGCCCGCGGCGCGGTGTTCGACGACGTCACCCGGATGTTCGCCCAGCGCGAGGCGAACTGGTTCGCGGTCACCCGGGCGCACGAGAACGGCAAGTCGCTACCGCAGTACGCCCCGTCGGCGCCCCGCCCGGTCTTCCCTTCCAACCGAGTGATGAAGGGGTTCGAGCCCGTTGCGAGCGACGCCGTCGGCGGCTGGTACGTGCCTTGGTTCCACAAGTGCTTCGACCACGCCCTCACGCTGACCGGCACTCTGTACCGGGACGCTTACGCTCTCCTGTTCCGCGTTCTGGAGCACCAGGGCGTCGTCGAGCGGGTCGCTATCGGCACTGGCCGGGACCCGTCGGTGAGCGCGGCCTGGGGCCTCCGGCCGGAGGCGGTGCGTGCCTATTCAGAGACCGCTCTGCTGCGCTGCAACGCCTGCGGCAACGACCATCGCATACCTACCGCGCTCGGCGGCGCCTGGGCAGGCATGCGCTGCACCCGCGTCGGCTGCGACGGCGCCCTGCAACATGATACGGCCGATGACCGGGGCCGCTACCGGACCTCGCTGCTGACCAAGGGGCGGATCAAGCGGGTACTCGCGGCGGAGCACACCAGCTTACTCGGCCGGGAGGAGCGCCTGCGGGTTGAGAGCCGGTTCATGACCGGCAGCCCGCGGACCTGGTACCCGAACCTGCTCTCGGCGACGCCGACGCTGGAGATGGGCATCAACATCGGCGACCTCTCGACGCTCGTCCTATGCTCGGTCCCGCCCGAGCAGCAGAACTACGTCCAGCGGATCGGGCGCACCGGCCGGCGCGACGGCAACTCGCTGAACGTGACCGTCGCCAACGGACGGCCGCACGACATGTGGTACTGGGTCGATCCGCAGGAGATGATCTCCGGCAAGGTGAAGACGCCCGGCGTGCACCTGAAGGCGGTTGCCATCCTTCGGCGCCAGTTCGCGGCCTACACGCTCGATTGCTGGGTCGCGGAGCAGGGCTCGGGCATCAGGGGCTACGGCAAGGTCGGCGACGCCCTGAAGGCCATCCAGGCCGGAAACCGCAATGCATTCCCGCTCTACTGGTTCGACTTCGTGCAGGCCAACGCCGAGCGCCTGTTCGAGGGCTTCTGCCGCCTGTTCCCGCGGGTGCGGGACGACAGCGAGACCACCGCCATCCTGCACGCCTTCGCCGTTGGCGGCGAAAGGGAGGGCCTGACCCACCTGGTGGCGAGCGAGTACGCCGACGTCGCCCACGAGGTGACTTCGGTCCAGCAGCGGATCTCGGCCTGCACGACGATGGAGACCAAGGCGAAGGCCATGGTGCCGCCGCCCCTGGACCTGCAAGAGCGCGTCACGGCGCTCAAGGCCGAGAAGCGGGCCCTCGCCCGCATCCGCGACGGCATCCGTGACGGCGACAACTTGGGATTCCTGACCGACCGGGGCGTGTTGCCGAACTACGCCTTCCCCGAGCAGGGGGTCACCCTGAAGTCGGTCCTCTACCGGTCGGACACTGCCCCGGACGAGGAGAACGAGCCGGTCGTCACGGAGTACATGCGCCCGGCCGCGGCGGCGCTGGCCGAGTTCGCGCCGAGCGCCGTGTTCTACGCCGACGGCAAGAAGCTGAAGATCGACCAAGTCGACCTGTCGGCCTCGCCCATCGAGCACTGGCGCGTCTGCCCGGACTGCACGCACATGGCGGTTGCAGAGGCGTCCACGACCGAGGCGCCGTGCCCGTCGTGCGGATCGGCCATGTGGGCCGACGTCGGGTCGCGGCGCCCCATGATCCGCCTCAAGCAGGTGTTGGCGGTTGGAAGCGAACGCGGCTCGCGGATCGGCGACGACGCCGACGAGCGAGACCGCCACTTCTTCGACCGCGACTACCTCCCGGCCTTCGAGCGCGACCAGGTGGGGGCTGCCTACGCGGTCGAAGACGCCGTCCTCCCCTTCGCCTACGAGCACCTGCGCCGCTGCACGTTCCGCGAGGTGAACTTCGGCGAACGGGGGGACAACCCCTCCGGTCAGAAGGTCGCCGGCGAACGCCGCCACGGCCACGGGTTCTCCATGTGCCGGAGCTGCGGCAAGGTGCAGGAGGCCAACGAGATCCGGCGCCTCCGTCGAGATGGGTCGAAGGTCGGCCTGCACGTCCCGCGCTGCCAGGAGATCAAGTCCGAGAGCGATGACACCTACGTCTCGGTGGTCTACCTCTACCGCGAGTTCACCTCGGAGGCGGTCCGGATGCTGCTGCCGCTGGCGAAGTCCAGCGACGACAACGCCGTGAAGTCCCTGAGGGCCGCCATTGACCTCGGGCTGCGCCTCCACTTCCGGGGCAAGGTCGACCATCTCCGTTCCTCGCTCGTCGAGACGAAGGAGGGGCCCCTCAGCCGGCGCCACCTCTACGTCTACGACACCGTCCCGGGCGGCACCGGGTACCTCAAGCAGCTCGCCAACAAGCCGGAGGAGTTCCGCGACGTCTTCGCGGGCGCGCTGGCCCATATGCGGGACTGCGTCTGCAACTCCGACCCGCGCAAGGATGGCTGCCCGCGCTGCCTCCGGTCGCACGCGGCCACGTTCGGCCGTGGTGAGATCTCGCGCGACCTCGCTTCCGGCATTCTCTCCGAGATACTCGCCGGCTGGGACGGCCTGCACGCCATCGCGACGGTGAGCGACATCAAGCTCAACAAGGCGCTTGAGAGCGAGCTGGAGCACATGTTCCTAGCCCGCTTCCGCGACGCCGTGAAGGCCGAGGGTGGCAAGTTCACGAAGACCGTTATCTCGGGCAAGCCGGGCTACCTCGTCTCCCTCGGCGCCGGCGAGTGGCGCCTGGAGCAGCAGGTCCACCTGCACGAGAAGTTCCCGGACGTCCCCAAGACGCGCGTCGACTTCGTGCTATGGCCCACGGTGCCCGGTGCCGGAAGGCGACCCGTCGCGATCTACGTCGATGGTTGGGAGTGGCATGCCGCCCGTGTCGCGGCCGACCTTTCGGCCCGCCAAGCCATCGTGCGGTCCGGTCGGGCCTTCGTCTGGTCGCTGACCTGGAACGACGTCGAGAAGTCCTCGGCGGCGGGCGGTCCCAAGCATTTCTGGGATCCTCTGGCCGCGTTCCCGGACACGCTGCTCGAACGGCTGCCCGATGGGCCCGGGCGGATGGCCGACCTCCGGTCCGTGACCGGCGAGGACACTTTCCCGCAGTTCCTCCGCTACGTCCGCGAAGCCGATCCGGCGGCCTGGGCTGCGCGGGCGGCCTTGCTGGCTGCCGGGCTCTTCCTGATGGGCGCGCGGGAGTGCCGGGACCTCACGACGACCCTCGACGCGGCCGAGCGGTTCGCGGGTGAGCGGGCGCGCGAGATGCTGGAGGACTTGGAGGGTACCGCGATGTTCGGGCTCCATGTCGCTCCCAACCTCGGCTGCGTCGCCGCTGCCGTCCCGAAGGGCTGGAAGGGGCAGGCTTGGCCCGAGCCGGACGGGACGGCAGTCGTGGTGGGAATCGAGCATCGCGCGAGTGCATCGCCGGGGGCGCTGAAGGCGTGGAACGGCGGACTGCGGCTGCTGAATCTCCTGCAGTATGGAGCCCGGGTTTACGTCGGCTGCCCGGAGGGCATGACGCTCGAACCGGCGCCCCCGCCGAAGGGCCAAGACGGCACGCCCCACGAGGACGCGGCAGCCTGGGACGACGTCGAGAAGTGGGTCAGCCCCGAACTCCTGGACGCGGTCCGGGCGCTGCGGGCCAAGACGCCGCCTGTGCCGGCCCCGGAGGTACTCTACGAGGTTGAGGGCGCCGACGGCGAGGTCGCCGGCAACCTCGAACTGGCTTGGCCCGCGGCTCGGCACGGCGTGGTGCTTGAGGAGGCCCAAGCCGGGCTGTTCTTGGGTTGGACCGTGGTGGTCTACACCGGGAGCGAGGACATCTTCGCGGACGCGATGGGAGAGGCGGCATGACCGCGAGGAAGCGCGACGTCCACATCATGATCGACGCCCTGCTCTCGCAGAACCGCCTTCCGCGCGGTGTGCAGGACAAGGCGGCCAAGCTCATTTTGCAACTCAAGAACGACCCCGGCGCGAACGGGATCAACTTCGAGAGCATCGAGGGCGCGCGCGATCGGCACATGAAGTCGGCCCGCATCGACCAGGGCCACCGAGCCATCGTGTACGACCGGGCCGGCGCCCTGATCGTGATGTGGATGGACAAGCACGACGACGCCTACCGCTGGGCCCGCAACCGGGTCCTCGACGTGAACCCGACGACGTCGGCGGTGCAGGTGACGGACCTGAGCCTGACCGAGCTCCGACAGGCCCAGCCGGCCGCTGCCCCCGATGTCGGCGAGGCGGCGCGGCCGCTGTTCGAGGGGGTGAATGACGCCGACCTCGTCCGGCTCGGCCTCCCGGAGGCGCTGCTGCCGGCGGTGCGTGCCCTGCGTTCGGAGGCCGAGCTTGAGGAGAGCGGCAAGGGCATCCCCGCCGATGCCTATGACGCCCTGGTCTGTCTTGCGGCGGGCTTCACCGTCGAAGAGACGATGGAGGAGCTGGAGCGGGGCAGGGGCGCCAAGGTCACGGAGGAGGACTTCGCGGCGGCGTTGCGCACGCCTGAGAGCCGGCGGACCTTCTGGCTGGCCGAGAACGACGACGAGCTCCAGAAGATGCTCGACGAGCCGCTGGAGTTCTGGCGCATCTTCCTGCATCCTTCCCAGCGCAAGCTCGTCGAGCAGGCATGGAACGGGCCGGCACTGGTCCGCGGTGGAGCCGGGACCGGCAAGACGGTCGTGGCCATGCATCGCGCGCGTCGGCTCGCCGAGCAGTTGGTCGCGACCAACGACGCGAGCGGTCGCATCTTGTTCACGACGTTCACCTCGAACCTCGCGGCGGACGTGCGGGCCGACCTCGCCAACCTGTGCTCGGCCGAGCAGATGGCCCGCATCGAGGTGGTGAACCTCGACAACTGGGTCACCGACTTCCTCCGCCGGCAGGGCTACACCCGCGAGATCCTCTACGCCGAGGACCGCCGCCAGAAGGAGGCTTGGGAGCACGCCTACCACACGCAGGGTCGCGACCTGTCGGTCACGCTGGACTACCTGCAGAACGAGTGGCGGCAGGTGGTCCAGGCGAACGGGATCTCCGACCTCGGCAGCTATCTTCGGGTGCAGCGGACGGGACGCGGGACCTCGCTCGACAGGAAGACCAAGGAGAAGGTCTGGGCCGTCTTCGCCGCCTATCGCGCGCGCCTCGACGCGGAGGGCCTGTCCGAACCCGAGGACGCCTATCGGGATGCGCGGGAGCTGCTCCAGGCCAAGCCCGCGCTGCTCCCGTACCGGGCCGTCGTCGTCGACGAGGCGCAGGACCTCGGCATGCAGGCGTTCCGGCTCATCGCCGAGATCGCGCCGAAGCTGGACGGCGCGACGGCGCCGAACGGCATCTTCATCGTCGGTGACGCCCACCAGCGCATCTACGGACGCCGGGCCCCGATGGCGAAGTGCGGCATCAACGTGCGGGGCCGCAGCCGGAAGCTCAGGATCTGCTACCGCACCTCCGACGAGATCCGTCGCTTCGCCGAGGCCGTCGTCCAGGGCGTGCCGGTCGACGACCTCGACGAGGCGACCGACGACCTGAGGGGCTACCGCAGCCTGTTCCACGGCCCGGAGCCGAAGGTCGTCACGCAGCCGACCGCCGAGATGGGACGCGCCGAACTCTTCGCGTGGATCGAGGCGTGCAAGGCGGAGGGAATCGACGAGAGCGAGATCTGCGTCCTCGCCCGGACCAACGACCTCGTCCGCGCGTCGGCCGATGCCCTCAAGGCGAAAGGCTATGGCGTGGTCATGCTCCAGCGCCGCGCGCCCGACGACCGGGCGAAGCCGGGCATCCGCGCCTGCACGATGCACCGGGCCAAAGGACTTGAGTTCGCCGCGGTGGCGCTGGTCGAGGTCAACGCCGGCGTGCTCCCCCCACGCTGGCTCCTCGACAACGCACCTGACGCCGCGGTGCGCCGCTCGATCATCGACGCCGAGCGGGCGCTCCTGCATGTCTCGGCCACCCGGGCCAAGAAGCGGCTGCTCATCCTCTCGACCGGCACCGGCAGCGAACTCCTGCCGGGCCCCATGCAGGCGGCGGCGTGATCCCTGGCCTCGCCAAGGATGTGCTCGCCGTCGCCGCTGGCGGGGTCCTGTTCTATCTCTGCTCGGGCGAGGACTGGGACGAGCTCGTCGATGCGTTCTCGCCCACAGTCGACATCTTCTGGTTCTGTGACCCAACGTATGGCCGGATCTGCGCAGTTCCGGTGCCCAGCTTCCGGCTGGTCGACACGGTGGTGGAAGGTGACCCGGATGCAAGAACGTGCCGGGTGGCGGATGGCGGACGTGGCTATCAGGACGTGCCACCTTGCGTGTGGTCTTCTCGGATGGTGAGCGAGGAGAACGGGCGCATGGTCACCGTCAAGCGACGGCGCGGGTTCGGTGAGTATGCGCTCGCAACGGAGTTCCCGGACCGCTCGATCAGCGTCTTCGTCCACCGCGGCGACACCCTGGCCGGAGGGGAAAGCAGCTCCAGCTCGTGCTTCCTCGGACGCCGTCGCAAGTGCCACGAGCCGCTGTCCATGCTTTTCGACAAGCTTGCGAGAAAGCTCCGCGACACCGCTTTGATCGTCTCTGACGGCTCGAACACGGACATCGCCGAGCTCAGGGTCTTTCACCGAAGCGAGACGCCCGGCTCGGATGCATTCGCCGTCGCCAAGGAACGCCCGTTCAGTAGGTGGGGATTCGACTGGCATTGCGTCGGCCACCTCGGGCGTCGCTACGGTCCGACGCTTCTATGGGAAGTGAGGCGGTCCCCGGATGGATGACGGTTCCTGTTCCTGGGCAACGTCCGAGCCCGTTTTCATCCTCGCGGGCTTTGAACGCCGCTAACGCCCCGTGCCTATGAAATGACGACCTTCGACAGGTCCGGACATTACCGGACAAACCAGCACGGCACGACCTTCTGGGTCAGCGACCACAGCGTAAGCCGCGACGACTGGCCGTCCGGTGTGCCGCGCCCGGTCATGCGGGCCTACAGGTGTGAGGACGCGGTCTCACCCTCACGCAATGTGACCATACCCAACGCTCGCTGTCCGGTATGTTACGAGCCTGTCTTCTTCTTCATGGCAGCGAACGGCGGGCGCGTCTTCTTCGACGACCTCGGCCCCCCATGGCACAAGCACGGCTGCACGATCTCGGGGGCCTCGGTCGTCCCGGGCTTCGCAGATGCCGCGGGCATCGCGCGATGGCAGCAGGGGCGCCGTGGGATGCACGGACCGTCGGCGTCGGAGGATGCCCTGGCGGTCCGCCCAGATTGCATAAGAGGCACCGCGAGAATCGTGCGCCGCCGTGGGAAGACGGTCGCGGTAGTCGAGGCTGACGACGGCACCGTCGCATTCGAAGTCGAGGGCGCCTGGCCCGGGCGCTCCTCGAAGACGGTCTACTTCCGCAAGGCGAAGCCGCCCGACGCGCCCGACACCTTGGAATATCTGGCGCCGGCGCTCGACGTGGTCGCGATGCGCGTGGTCGCCGCGGTCGAGATGCCGACCGAGCCCTCGGTCGACGACTTCCCCGCCATCGCCGAACTCGGCATCCCGGAGGTCGATGGATGGATACGGACACGTCTGCCAGGCTTTGTTCGCGGCCCCCGCCTCAAAATAGGGGGACACGTCGTCGGGGTCGCGGGCCGGATCGGCCGTTCCCGCGTCGTCTTGCTGCCGCTGGCCGCCTGGTTCGACAGAGACGAGGATGATTGGGGCCACGACGACGCCGAGCGTGTGGCGAACGGCCTGAGCCAGGTTCGCGAGTGGACGGGGCGGATCAGGCGCATGTTGGACAAGTCCGACCGCACCACCAAAGACGCCTTGTTTCGAGACGTCTTCGCCTGGCTCGTCCCGGAGGGGTCGTGGGCGTTCGACATGGAACGCGCGGTCCGCGACTTCTCAAGGTCGGGGCGGACGCGGCCAGGTGCCTCGCTCGGGCCACCCCCGGTTCACGTGGCGCAGGCCCTGGAGAGTGAGATCGAGGAGGAACTCCGCGAGACCCGCTTTGGCCTGGACGATCTCATGCCCGGCGAACGGGCCTACCTATCTGAAGGGTTCAAGCGGCAAACCGAGAAGCGTTGGCTCGCCGCCATGCAGACGGAGGCCGGGCTAGACTCGATCTTCTCGCGACTGGAAGGAGAGGGCGTGCGGTTCCAGTTCATGGGTACCGTGGTCGGCCTGCCGACGAGGTGGGGTCAGCAAGCCACCCTGCCGGATGGCCGCAGGCTGCTCGTCCTCCTTCACTTGTCCACACCGGAACTTGGGCTCGCCTTCGTTCACTTCGGCGCGCCCGTCGAGGACGAATACGGGTTCGAGACCCATCAGGCCGACGCGATCTTCCATGCCAAGCGACTCGCGACAATCCTCAAGTTCTTGGAGATCGGCCCGGGCGGCTACTGAGCCGATGTGTCCGCGTCGCCGCGGGCTGCCCAGCACCTACGTATGCACTTTGGCAGTAGTTCCAATTCGCGCCCTTGATAGAGCTTGACCCTTGACGCCGCTCAGCTTGGGCAAAGCCGAGTTAAAGTCGAGCCGGATTCGACGAGGAGATCCGCAACATGCACGCCTGCCCGCCAGACCCCCACCCCGCGACGCCTCCGGCCTGAGGCGGCGCCTATGCTGACCTTTTATCGCGGGCTCGCCGTCTCGAAAGCGTCCGCGGACGCCGTCATGGCCGACATCCGGGCGCGCGGCCTCCACGAGTACGGCCGGTCCTACAACCTGTACCACCAGCCCCTCGCCGAGCCGGAGAAGCTGTTCGCCAAGCCAGACCTCACCACCGAAGATACGCGGGGCAAGCACCTCCCCACCGAGCCGGCCATCTGCGCCTGCGGCGACGAGGAAGGCGCCGCCCACTACGCATGGCGCCACAACCGGCACGGCGAGGACGACACCCCCTTGATGGTCGCCTTCGAGGCACCCGTGGAGGACGTTGCCGTCGATGGCCGCGATTTCCTCTACGCCGCCTTCCAGATAGGCCGGCCCGACCGCGCGCGGGATGTCCTGAGGCAGGTCTTTGGGCCCCGGGTGCTCCGATACGCGGAGCGCGCCTGGGATCGGAAGGTAGGTCAGCACGACATCGCCATGTGCGACCTCGCCATCATCGACCCCGAGGTCGTCGCCGCGCACCACGCGAACCGGACCGTGTTGGGTGGCCGGCACCAAACCGTGTTCCGCAGCGCCTTCACCGTGAGGATGCCGGTCGAGCCGGGGCGCATCGTGCGGGTCTGGTCCCCGGAGGTCGCCCCCCGCCCAGCTGTCCCGGAGTTCACCCTCGATGCCGTGCGCTGAAGAGATGGGCCGGCCGCCGTTTGCGAGCGGATCGCGCTGGCGGCCGCACCGCGACGTGCTATACAGAACAAACGGAGAACACGACATGCGGGCGATCTCGGCTCTCGCGGTGGGGGGCCTCGTATGCGGGTCCTGACGGACGAGGAGAAGGCAGCCTTGCGCGTGGAGAGCTTCATCTTCCACGCCGTGCACCACGGCCAACCCGAGCCGACGCTGCACGACGGGGTGTCCATCGGCGGCTTCGCCGAATTCTTCATCGAGCGCGTCGTCGAGACGCTCCGCGGCAACCGCTTCACCTTCGACACGGGTTCGACGACGCTGCGTGCCCTGCGCGGCATCGAGGCGGACCCGGCGACCTTCGTCGAGGCTTCCAAGGATCTCGCGCGGAGGCTGCATCGGACCGAGGGCCACGAGATGCCCGACGGACGCTTCAAGCGCGGTATTCTCATGGTCACGGTCCTGAGCGCCGGGCCCCGCCGCTTCCACTCCCTGATCAAGTACGATCACGGCGAGCGCGTCATCGACATCGTCGAGAGGGGCTCGGCGGCGGTCCTGGAGGAGGTGGTGAACCCGCTGACACAGAACCGGAAGGCGCTGCAGAAATCGGCCCTGATCGAGCTCGACGACGCCGGCGGCCAACTCGTCGTCGTCGACCACAGTAAGCGATCCGGGATCACCGACTTCTTCCGGGGCTTCCTCGGGGTTCGACGCGCCCAAGCCGAGGCCGACCTCACCAAGGCCGTTGAGAGAAGCCTGCGCAAGACGGTGCAGACGCACGCCGCGGAGCTTCCGCCGGAGATCGGCTCGCAGTGGCGGCAGCGCCTGAGGGACATCGCGGCGCGGCGACGAGAGTTCGAGCCGGACCAGTTCTTCGGCGATCTGTTCGGGGCGAACGACACCGCGGCCCTGCGGGCGACCTGGCGGGGACAGCTTGCGGCCAACGAGATCGACGGCGAGCAGTTCACGTTCGACCCCGATGCCCTGCCGGATACGGGGCCGACGAGGTATCGCACGGCAGAGAACATCGACATCACCGTGCCCGCCGCCGCGAGGGACCGGTTCAATTGGGAGAGGCAGGCGGACGGTTCGGTCGTCATCACGATCCGTGCCGGCGCGCTGACGCAGCGATGACCGAGGGATTCGGCCCTTCCTTCCACCGCCTGATCGCCGACCTTGCGACTGATCCCGGCGCGCTCGTGTCCGAGGACGCGGATGTCTGCCGCGTCAACGGGGCGAGATGCGCCGACGCGGCCCTGCTGAACCGGCTCGCCAAGGCCGCGCGGGCTGCGACCGAGGGAGGCTACGGGACGCTTGAGGTCCACGGCGCAGTCATGGACGCGTTCGACCCCGCCTCCACGCCGTTCGAGGACGTCGAGGGCGAGATCCTGCAGGTGATCCTGCGGAAGGCTAGCGCGCCGGGCTGGCGGTACTTCGTGACATGCGGCGGCTTCGCGTCTTCGCTGTCCGATGAACTTGCGTCCGCGCCGCTCGCGATCTGGGTCTGCGAGCCCTTCGAGCCGTTCTCCGCCCTTACGATGTCGGTTTCGCCCTGGGGCGGGGAGCGTACGCCTCCGGAGCCGCAGGTGCTTCCGGAGCGGCCTCGCAAGCTGGTGCGCGACCTCACCTACGGTCGCACGCCGCCCCTCGTCGGGCCTTGGCTGCTGGCTTCCGGTCCAGCGGTCGGATCTGACGTGTTCGATGCCTGGGCGGCCGTCGCGGTCGAAAAACTTGCCTACGTCCTGCCCTACGAGGTCCGGTTCGTCGACGACGAGGTGCGCGTCGTGGTCAAGGGGCCGCGCACCACGCCGGTGGCGGTCGTGCCGATGACGCGGGATTGGCCGTCGAGGATACTGGAGCCGCTGACCGAGGCCGCGACCTGGGTCTACGCTGCGCCGCGCGAGGCCGAGGCGCGGTTCCTGTTCCTGAACAACCATCTCTCCCTCGACTGGCGTGACGGGCTCCACTGGCCGGATGGGCTCCTCCACCTCCTGCGCGGAAGCCTCGCCAGCGCAAGGGAGGCCTACGCCTTCCATCTGCAGGACCAGAGCAAGGACGCCCTGAAGACCCTCGGGGACCTTCGGAAGAGCTTGCAGGACGAGGTGGCCCGCGCACAGGCGGCGACACGCGACCTCCTTTCATCGCTCTGGCGCGATTTCGCAGTCGCCGGCGTCGTGCTGGCGCTTAAGTCCCCAACGGCTTCCCAGATCACCAGCGCGGAGGTCTTGCGATGGGTTACGCTCGCGACCGCGGTCCTCCTCGTCGTCAGCCTCGTCATGACCGTTGTCACGAACGCCCGCTTCAATAAGCTCGCAGATGACGCTCGGGGGGAGTGGAGGAAAAAGCTTTACGCCTTCGTGTCGGAGACCGAATGGATCAGGCTCGTCGAGAGCCCAATCCGTCGGGGACGCATCGTTTACCGCTGTGCCCTTCCCATCGTCGGGGTCCTCTACCTCGCGGCTGCTGCGTACCTCGTGGCAGTCGTCGAGCCGGGATGGGCCGTAACCGTCAAAGACGCTTTGTCAGGGTTTCTGTCGAGGTCGCCCTGATACCTCAGGGCGGTCGAGGGCAATCGTTGATCGAAGGTTGCGCGCCGTGACGAAGAATTTCCGCTCAGGCTAGGTTCTGTTGAGGCTGGGCCAGATTACGACGGACTTATCGGCGAGGGACTGCGCACGCTCGCGGATTGCCGCCTCGTCCCACTTCTCGACCTTCACGATGGCCGAACTCAGGGCTAGGAGAGCATCCTCAAGGTCTGGTCGCTTCTCCTTCCACGGACCGTTGGAGAGGTGACTGTTCAGAGGCTGGGTGACGAGCGTCAGGTTGCCCAAGGTATCGATGAGGGCATCCCTAGCAGTGATGGCGTTCGCAAGCGAAGGTTCGGTCACGACCGTACCAATGGAGGGCGCGAACTCATCGTTCGGCAGAGGCCAATGGGTACGCCAACCCTGGGGCATGACGTGCTCAATGGAAAGGCCGGGTGGTCGGCCTCCTTGCGCTTGGAACTTTGTCCTCGTGGCAAGCTCGATCTCCCACAGGATGTCCGCGATACGCTCCTTGCGACCCATATTGCGGTAGATGGGAATAGTGCCAAGGGCGGCAGTGAACTCTGCGTCATCGGGGAAACGAACCGTGTAAGCAGTCGCATCCTCGAAGAACTGCCTGAACGATTGCAGCGACGCCCCTTTCTCCAAAAAGATCGCAGATAATCTCTCGAAATTCTTATTGTAATTCTTCGGGGTCAGCCCGCATACCGCGCGTCGAACGATATAAGAGTAGATCAACCTGTAGATGGCACTCTTCTCGTCGTCGTCTATTGCGGCAGCGGCGACCATGAAGATTGCCGGATAGATCACTGCGACCTCCCAGGTCGCGAGCTTCTCCCCCAGCCAACCGAGCGCCGAGCCGTCCGGGCGCTCCAATGTCCGGTATGTCGGCGCGTAGAGTGTCAGTGCATCCAATTCATCTGCCACCGTCGAGAAGCGCGGGGTTCCGCGCGGCCGCGCGAAGTCTCGGTACTCGGCATAGACCTCGCGAAGGGATGTCTCTCGGCCGGTCTGCGCCGTCAGGGCGTGGCTGAGGAAATGGTCGATGCGGGGACGGCGGGGTTTGGCTCGTGGGGCGTCCGCCTTCCAGAATGCCTCGTCCTCAAACACCGACCATTTTTCGTCGAAGAGATCCTGGACGGACTCGCCCTGTGCCTCGGCGCGATGAAAGATGTTGTTGCGTACCAAGTCCATCGCCAGAAGAGGCTCTGCCTTGGAATTGAGCGTCTCGAAAATGACTTGGGCGTCGTCATCTTCGCCCAACTGGATGACAACGAGCTTGAGGTACAGCAGCAAGGCCTCCTGGAGGGCCTGCAGGCGTTGCTGTTGGGTGTCGACGTCGTCCGGACCCTGTCGCTCCTGTTCGTCCTCATCCGTGTCGACAATGCCGTAGCGGACGTAGCGGTCGATCAGTTCGCGAAACAATGCCACCGCGCGCATTGGCTTTGGAGCCTGACCCCAAATGAGCGTGCCCTTCTTGTAAAAGTGCTGGGGGTATTTGGCTTTGACGCTATCCCAATTCTCGGTCATCAGGAAACGGAACAATTCCCGGTCAGCAGGGGTGGGGGAGAGCTTGAACCTTGCGTCCTTATCCTTCTCACCGACCTTGGGGACGTTGAAGAGGTAGCCCTGCAGGGTCGCGGCCATGTCGGCGAACCCTGCTCCTTCCGCAGCGACGCGCAGCGCCGCGATGAAGAGTTGGAACGTTGTAAGGCGCTGCTGCCCGTCCACGACCTGCATCGTAGGCGTCTTGCCGACGGCGGTCGTACCGGGTGCTAGGATCAAGGCGCCCATGTAGTGCTGGAATTTTGGCTTCCCGGTTTGCAACGCCTCGCCGGCCTTGGCAGCCACATCATCCCAGAATTGCTTGAGTAAGTTGTCCCCCCATGCGTACTGCCTCTGATAAATAGGAACAATGTAGCAACGAGACTCGCCTAAGACAGTAATTACAGGGTGATCTTTTACGTCCATTAGGTGCTCCGGTTCTTCGTGATCGAAGACGGGTCTCGTGTTCCACGGAGCCAACGTCGCGCAGACGGTGCCGGCTGGCAACAGCTCCTTCGATAGCGTGGTGCCGTGCAATCGAAGACCCGTGGACAAGGTGCCTCTGCACAAGCCCTTGGCGGTGACCGCTTCTTCACGCTCTGGCTCGATGATGGCCCCATAACCAGCGGGGCGGACGTGATGGTGGACAGAACGGAGATCTTCCAGGTCGCGGACCAGTTGCGCAGCCTTAAAGGCGAGCAGGCGGTTCGGGTATCCGTCCGGCGCGTTCGCGATAAGCTCAAACGCAGGGGCTCGTATAGCGACGTCGGACCGGTAGTGAACGACTGGAAGACCACCCGGAACTACCAACCGGTGATCGAGCTGATGCAGTTGCCTGACGCGCTGCAGAAGCGCCTAGGCGACTTCGGCAAGGCGCTACTCGACGAGGTGCAGGCATCCGAGAGCCGCGTCAGGGATTCTGAGCGGGCAAACTTCGAGATCGAGCGGGCGAGTTTCCGGGAGCTTCTAGACGAGGCCAACATGACGGTCGACGTGCTGGAATCGCGCGTCGCGGCGCTGACCGCCGAAGTCGAGCGGCTGCGCAGGGAGGGCGCCGTCGAGGCGGCGGGGCGTTCCTCAGAGGAGATGGCCGAGGAGCTGCGCCGAACCGACACCTGGGAGAAGGGCGCCGCCCTGCGGGCGCTGATGGCGCGCAGCAGGGACGAGAAGGTCGCCACGGGGGCCCAGGAGGCGTTCTGGCGGGACGTGGAGCGCGAGGTGCTGGCACTGGTGCTCAAGCGCGGCCCGATGCCGGCGGGCGACCTGCTGCAGGGCTTGCCCGCGGCGCTACTGAACCGCGGCAAGGACGTCGAGATGCCGCTCTCCGTCGGCTGGCTCCGCTTCAGGCTCCGCGCCCTGACCGGCGACGGCGGCTCCCTCGTCGAGCGCGACGGCCTGTTCGAGCCATGCGAGGCGCGTGGGAGCGCCGCACCGGGCGATCCGGCACCCTGGATGGTTGACGACGAGCCGCCGACCTCGGACGGGGACGCGGTGATGAGGGCGGTGCGCGACGTGCTGGTCCGGCACGGGCCGATGAAGCCGCGCGACATAGTCAAGAAGCTGCCGGCCGAGACTGTCGCGTTGGCCACCGCCTTCTGGAAGGACGGCCTCGACAGGTTCTCGAAGAAGATGGCCGACCGCGTCGGACCGAAGGCGTACTTCCATCGGTGCGGCGGCGGCCTCTACGCCGCGGGTCCCGGGGAGCGGGAGGTCGCGGCGTAGCGACTCCGAGGGTAACGCGTAGCGGATGTCGGCATGCGCTACGCGTGACGGCCCGGAGCGCCGGCTGCCTCAGGCCGCGAGCCGCTCGGCGCCCGCCTCGAACAGGCAGCCGGCCAGCAACTCGATCCGCTCGCGCCAAGCCAGCCTGCCGAGCCACTCGTCCGGGATGGCCGAGGCGCCGTACAGCGCGCCCGCGATCTGCCCCGCGACCGCGGCGGTGGTGTCGGCGTCCTCACCGAGGTTGGCTGCGAGCAGCACGGCGTCCCTGAAGGTCGAGGTGCGCGACACCGCCCAGAGAGCCGCGTGCAGGGAGGCCACCACGTAGCCGGTGCCTCGCACCTCGCGGCGGGCCTGGCCGAGCCGGAAGCCGCGGACGCGGCCAGCGGCTGCCGAGGCGACAAGATCCGGCAGGGTGGTGCCATGAATGGCCGACGCCAGGAGGTGGGCGAGGATCTCGCAGCCCTCGACGGCCTCGGGCGCGCCGTGGGTGGTGCGGGACTGGTCGCGGGCGACCCGCAGCAGGGTATCCCAGTCCCGCCAGTGCCGGACCGCGACGGGGGCGAGGCGCATGATCGAGCCGTTGCCGGCGGTGTCCGGGGTCGTCGAGCCGGCGAAGGCGTCCCCGGTCCGCTCGAACCGGCGCAGCGCGGCGGCAGTGGTGACCCCGATGTCGAAACAGCGTCCGGTGCAGGAGAAGATGCCCTCTCTGTACCAGGCGACGAACCGGCGCATCAGGTGCCTCGGGTCGAGGTCGGGCGCGGCGAGAAGGCTGTCGGCGAGCGCCAGGGCCATCGCGGTGTCGTCCGTCCACTGCCCGGCCTGCAGCCTGAACGGCCCGCCCCCGACCATGTCGGAGAGCACGGCTTGGGCGGGCTTGGCGGAGAACTCGATGGTGGTGCCGACGGCGTCGCCCACCGCCAGGCCGAGCATCGCGCCGACGGCGCGGTCCCGGGCTCCGGCCTCGTCGGGCCGCGGGAGGTCCTGGGGCCGCCCCCGGCGCACCCACGCCTCCTGGGCGCGAGTCTCGACGGCACGCGGATCGCGCGCCCGGCGGACCGCGGCGATGGCCGCCTCGGGGCCGGCGCCCATCTCGACGAGCAGGCGGGCGGCGACCATGCCGGCGCGCCCGAGGCCGCCCCGGCAGTGGACCAGCACGCGGTTGCCCGCGGCGACCAGGGCGCGCAGCCGGGCCGAATGCCGGGGCCAGCCGGCCTCGAAGGCGGCATCAGGCACGTCGACGTCGCGGATGGGGAGGTGGTGCCACTCCATGAAGCGCGTCCGGACCTCCTCGCCGATGGCTGAGATGCGGTAGCGGTCGAGCTCGTCCGCCTGCATCAGGGTGACCACCGCCGCGGCGCCCCAGGCGGCGACCGCGTCGAGATCCGCCGCGAGGTCGCGGTCGTGGGGGCCCGTCAGCCCCGACGCCTGCTTCTTGCCCGGAGCGAAGGTGATGCCGATCATGCCGCCCATGGTCCCGGCGGGCAGTTCGGCGATGCGGAGGTCGTTGGTCATGACGCGTTCCCGTGTGGCTTGTGACGGGGTCACGGTAGGCCCGGCGGGGCGCCCGGACGGGTCGCGTCGGAATTTTCCGGGTTCGGTGTCGAGGGCGTGATGGGTGCTTTCGTCGCGTTCTACTGGACCTTCCCGGTGCGCTGGGCCGGCTTCCTCGACCTTCCGGACGATGCGGCGCGGGCCGCCGAGGCGAGCCGGACGGTCGCCTACCAGCGCGCCCTGGCCCGACGGTTCGTCGAGTGGGAGAACGGCAGCCTCGTCCACGAGGTCGCGGCGATGGAGGTGAGCCCCGACCGGGGCACGTTTGCCATCGAGGGCGACGTCGCCCGGGCGGGGCGCCTGTGCCGGGAGGCGGACGCGACGCTCCTGCACGTCGACTTCCACAAGAACGGCGGCTGGCGGCCGCACCCGTTTCTCGGCGAGGCACTCTCGGCCCTGCGGGGCACCGGGGTGCCGGTGCTGGGCTTGCCGGCGGACGCGATCATGCTCGACGGACGGCCCTTCGACCCGGCGGAGCACTTCTCGCTTTGGCGGGTCCGCGACGCCGAGGAGCGGGACCGCAGGCGGCGGGAGGTTCCGGCGGCGCTCGCAGCTGCGCTGGCCGAGGTGCCCGAGGGCCGCGGGCGTTGGAAGGCGGTGGCGGGTCTCCTGAATGAGCGGGAGGTGCCGACCTTCGGGGGCGGGACGACCTGGACGCCCGACAACGTCCGCAAGGCCGCCAAGGATGTCGAAGAGTTCGCCGGGTATGCCTCCAGGCCCATGAGGACGGATTGAGCGACTCCGAGGGCAATAGGTAACGGGTACCGGCATCCGCTACCCGTTTTGAGGGGTCCGGCTGGCACCCGCGAAGCGCCGGTCAACCGGCGGTATTCTCGGCCAGGCGGACCCGGATCTGGTCGAACGTGGCTGGCCGGAAGCCGAAGCAGTCGACGCCGACGTCGGTGCTGGCTGCGGTGCCCGGCAGTGTGCCGTGGGAGTGCCCGTAGAGGTGGATGTCGCCGCGGTGCATGCGAGGCCAGACCCTGCAGGCGTAGTGGAACATGAAGATGCCGACCGGGGCGCCAGTCACCGGATCGGGTACCACGGTCCGGGCGACGTCGACGACTGGCGCGTCCCACGGAAGGCGGGCGCCGACCTTGTCGTGGTTGCCTCGCACCAGGAGCTTCCGCCCGTTGAGGCGGCGGAAGATCGCGAGGGCGCGTTCCTCGGGGCAGCGGTAGCAGAAGTCGCCGAGATGCCAGACGGTGTCCTCCGGCCGAACGGCGGTGTTCCAGTTCGCGACCAGCGCCTCGTCGTGCTCCTCGATGGAGGCGAACGGACGAGGAGCTTGCATCCTTGGCGAGAGGATGCCGGCATGCCCGAAATGTGTATCCGAGACAAAGAGTTGGCGTGACATGTGAGCCTCGCGGGAAGCGGAGGCTCGGCAAGCGGCGGCACTCCGGCTGTCAGACGGTCGGGTTCTGGCTCGCGTGTTTCATGGAAGTCTCTCCCGAGGCATGGCGACCGTGTCGTGTCCATGGTGCGGCTGCAACCCCAAACCCCACGGATCCACACCCAGCCTAATGACTGGCCGGGCCGGCGGCTCCGCCCTCCGCCCAGACTGGGTGCAGGATGGCGGCGTTCGCTTACGACGCCCTAGTTCATGGGCCGGGAAGACGCCGACGCCATCCGGATGGAGAGAAGCCGCCATGATCACGCTCTACACCTGGTCGACCCCGAACGGTCGTAAGATCCCGATCATGCTGGAGGAGTGCGGGCTGCCCTACACGGTGGTGCCGGTGAACATCGGCAACAACGAGCAGTTCGCCCCCAACTTCCTGAAGGTCTCGCCCAACAACAAGATCCCGGCCATCGTCGACGACGAGGCGGAGGGCGGCCCGTTGTCCGTCTTCGAGAGCGGCGCGATCCTCACTTATCTCGCCGAGAAGACGGGGCGCTTCCTCGCCCCGTCCGGTCCGGCCCGCTACAAGGCCCTGGAGTGGCTGCACTGGCAGATCGGCGGCCTCGGGCCGATGCTGGGGCAGCTCGGCTTCTTCGCGGTGCGCTCCGACGAGAAGGCGCCCCTGGCCATCAAGCGGTTCACTGACGAGGCCGACCGGCTGCTGCGCGTGATGAACAAGCGCCTCGGCGAGGGCCCCTACCTGGCGGGTGCGGACTACTCCATCGCGGACATAGCCTGCTACGCCTGGACCCTGGCGGCGACGTCCTTCCTGAAGGAGCCGCTCAAGGACACGCTTGGCTCAGTCCCGAACGTGCACGCTTGGCTGGAGCGGGTCGGCGAGCGCCCAGCTGTGAAGAAGGGCATGGAAGTGCCGAAAACCTGACGTCGGTCGGGACCGTGCCGCTAACGGGCGGCAGGTCGCTTTCGTGCCAGGATCTCCGGTCGTTGAGTGGTCGTAGTCGGCAGGCTGGGCGCTCACGCTCGCGCCTGGCCGGCCGGCGACGGGAACATCATTCCGCGCGCCAGGAGCGTGATGGTCATCGCCGCGAGGCCGAGGATCAGACCGTTCGCGGCGATGAACAGCACAGGGGCGAGGAGGGCGACCGCACCGGTGTCGCCGTGAGCGACCAGGCGAACTGGCGCCGTGGCCATGGCCGTCGCCCCGAAGCTGAAGGCCCACAATCCGGGCACGAGACCGGCCTTTGCGATCCAGGGAGCCAGCCGGGCCAGGACCAGGACCTGGAGCAGGCCGTAGCCGATCAAGGCGTGCGCGAAGACGTCCGGCGCCCCGCCGCCGACCGAGAGGTAGGCCACCGCCCCGACCGGCGCGGGCGCCAACTGGATGCCCAGGGTCGGCCGCAGGGCGGCAGGCTTCTCGGTCCCGGTCAGCAGGCGATGGAGCAGCACCGATTCCATCGCGAGCCAGGAGAACAGGCCGGCCCCGAACGCGAGCTGATCCCAATCGGCGAGACCGATGGCAGCGCCCACCGTCGCCGTGACGAAGCTGCCGGCCACGGTCGGCAGGTACAGCACCGCAGTCGTGGTGCCGTGGTCCCGGCCGCCTTGCCAGAGACCGCCCGTCCGCCAGACCGCGAAGCCGAGCGTGAACAGGAAGCCGAGGCCGAACAGGACGGTGGCCGCTCCGGGCGAGTAAGTGACGAACCCGCCCGCCACGAGCATGGTCGCCACGCCGGCGAGACCGATGAAGCAGCACTGGACCGGATGGGCGACCTCGGCGGCCAGCTTGTCGGGAGCGAGAATAGCCTTGAGGGCATAGAGGACGACGAGCACGGCCCAGACCGCGCCGGCGAGTGTGTAGACCGCCTCCCCGACGAATGCGGGCAGGTGCCAGGCGAGCGAGGCCGCGCGCCAGGCGCCGCCGAGGCCGGCCAGCCCCAGCACGATGCCGAAGTAGGCGGCCGGCGTGTTCGCGGCGATGTCCCTGAGGCGCTGCGCGAGGTGGAGGTGTGGGCCGCCGACGAGAGATAGTGTGTTCATGATTACGTCCTGCGAAGCCGGGATGTCGTTAGGCGGGCGCTGCGCTCACCACTTCTCGATCAGGATGATAATGGACGGCGGTCCCAGCCTTTATTCCTCTCTTGGTAATGGAGAGGTTCGCGACGCGATGCTTGAGGACGAGCGCTCGGCCACCGATCTCGGCCTTGTCGAAGCATGAAGAAGCGGTGGTGAAGATGGATAGGACGTGGTTCGTCACGGGCTCGTCTCGGGGGCTCGGCCGGGCCTTGGCCCTGGCCGTCGTCGCGGCGGGGGAGCGGCTCTGCGCGACGGCGCGCGACCCTGTCGCGCTCGCAGACCTCGTCGAGGCCGGCGGCGAGCGCGTGCTGGCGCTGCCCCTCGACGTCACTGACGACGCGGCGGCGCGCCGGACGGTCGAAGCCGCGGCGGAGCGGTTCGGTCGGATCGACGTGGTCGTCAACAATGCCGGCTACGGCGACCTCGCGCCCATCGAGGACACCGACCTCGCCTCGTTCCGGGCGCAGGTCGAGGCGAACCTGTTCGGGGTCGTCCACGTGACCAAGGCGGCCATCCCGCTACTCCGGAGGCAACGCCGCGGGCATTTCCTGCAGGTTTCCTCCATCGGTGGGCGAACCGGCGCAACTGGTCGCGGCCCGTACTCGGCCGCGAAGTTCGGCGTGGAGGGGTTCTCCGAGGTCCTGGCTATCGAGATGAAGCCCTTCGGCGTGCACGTTACCATCGTGGAGCCCGGCGGCTTCCGCACCGACTTCGCGGGCTCGTCGACGCGGGTCGCTGAGGGCAACCCGGCCTACGCCGAGACGGTCGGCAAGGTCGCCGCCATGCAGCGGTCCTACGACGGCAAGCAGCCCGGGGACCCGGAGCGCGCCGCCCGGGCGATGATGGCGGTCGTCTCGGCGAAAACTCCGCCGTTGCGCTTGGTTCTGGGTAGCGACGCCTACGCGCGAGCTGAGGCAGGCGACGAGGCCCGGCTGGCCGAGCTGCGCGCTTGGCGCGACCTCAGCCTATCGACCGACTTCGGCGACCGATAACCCCATCGGGCGGGGATCATCTGAGGCTTCGGCGCGGAGCTTCAGTTGAGGAGGCGGTTTCCGCGGAGCGCCGCAACCGCCATATCGACGAAGGTCCTGACCTTCGCCGGCGCTTGGCGCCCCTCGGGGTACAGCACGTGGATGGGCAGCGGCGACTCCTCGTAATCGGCGAGCACGACCTGCAGCTTCCCTTCCAGCAAGGCGGAGCCGATCTGGTAGTGAAGCACCCGCGTGAGGCCCCAGCCCGCCATGGCCGCGGCGATGCCGGCCTCATTGGTGTTGCTCACAAGGGCGGGATGGACCGTCACGCGCTGGTCCTGCCCGAAGCGCCACTCCGTCGACGCCCAGGCGCCCGTCGACATCGCGAGGCGATGGTCCCTCAGGTCCTGCGGTGTCTGCGGGACGCCGTGCCGCTCGAAATAGGCCGGCGCGCCGCAGACGACGCGGCGCACCGAGCCGACCCTGGCGGCCGTGAAGCCGGAATCGGGCAGGTGGCCGATGCGGACGGCGACGTCGATGCCCTCCTCGACGATGTTGACCGGCCGGTCGACGAACAGCGTCCGCGCGGACATGGTCGGGTAGGCGTCGAGGTAGTCGGTCACGATGGGCAGCACGTGCATGTGGCCGAACAGGACCGATCCGGTCACGGCGAGCGTACCGGACGGCGTCGTGTAGGAGCCTGCCGCGGCGGCCTCGGCCTCAACGATGTCGGCCAGGATGCGCCGGCAATCCTCGTAGTAGCGCCCTCCGGCCTCGGTGAGCTTCACCGAGCGCGTGGTGCGCACGAACAGGCGGGCGCCGATGGTCTCCTCAAGCGCGGCGACGGCCCGTGTCACGGCCGGCGGGCTCATGTGCATCAGGCGCGCCGTCTCGGCGAAGCTCGCGGTCTCCGCGACCTTGGCGAAGATGCGCATGGCCTGCCAGCGGTCCATGTCCCTGCTCCCCCCGTCCCGGGCGGCCCGACCATCGTGGCCGTGACGAATACAGACGTTCGCGTCAGCGCGCCGCGGTGCCGTGACCGGATGGTAAACCGCGCGCGACGCCCGCGCCCCTAGCCGGCGGGCAATGCGGCGAAGCTCTCGGCGAGGCGCTCGATCTCGCGGCAGACCTCCGCAGATATGCCCGACCTGGCGGCACGCTCGCGCTCGTCGGCGAGACGGTCGCCGTCATGCGCGGCGGCCGCGAGGGCTAGCGCCAGGGCGCGCGACGTCCGCGCGTCGAAGCTGCGCCCCTGCCGAGCGGCGTCGATCTCGGCGCCGCACAGCCCCAGCCTGCGGGCCTCGGCTTCCCGGTCCGCGGAGACGGGCACGTCACGGTTCCCGTCGACCAAGGCGAGCGCGATGGACAGGCGTGCCCGCCCATCCAGGGTGAAGGACGACATGGTCGGGCTCCTAGTCTTGGAGAGGCGCTTCAGAAGCCGAACTGGCTGAGACCCGGGTGGTTGTCGGGACGGCGTCCGAGCGGCCAGCGGAACTTACGGTCCTCCTCCCGGATCGGGTGCTCGTTGATGCTGGCGTGGCGCGCCCGCATCAACCCGTCCTCGGCGAACTCCCAGTTCTCGTTGCCGTAGGCCCGGAACCATTGGCCGCTGTCGTCGCGGTACTCGTAGGCGTAGCGAACCGCGATGCGGTTGCCGGTGAAGGCCCAGAGCTCCTTGATCAGGCGGTAGTCCAGCTCGCGGTTCCACTTGCGGGTGAGGAAGGCCTGGGCCTCGTCGCGGCTGGTGACGAACTCGGCCCGGTTCCGCCAACGCGTGTCGGTCGTGTAGGCCAGGGCGACCTTGGCCGGATCGCGGCTGTTCCAGCCGTCCTCGGCGAGGCGGACCTTCTCGATGGCGCTCTCTTCGGTGAAAGGCGGCAGCGGGGGACGGGACATCGATTTCTCCTCGGGGTTCTCGGGGTGGATGCGTGTCGAGAGGGCGGTCGGCGGGTCGGCGGGAGGGGCCCCTGCGCCATCGCCGCCGGTCAGAGGGCGAGATGGACGGGCCCGCTACCCGCGGCCGGGGTGGCCGAGCAGATCAGCACCTCGTCGTCGGCGTGGGGCGCGGTGGGCGCCTTTGCGTAGGTGACGGCACCTTTCAGGAGCTTGGTTTTGCAGGTGCCGCAGGTCCCGGTCCGGCAGCTGAACTCCGGGCTGAGGCCGCGGGCCTCGGCAAGTTCCAGCAGCGACCCCGAACCCGGTGTCCAGCGTACCTCCTTCGACGAATTCAGGAAGGCGACCGGGACCGGCTCCGTCGATGTGGGCGGCAGCTTGGTCGCCTCGGCGTCCGCCGGAACGCTCCTGACCAGCGACGAGGGGCCGAAGGTCTCGGCGTGGATGCGGTTGTCGGCGATGTTAAGACCCCGCAGCCCGTCGTAGAGCGCCTGCGTGAAGGCGGTCGGGCCGCAGAGGTAGAAGTCGTAGTCGCCGAACGGCAGCACGCGGGCGAGCAGCGCCATGTCGATCCGGCCGGCGACGTCATAGTCGACGCCTTCCACGGCATCCCCGGGCGCGCTCAGCACCCGCACGACCTTCACCGCGCTCTGGGCCGCGGCGGCGAGCTCCGCCACCTCCCTATCGAAGGGACGCTCGTCCTTGGAGCGGGCCGCCTGGATCAGGGTGGTCGGCCGGATGCCGCGGGTGCGCAGGCCCTCGTAGACGACGTGGCGCAGCATCGCGAGGAGCGGGGTGATGCCGATGCCGCCGGCGAGCAGCACGGCGGGCCGCTTGGCCCGGGCGTCGATGGTGAAGCCGCCGGCCGGCGCGCGCGCCTCGACCACGTCGCCGAACCTCAGCGTGTCGTGGAGGTGCCGGGACACCGCGCCGTCGCGCTTGACGCTGATCCGGTAGACGGCATCCGAGGGCGCGACCGAGAGCGTGTAGGTGCGGATGACCGGCTTGTCCGCGCCGGGGAGCTGCACGCGGATGGGCAGGTGCTGCCCCGCCTGGTGCGGGATCAGCCCGGACCCGTCCGCAGGCTGGAGGTGGAAGGAGCGGATCGCGCGGCTCTCGTCGACGATCTTCGTGACCGTGAACGGGCGCCACTGCGTCGCGAGGTCTGCGGCCCGGAGCCGGTCGGCGGCCTCGCGCCAGTCGCCGGTCATCAGGGAATTCGGCGACCAGCCGTCCGCCCGGAAGGTCCAGCGCAGGGGCAGCGCGCCCCGCCGTCGCACGACCCGGCGGGGCCGGAACGTCCAGAGCCGCTCGGCGCCCTGGAAGGCCGCGATCTCCGGCGAGGACAGGACGACCTCGGCGTCGCCGGTCATCTGCAGCAGGTCGCCGGTTTCAAAGTCGGCGAAGACGAGGCCGGCCTTGCCGTTCAGGAGGATGTTGCCCAGTGTCGCGAAGAAGAGGTTGCCTGCGAAGTCGGGGACCGTGAGCGCGCCGTCCTCGGCGACCCGGACGAAGCCGGCCTTGCCGCCGCGGTGTGAGACGTCGACCTGGCGTCGGCCGTCGCGCTCGGCGTAGGAGGCGACGAAGAAGGTGTCGGCGGTCTCTATCGTGGCGCGCGCTTCCGCGTCGAGCGCGGTGCTCTCCTCGACGGTGCCCGCGAAAGGCTCACTCGGGTCGCGGACGAAGGCGACGTCGCGCAGCTGGATGTACTGCGGGCAGTTGCCGAAACTCTGGTCGACGGCGAAGCCTATGACGCCGTCCGCCATCGAACGGATCAGGCCGTTGACGCGGTTGCGTCGGCGCGTGTGCAACTCGATCCCGAGGAGCCCGATGGCGTCGCCGTCGCGCAGGCCCTGGCTTGCCGGGTCGCTCGGATCCGGCCGCACCGCGATGTCGAGGGTCGTCGGGTCGGGGGAGCCGATGAAGCCGGGGGCACCCGCGATCAGGGTCGCCCAGGCGTCGCCCTGCGGGTCGACGGTGCCGGCCACGATGAAGGGGATCTGCTCGTAGAAGGCGCGGTGCTGGTCGGGCATGAAGTCCCGCACCACGCGCCGGCCTACCTCCTCCATCCGCTCGGCCACGCCGACCTGCTGCTGGATGGCCCTCTCGCCCGGATGCCAGGGCGAGGACTTCGTCATCGTCGTACCGTCGCTCATGTTGCTCTCCCATCCATTCCGGTCGGGGCGCACCCAGAGGTGCGCCCCGACCCGCGAGGTCACGCGGCGGCGGTGAGGCCTGCCGGGGTCTGGACGAAAGGGAGGAAGCCCGGCAGGGCCTCGATCCGGCGCAGGTACCCGTTGACGATGGGATAGCCGGAGAGGTCGACGTTGCCCTCGGGCGCGCGCGCCAGGTAGCTGTAGAGCGCGACGTCCGCGATGGTGGGGCGCTCGCCGACCAGCCAATCACGCCCGGTGAGATGGGCCTCCAGGCGACCGAGCAGCGTGTGCGCCCGGCCGATCACCTCCTCCGGGTTGAACTTGGCGCCGAACACGGTGACGAGACGCGCGGCCGCCGGGCCGTAGGCGAGCTCGCCGGCCGCCACCGACAGCCAGCGCTGCACGGCGGCCTCGCCCTCAGCGTCCTCCGGCAGCCAGTCCGTGCGCCCGAGCTTGCGCGCCACGTAGACGAGGATGGCGTTCGAGTCCGAGATGACCGTCCCGTCGTCGTCGAGCACCGGCACCTGCCCAAACGGATTTAGGGCGAGGAACTCGGGCCGCTTGTGGGCGCTAGCCTTCAGGTCGACCTCGACAGCCTCGTGGGGCACGCCGAGCAACGAGAGGAACAGGCGGGCCCGGTGCGCGTGGCCCGAGAGGGGGTGGTGGTAGAGCTTCATGACCGCGTTCCCTTGCTTTCGGACCGGGC
This sequence comes from Methylobacterium radiodurans, assembly GCF_003173735.1. Lineage (NCBI taxonomy): Bacteria > Pseudomonadati > Pseudomonadota > Alphaproteobacteria > Hyphomicrobiales > Methylobacteriaceae > Methylobacterium > Methylobacterium radiodurans. The sequence continues at coordinate 65,221 of NZ_CP029551.1, read as the reverse complement.
AAAGCCCCGAACCGCAGGGACAAGGTGCCCCGGTGGGCGCGCGGCGAGAATGCTTGCCCTTGGCAGTTCATTGTTGTCGCGAGCGGAACAATCCAACGCGAGGGGAGCCGGTCGTCGCCGTGCGGTCGGTGTCCGGCCCCCTCCAAGCCGTTACGCCTGCCCCTTGGCGGCCAGGAACCCGGCGTAGTTGTTGCCGGCGAAGGGCAGGTGGTCGCCCATCAGCTTGGCGTGCGCCTCGCCGGTGGCGGACTGCCAATGCGCCAGAAGCTCGGCGCCGACCGCGACCCAGTTGATCGGCACGATGCCGGCCTGGACCATGCGGGTGATGGCCGCGTCCTCGACGAGCTTGCTCCAGGTGCCGGAGGCGTCGACGACCGCGTAGACGTCGTAGCCCGCCTCCTTCGCCGACAGGGCCGCGAAGGCGACGCACACGTCCGTCGAGATCCCTGCGATCAGGAGCTTCTTGCGGCCGGTGGCCTTCACGGCAGCGGCGAAGTCGGCGTTGTCGAAGGCGTTGATCTCGCCCGGCCGGTGTACCACGGCGGCGTTCGGCAGGCCGTGGGCCACGACCGGCATGATCGGTCCGTTCGGGCCGTCCGAGGCACTGGTCGTGATCACGGCCGGCAGGTCGTAGACCTGCGCGATGGTGACAAGCGCCTTGACGTTGTTCAGGAAGTCCGCGGGCGACTGGGTCTGCACGCCGTTGGCGAGCCCGGTTTGGTGGTCGACGAACAGGACGGCGGCGTTCTCGGCGGTCAATCTCTCGTAGGACATGACATTCTCCTTCGGGTGGGGCGGGTCCGCTCCGGAGCCGCCTGACACCACGAAGATGCCGTCCCGTATCCGGCTCCACTAGCCGCCATTGCAAGCACACTGCGTCCCTGGATGCGGGACGCAGGCAGGATGGCTATCCCCTTAGGGCTGCATCCCTCGGCAACGGCGAAGCGGCCTAACGACTGAAGCGTTCGATCAGCAGGTCCGTCAGGGCCTGCACCTTGCGCGACGGGTGCTGCCCGGGCGGGCGCACGACGAACATGCCGATGGCGGGCAGGGCGTATCCCGGCATGACCGGCACCAGGGTGCCGGCCGCCACGTAGGGCTCCGCGATGACGTCGGGCAGCGCAGCGACGCCCGCGCCCGCGGCCGTGGCCTCCGCGATGGCCACCGCGCTGTCGGCCCGGAAGCGGCCCGTCGGACGGACCGGGAACGACTTGCCACCGGCGCTGAACGTCCACGTCTCCGTGCCGATCATCACGGCCGGGTGTCCGGGCACATCCTCCGGCGTCTCGGGCGCGCCGTGCGCGGCGACGTAGTCGGGGCTTGCGAATAGCCGAACCGAAAAGGACCCAATGCGGCGTGCGACGAGGTTCGAATCCGCCAGGTAGCCGACCCGGATGCCGCAGTCGAAGCCTTCCGTGACGAGGTCGACGTAGCGGTCGCTGTAGCGGCAGTTGATTTGCAGTTCAGGATGGCGGCGGGTGAGCTCCGCGATGGCCGGCGCGAAGTGCGTCGGGCCGAACGTGGAGGGCACGGCGACCCGCAGGAGGCCGCGGAGCGCGCCGCTGGGAGAGACCGCCTCCAGGGCGGCGTCCACCTCCGCGCAGATCCGTGCGGCGTACTCGCGGAACGTCGTGCCCATCTCGGTCAGGGCTGCGCCCCGGGTGGTGCGGGCGAGGAGCTGGGTACCGAGCTCGGCCTCCAGCCGCAGCAGCCGCCGGCTGACGATGGACTTCGCCATGTTGAGGCGGCGGGAGGCGGCCGAGACCCCGCCCGCGTCGGCGACCTCCACGAAGGTCTTCAGGTCGTTGATGTCCATGCGCGTTCCGTTTCCCGGGACGGAGCTTGCCCAGATCGGACGATACCGTCCCGGTCGCGACGACGCTACGTTCCGTGGCGAAGGTGCCCACCGACAAAGGATGATGGCCATGGATGCGACGAAGCTTAGACGCGGCGACCGAATGGGCGACCCGGCCCGCGGCTTCGCCGTGGAGATCATCCGTCCCGGGCTGAGCCTCGGCGGCGGCGACAGCGGTCTGGGGGCCATCGGGAGGATCGACCGCGCCACGGTGGCGCCCGGGCACGTCATCGGGATGCACCCGCACCGCGACGACGAGATCCTGACCTATGTCCGGGCCGGCCGAATGCTGCACCGGGACACGGTCGGAAACGCGGAGGAGATCACGGCCACGCGGCTCATGATGATGAACGCCGGCCACACCTTCCAGCACGAGGAGCGGATGCTCGACCCGGACCCGGTCGAGGCATTGCAGATTTTCCTGCGGCCGCGCGCTGCGGATCTCGAACCCCGGGTGCAGTTCCACGAATTCGGGGAGGCGGTCAGCCGCGGCGCTTGGCGCCTCCTCGCGGCACCTGAGGGCGCGCCGCTGGAGGTTCGCGCACAGGCATGGGTCGCCGACGCGCGTGTTCCGGCCGGAGCCGCCTTGTCCCTGCCTCCGCTCCCGGCGACCGGAGCGGTTCGCCTGCTCCACGTCTTCGGCGGCGAAGTCGCGGTTTGCGGCTTGGCGCTGCGGGCGGGCGAGACGGCCTACCTGACGGAGGATGGCGGGAGCGCGGAGGCCCGATCCGAAGCCGACCTCGTGCTGTTCGCGACCGATCCGGCCGCGCCGGTGTTCCGGGGCGGTATGTTCAGCGGGAACGTGGTGGCTCGGTGAGCGACATAGTCGCTGACCTGCCCGAACCCGCTCGAACTAGGGCCTTGACGCGGCCGGCGCCTCAGGTCGACGGCGGGTTGAGCAGTACCCAAAGGCGCGCGATCCTTCCGCCGACCATCTCAGCGACGTCTGTCCCGGTAACGGCAACCGGCCCACCATCGGGGCCGGCCTCCCACCGCAGCGTGCCAAGACCGTGGTGCCCCACGGCCACGCCGGCCGGGCTGAACCGGAAGGTCGGCCCGAACTGCTCCAGCAACTTGCCGGCGACGTCGGCGATGGCAGCGCGCCCCCGCACGACATCGTTAGGCTCGTACATGACGGGCTCGTCCACGAAGAGCTCGTCCAGGGCCGCGGCGCGCTTGCCGGCGTCCCGCTCGTTGAAGACGCGATCCAGGTTGGCACGCAGGAGCCGGTCGTAGTCTGGCTCCGCCGCGGTTGAGGTCTCGGTGTCGGGCATTGGTGTTCTCCTTCACATCTGGATGCAGCCGGGCCGGAGGGTGCCGGCCGGGACCTTGGTTAATTCAGGCAAGGTAGCCGCCGTCCGCGGTCAGGGCCGCACCCGTGATGAAGCCGGCTTCCGGGCCGCTGAGGAAGGCCGCGAGCGCCGCGATCTCGGTGTCCTGCCCCATGCGCCCGAGCGCGATCAGCGGGGTGAGCATCGCCTCCATCCCGGCAGACATCTCGCTCACGACCGGGCCCGGCTGGATCGTGTTGACCGTGATGCCCCGGGGCCCGAGGTCGCGCGCGAGCCCGCGGGTCAGCGAAGCCACCGCCGCCTTGGTCATGCTGTAGACCGTGGTCCCCGGGAAGCCGCTGCGGTCCGCCCCGACGCTGCCGACCGAGATGATCCGCCCACCCTCCCGCATGTGGCGGGCGGCCTCCTGCGCGGCGACGAAAGGCGCCCGGACGTTGACCGCGACCTGCCGGTCGAAGTCCGCGAGCGTGACGTCCTCGACCGTGCCGGGCACCAGGATGCCGGCGTTGTTGACAAGGATATCTAGGCGCCCGAACCGCTCGACGGTGGCCTGCACCGCCCCGCGGACTGCGTCCGGGTCGGCGCTGTCGGCCCTCAGGGCGGCCACGTGGGCGCCGGACGCGGCGAGCTCAGCCGCGAGGGCCTCGGCGCGATCCGGCGAGTTCGCGTAGGTGAAGGCGACGGCGGCGCCGTTCCGGCTAAGGCGCCGCACGATGGCCGCGCCGATGCCCCGGGACCCGCCCGTGACGAGGGCGACCTTGCCGGCGAGGGGATGTGTCATGGGATATCTCCTTGAAAGTTCGCCCAGACGGCGAGGGTCGGTCAGACGAGGCGGGCTCCGCCGTCGACGTGCAGGGTCTCGCCGTTCATGAAGCCGTTGCTCATCAGGAAGACGACCGCGGCGCCCGCCTCCTCGGCGGTGCCGAGGCGCCGTTGCGGAAGCTTCTCGGTGAGCGCGGCGACGTAGGCGTCGCGATGGGCGCCGAGCGTGCGGGCGAGCAGCGGGGTATCGGTCGTCCCGGGCGAGAGGGTGTTGACCCGCACCGGCGCCAGCTCCAGCGCGAGGCCGCGGGCGAGCGCCTCCATCGCGGCCGAGGCGGCGGCCAGCACCGCGGTGCCCTGGGCGCTCGGGCGGTCGGCCAGCGCGCCGGAGATGAGTGTCACCGACCCGTCCCGCGCCAGCCGCTCGCCGAGGGCGCGCAGGGCGTGGACCGCGGCCCAGATCCGCTCGTCGAAGGCCCGCTTCAGGTAGTCGACCTCGGCCTCCAGGATCTTGCCGGCCACGAACGTGCCGGCGAGCAGCACGAGGTGGTCGACCTGCGGGATGTCGGCCAGCGCCGCCGCGACCGTCTCGGGGCGGGTCACGTCGGCGGCGCGCCAGCCGGCGAACCCGTTCTCCGCGGCGACGCGCTCGGCGCCCGCGGCGTTGAAGCCGACCACGATGACCTGGGCGCCTGCATCCTTGGCCTGCCGTGCGGCGGCGAGGCCGATGCCCGAGGTGCCGCCGAAGACGACGACGGTGCGGTTCCTGAGGGTGCTGGTCATGACGCTGGTCCTTCCCGGCGGTGCCGATGCGGCGCCTGTGGGAAGGAGAATGGCCCGACATCCTCGGCTTGATAATCGGGCTGATCTTCGCTTCAATCATGCCGTCATGGAACAGATTGGCCTCGACCGCCTCACCGGCATCATCGCCTTCGCGCGCTCGGCCTCTCTCGGCAGCTACACCGCCGCTGCCCGTTCGCTCGGCATCTCGCCCTCGGCGGTAAGCAAGAGTGTGCAGCGGTTGGAGGAGCGGCTCGGCTTGAGCCTGTTCACGCGGACGACCCGCTCACTGACGCTGACGCCCGAGGGCCGCGACCTGCACGAGCGGGCGCTCCGGCTACTGCGCGAGGCCGAGGAGATCGAGCAGGCCGCCGTCGCGGCTCGCTCCGAGCCGGCCGGCACCCTGAAGGTGACGGCGCCGTTCCCGGTCGGCACCCACCTGCTCGCCCCGGCGCTTCCGCGGTTCCGCGAACGCTACCCGAAGCTGTCGGTCGACCTCCGTCTCGGTGACCGCTTCGCCGACCTGATCGAGGAGGGCATCGACGTCGCCATCCGGGTGGGGGAGCTCTCGGATTCGCGCCTGATCTCGCGACGCCTTGCGCCGCACCGGCTCTGCGCCTTCGCCTCACCCGGCTACCTGGCGCGCCGCGGCACACCGGCCCACCCGGACGAGCTCGTCGGCCACGACTGCGTGAACTTCCGCTTCCAGAGCACGGGCCAGGTCCTGCGCTGGCCGTTCAGGATCGGGGGACGCGTCGTCGAGATCACGCCTGACGCCGGCATCGTCACGGACTTCAGCGACGCCGTGGCCGAAATCCTGGCGGCGGGCGGGGGCATCGGCATCTCGCCGACCTACATCGCGGCACCCTATGTCGAACGGGGCGCGCTCGTGCCAATCCTGCAGGACTTCGCGGTCGAGCGGTCGGTCGTCACGGCGCTCTGGCCGGAAAGCCGGCGGGGCAATCCGAACGTAAGGGCGTTCCTGGCATTTCTCGACGAGGTGTTCCCGTCGCCAGCCCCATGGGACACGCTCGTTGTCACGTCTCCCGAAGGCGGGAAGAAAATCCCTGCGAACACGTAGTCCGTTTGAAGGGACGCACCCGAAGAGCCGGTTGCCAACTTTGCAGAGGGCCCTCCTGCGGATTTGCGTAGCGGTTCGCGCTCTCCGTTACCCATTCAGGAACTGGAGTTGCTGGTCGCGCTTGGCTCGACGAGCCGGCGAAGTCAGCCGGTGATGGAGACCGCCATGTCGAGCGATACCGAAAAGCATCAGGCGCTGCTCAGCGCCCTCAAGACCGCCCAGGGCAAGGGTGATGGGTCCTTCGAGCAGGCCGTCACCGAGGCGTTCGAGCACGTCTTCGAGCACCTGAACCGGCTGAACAGCCACGTCTCGCTCGGTGGCTCCGATGGCGAGGACCGCCATCTGAAGCCGGGTGAGTCGCCGACGCTCCGCTAGAAGCAGCGTCCCAATTCTTCGCCAAGCGCGTCGGCAAAGGCAATCTGCCCTCGCGCCCAGGCTTTTTCCACAAGAGCGCTCTGCGGGGACAAATCGGGGACAAATCGAATTTTAGCGCACGCCAACCCGTTGTGACAAAAAACGTTTTTCGGGCTGGGTGTAGATGGCGGAGACGGAGGGATTCGAACCCTCGATACCCTTTTTAGGGGTATGCTCATTTAGCAAACGAGTGCCTTCAGCCTCTCGGCCACGTCTCCGGCGCCGATGGCTCTACGGGTTCGGCCGGCCTCGGTCAAGCGGGTGCCGGCGGGCTACCCGCCGCTTGGGACGGGGAACCCGGGCCTCAGCGCGGGCTGCCCGGGGCGGAGGCGCGGCGGCGGCGCTCGTAGTGCTTGGCGACGCGCAGATGCCGCGAGATCGCGTAGTTCATCGCCGTGAGGAAGCCGTAGGTGCCGCGCGCGAAGTGGCGCCGGCCGAGATAGGCCTTCAGAAAGTTGCCGGGCAGCTCCACGAAGACCCGCCAGGCGGGGATCGTCACGCCGCGGGCCTCCAGATCGTCGGCCTGCTGGTCGGAGTAGCGGTTGAGCTTGGCGAGCTGGTCGCCGAGCGAGCGCACCGAGAAGTGGTGGACGCGCCCCCGCAACAGGCCGGGCTCGATCCCGGCCCTCAGCTCCACCCGGTCGTGGACGGGGGAGGGGGAGTAGCGGCCGGCGTCGAGCCGGTAGAGGCGCACGGGGGTGAGCGTGTAGGCCCAGCGGTGGGGCCGGGTCTCGCCTGGAAAAATCTCCGCGATGGCGAGGCGCCAGGCCGGGCGGGCGGGCTCGCCCATCGCGAAGAGCGCCCGGATCTCGGCGGAGAGGTCGTCGGGCACCACCTCGTCGGCGTCGAGGTTGAGGAGCCAGGGGTGGCGGCACTGCTCCTCGGCGAAGCGCTTCTGCGGGCCGTAGCCCGGCCAGGGGTTGTGGATCACCCGGGCGCTGAGGCTCTCGGCCAGCGCTTGCGTCCCGTCCGTCGAGCCCGAATCGACCACCACGATGTCGTCGGAGAGGGCGCGCACCGCCCGGATCACCGCCCCGATCCGGTCGGCCTCGTTCTGGGCGATGATGAAGACGGAGAGCGGCAGCGGGGCAAGGTCGGCCATGGCCTCCGCCCTAGCGGCGGCTCACCCGGCGGACAAGCCTGCGGCGGCCTCGGGCAGGCGCTTCCGCTGCACCTTGCCGTTCGGGGTGCGGGGCAGCGCGTCGAGGAAGCGGATCTCGCGCGGGCACTTGTAGGCGGCGAGCCGCGCCCGGCACCAGTCGAGCAGCGCCGCGGCGTCGGGCTCCGCGCCCGGCTGCAGCACCACGAAGCCGCAGACCACCGAGACGTCGGCCCGCACGGCGAGTTCCGCCACCCCGACCTCGGCCACGTCCGGGTGCTCGGCCAGCACCCCCTCGACCTCGTTCGGCGAGACGCGGTAGCCCATCGCGTTCATCAGGTCGTCGGCTCGGCCCTCGAACCAGAGGTAGCCGGCCTCGTCGAGCCGGGCGAGGTCGCCGCCGCAGAACCAGTCGCCCCGGAAGACCTGGGCCTCCTCGTCGGGCCGGTTCCAGTAGCCGAGCATCAGCCCGGGCTCGGAGCGGTGGATGGCGAGCAGCCCCGTCTCCCCCTGGGGCAGCGGCGCGGGGGCCCCGTCGCGGGGGAGGATCGCCACGCGGCGGCCCGGCTGGGGCCGGCCGGGCGAGCCCGGCCGCACGGGGGTGGTGGGCCCGCTGGAGATGTAGGTCGAGACCTCGCTCATCCCGAGCGCCTCGTAGAGCGGCTTGGCCGTCGCCGTCTCCCAGGCCTCCAGCAGGTCGACGGGCAGCGCCTCGCCCGCGGTGCAGCCGTGGCGCAGGCCGGAGAGGTCGTGGGCGGAGAGATCCGCGTATTTCAGGATCTGCCGGTAGAGGCTCGGCACCGCGGCGAAGACCGTGGCGCCGTGCTCGGCGATCAGGCGCGGCCAGACGCCCGGGTCGCGCGGCCCGTTGTAGAGCACCGCGGTGGCGCCCGCCGCCCAGGGGTCGGTGATGCCGACGCCCAGCGTGTAGGTCCAGTTCATGGTGCCGGCATGCAGCATCACGTCGGTCTCGGAGAGCCCGAGCCAGTGCGCCAGCATCGGCCGGCGGCCCCAGATGGTGCGGTGGGCGTGCAGCACGCCCTTCGGCCGGCTGGTGGTGCCGGAGGTGTAGACGAGGGTGGCCGGGTCGTCGGCGGCGGTGTCGGCGTAGTCGGGCAGCGGCGCGTGGCTCTTCAGCCGGGCGATGTCCTCCGGCCCGAGCAGCAGGCGGTCACCGAGGTCGGCGGGCTCGATCCGGCAGCCGCCCGCCAGCGCCACCGCGCGGGCCCCGGAATTCTCCATCAGGAAGGCGGCCTCCGTGGGGGTGAGCTGGGGCGAGGAGGGCAGGGCCACGAGCCCGGCGGCGAGCGCGCCGAAGTAGACCAGCACGTAGTCGGCCTCGTTGCCCATGCGGATCATCACCCGGTCGCCGGGCACCAGCCCGAGCCCGAGCAGCCCCGCCGCGATGCCGCGCACGGCCCGGTCGGCCGCGCCGAAGGTGAGGCGGGTGGTCTCGCCCCCTTCGCCCACCAGGACGAGCGCCGTCTTGTCCGGCCGCGCCGCCGCGTTCGCGCCCAGGCAGTAGCGGGCGGCGTTGAAGCGGGCAGGGGGGTGACGGTCGGACAAGGGGCGCTCTCCCGGACGCGTGTTTTGTCCGTGGTGTCAGGTATCGCGGCGGGAGCGTCAACGGGGAGGATGCGCCGCTCCGTTGTGGGATCGGCTTCCTTCGATAGTCTGCTGCGGACCCGTTTTGGACATTCGTGGCGCTGCCACCGAAGGACCGCAAGGGGTGGAAAGCAGGGTTTGGCCCTTAACTTCGAAGCGCACGTTTCATGTCGAGCGCACGGCAAATCCTACAAGAAATGAGCATCGCCAAATAAACTGAAACAAAGTTTGATTTTTCATGATCTGCGCGGCAGTCTGATGAGGATCTGAGCTCTATCCAATCTAATAAAATATGCGGCGCGCGGCTCAGCTGAATTAATTCGAAAGAATGATTGTGCCGGCCGGCGTACCGCCTATCATTTTTTGCATGCGCGAGAAGCAGACGACGTTGAGGATCCCGGACGGCGGCAGGGCAGTCCTGTGCTGGGTAGTTCATTCTTCCGTCAGGAGCGATCGAATTTTGCCTGGCCGACGCATGACCAACATCAGAGGGGATAGAATATCTTGAAATTAATTCATCTCATTTTCGCTCACTTATCATTTTACATTGGCAATGCTATTCCGGGGTTTGCTTTTCTCAGCAATCTCAAAATCAAATTTTACCGCTTATCGGGCATCAAAATTGGGGATAACGCATTAATAGTAGGTCCGATTAAAATCGATTACACTCTTACTGATAATGTGCTAGCGTCTATCAATATCGGCACGGGGACCTATATCGGGAGAGATTTGCGCGTCTCATCATTCAAAAGTACGGTTACGATAGGAAACAACTGCCAAATTGCCTCAGACGTGAGCTTAGAGACCAACACTCATAAATTGAACGAGTGGTCCGGTCCGCTTCGGATACGTTATCAGAAGCCGATCGTCATCCGAGACGGCGTCTGGATTGGAGCAAGGGCGCTAATCCTCCCGGGGGTCACAATCGGGGAGAATGCGGTCGTTGCTGGCGGCTCAGTCGTGACTAATGATGTCCCTGCGAATACGCTTTTCGGCGGATCTCCCGCCAGATTTATCAGACATCTTCAACCGGCAATGACCTACAGCTTTACTTGTCTCGCCGGAATTTGCGTGTAGGCGTGGCAACAAGCGCCATCGCCACGCTGCTGATCTGCGCCTCGCGCTGAACTATCTACGGAAACGCCTATGTTCCGCTCGGCGCCAGTTGTAGATGCGGATTGATAGCGGCAACACCACGCCGAATGTGCGGATGCCCGCTCCCCAACCGACTTGGCCTCGATGGTGCTACCAGAATGCCGGTAAGCAGACCTTCCGGGGGGGGCGCGACGGGTCGAATGCGGCGGTTCAGCGCCTGCCGGCCGAAGGTCGGGTCATGGCGGATTTTGTTGAGAAACTCGGGATCGGTCTGAAGCAGTACCGCCAGCTACGTTTTCAGGAGAGGATCCTACCTCCGGTTTGCCCAAGCTACGCGGCCATCATGGCATCGCATCGCGGCCATCATGGCATCGCATCCATGATGAGAGACGAATATTACCCGGCGACCTGTGCTGGGCGACGCTTTGCGCACGATCCTGGAGTTTTTCAACAAAATCTTCGCAGAGCAGACATTTGCCTACGGAGATCGCCGCGCCTGCACTTTAACCCGTCCCAATCGTCACGATTCCTCAGTGTGAAGGGCCCCTTAAGAGACTACGCCTATGACAGAAATTGCCCAAAAAAATTTGCGCCCTCAAGCTGTGCCGCACGACTAACTCCGCCGCACCCCACGCCCCTCCTGCTCCTCCAACCCCTTCAGCACCTTGTCGAGCGTCATCGGGTAATCCCGGATCCGCACGCCCGTGGCGTTGTAGATCGCGTTGGCGAGCGCCGCGCCCGCGCCGCAGATGCCGAGTTCGCCCAGGCCCTTGCTCTTGAGCGGGTTCGCCTTGTCGTCGAGTTCGGGCAGGAAGACCGCGTCGATGGCCGGGATGTCGGCGTGGACCGGCACGTGGTACTCGGCCAGATCCCGGTTCACGAAGGTGCCGGAGCGCGGGTCCATCACGGCGTCCTCCATCAGGGCGGCGCCGACCCCGAAGGTCATGCCGCCGATGGCCTGGGAGCGGGCCGTCTTGGGGTTGAGGATGCGCCCGCCCGTGAACACGCCGAGCATCCGCCGCAGCCGGACCTCGCCGGTGTCGCGGTCGACGCCGACCTCCGCGAAATGCGCGCCGAACGAGTAGTGCGAGAAGGCCTCCTTCAGGCGGCCGGGCTTGATCTCGCCCCGCGCCTCCAGGCCCTCGGGCCCGGCGAGGTCGGCCAGCGCCTCCGAGCGGTTGCCCGAGGCGGCGCGGCCCTCGCGGAAGGTGGCGCCCTCCGGGTTCATGCCGGCCTTGGCCAGCAGGGCCTGCCGGAGGTTGTCGCAGGCCACGTACAGCGCCGAGCCGGCCGAGCCCGCCCCGAAGGAGCCGCCCGAGCCCGCGGCCGCCGGATAGGCCGTGTCGCCGATCTCGACCCGGATTTTTTCGACCGACAACCCCAGCATCTCGCCCGCGATCTGGGCCAGGATCGTGTAGGTGCCGGTGCCGATATCGGTCATCGCCATGCGCACGGTGAGCGTGCCGTCCGGGTTCAGCCGCACCAGGGCCTGAGAGGGCATCAGCGGGTTGAGGCGGGCGGCGGCCGACATGCCGAGCCCGACCATCCAGCGCCCCTCGCGCCGCGTGCCCGCCGCCTGCCGCCGGTCCCAGCCGAACAGGCGCGCGCCCTCGCGCATGCAGGGCACGAGCTGGCGAACCGTGAAGGGTACCTGCTTCTCCGGGTCCTGCTCCGGTTCATTCCGCACGCGCAGCTCGATCGGATCGAGGTTCAGCCGCTCGGCCAGCTCGTCCATGGCGCACTCGAAGGCGAGCTGGCCCACCGCCTCGCCGGGGGCGCGCATGGACGAGGTGACGGGCACGTTGAGGTTCGCGATGCGGTGGCGGGTGAGGCGGTTCGGCGCGGCGTAGAGCGAGCGGGTGACGTTGGCGGAGGTCTCGAAGAACTGGTCGCCGGGCGTCGCGTCCGACCACGATTCGTGACTGATCGCCGTGAGGCGGCCGGTCTCGTCGGCGCCGAGGCGCACGCGCTGGATCGTGGGCGTGCGGTGGGTGGCGACGTGGAACTCCTGCTGGCGAGTCATCGCCACCTTCACGGGGCGGTTGACCACGCGGGCGGCGAGCGCGGCTAGGATCGCCTCGGGCTGCGGCTGCAGCTTCGAGCCGAAGCCGCCGCCGATGTAGCGGCTCACCAGCCGCACCGTGTCCTCGGGCACGGCCAGCACCGCGGCGAGCGATTTCTGCCCGCGGTTCAGCATCTGGTTGGAGGTGTGGAGCAGGAGCCGGTCGCCGCGCCACTCGGCGATGGTGGCGTGCGGCTCCATCTGGGCGTGGATCTGGGGCGGGGTGGTGTACTCCACGTCGAGCTTCACCGGGGCGGCATGGAACGCGCCCTCGAAATCGCCGAGCGCGCTGTCGGGCTCGGTCTGGGCCTTCTTCGGCTTGTAGGTCTCGGGCAAAGCCGCGCGCAGCGACGCTTTCGGGGGCGCGGCGTCGTACTGGACCGTCACGAGGGCCGCGGCCGCGCGGGCCTGCTCGAAGGTCTCGGCCACCACGAAGGCGACCGGCTGGTCGAAGTGGCGAATCTCCGTGCCCCGGAGCTGGGGGAAGACCTGCTCGCGCTGCTCGCCCTGCGGCGGCACGGTCTCGTGCGTCATGACGTAGAGGACGCCGGGCGCGCGCCGGGCCGCGCCCACCTGGATGGCGCGGATCCGCCCGCTCGCGATGCCGGCGCCCACGATGTAGCCGTAGGCGGGGTTCCTGGGCTCGCGCACCTCGTAGGCGTAGGGCGCCCGGCCCGTGACCTTGAGGCGGCCCTCGTAGCGGTCGATGGGCTTGCCGACGAGGCCGTCGGGGCGCTCGTCGAGCGGGGTCGCGCCGACCGGCTGGTTCATGTCCATGGGGGGCCTCAGGCGATCTCGGCGAGCACGGCGCGCAGCGTCCGGCGGGCCAGCGGGATCTTGAAGTCGTTGGCGCCGTAGCCGCGCGCGCCCTCCAGCACCCGGTCGGCGGCGGCATCCGCAGAGCCGGTCTCGACGAGGGCGGATTCGGCCGCCTCGACCCGCCAGGGCTTGTGCGCCAGCCCCCCGAAGGCGAGCCGCGCGGCCCGGGGCTTGCCGCCCTCGTGCGCGATCACGGCCGCGACCGACACGGTGGCGAAGGCGTAGGAGGCCCGGCCGCGCACCTTGCGGTAGACGTGGGTGCCCGGCACGGGCTTCGGCAGGCTCACCGCCGTGATGATCTCGCCGGGCTTGAGCGCGGTCTCGATCTCGGGCGTGTTGCCGGGCAGGCGGTGGAACTCCGCGATCGGGATGGTTCGCGATGCGCCCTGCGCGTCCACGGTCTCGACGGTGGCGTCGAGCGCGCGCATCGCCACGTTCATGTCGGAGGGGTTGGTGGCGATGCAGGATTCGGAGGCGCCCAGCACCGCCATGATCCGGTTGTACCCGCCGATCGCCGAGCAGCCGGAGCCGGGCTCGCGCTTGTTGCAGGGTTTCGTCGTGTCGTAGAAATAGTAGCACCGCGTGCGCTGCAGCAGGTTGCCGGCGGTGGTCGCCTTGTTGCGCAACTGGCCCGAGGCGCCGGCCAGCAGCGCCTGCGCCAGAACCCCGTACTCCTTGCGCACCCGCGGATGCGCCGCGAGCTCGGAATTGCGCACCAGCGCGCCGACGCGCAGGCCCCCTTCCGCGGTGTCGGCCACCGTGTCGAGCGGCAGCCGGTTCACGTCGATGAGCGTGCGCGGTGTCTCGATCTGAAGCTTCATCAGGTCGAGCAGGTTGGTGCCGCCCGCGATGAACTTCGCGCCCGGCCGCTCGGCCGCGATCCGCGCGGCCTCCTCCACGGACTTCGGGCGCTCATACGAAAAGGCTTTCATGGCGCGCCCCTCAGGCTTTGCGGCCGGCGGCGTCGCGGATCGCCGCCACGATGTTCGGGTAGGCGCTGCAGCGGCAGAGATTGCCGCTCATCCGCTCGCGGATCTCCGCGTCGGTGAGTTCGGCCGCCCGCGTGATGTCGGCGCTGACATGGCTCGGCCAGCCGGCCTCGACCTCGGCGAGCATGCCGGCGGCCGAGCAGATCTGCCCCGGCGTGCAGTAGCCGCACTGGAAGCCGTCATGCTCCAGGAACGTCGCCTGGAGCGGGTGGAGCGTGTCGCCGTCGGCCAGCCCCTCGATCGTGGTGACCGCGTCGCCCTCGTGCATCGCGGCGAGCGTCAGGCAGGCGTTGATGCGCGTGCCGTTCACCAGAACCGTGCAGGCGCCGCACTGGCCGTGGTCGCAGCCCTTCTTCGTACCGGTGAGCGCGAGGTGCTCGCGCAGGGCGTCGAGAAGCGTCGTGCGGCTGTCGAGATTGAGATCGCGCGCCGTGCCGTTGACCGCGAGCCGCACCGGCAGCATCTGCGGGTCTGGATCGCCGGGGGCGGGGGCGGCGACAGATCGCCCCGGCCAGCCGAAGCCCGTCACGCCGGCCAGGGCGGCGCAGCCCTGCATCGCCGTGCGCCGCGTCAGCCCGGACGGGCCGTGCTCGTTCCTGTCGCTCATGGCTCTCGATCCCGCGCCGGCCTCGGGGCCGGTCCCGCGGGACGTGAAGAACCCCGCGCTCTGCAATCCTGGCTGGCAGGGAACGCGGGGTATGCAGCTTGGATCCGGTCCAGGCTGCGCCGTTTCGGCGCGGGCGGGGTGCCGCTCGGACCTGCCTCAGATCTCGGCGGAGAGGCCCTCGTGCCCGAGGGCCGACAGGGTGAGGTGGTCGGCGCCGACCTCGGCACCCGTGTAGCCCAGCATGTGCGCCAGCTGGTCGCGGGCGCGCCAGACGCGGCTCTTCACCGTGCCGATGCGGCACTTCAGGATCTCGGCCGCCTCCTCGTAGGAGGCGTTCTCGACCGCCACCAGGATCAGCGCCTCGCGCATCACCGCCGGCAGCCGGCCGAGCGCCGCCTGCACGTCCTGCAGATCGAGATGGCCGCCCTGGGCCGGCACGGTGGCGAGACGGGCGGCGTGGTCGCCGTCCGTGTCCGAGACCTCGCGCGCCTGCTTGCGGTGCACGCTGTAGAAGGCGTTGCGCATGATCGTGAACAGCCACGCGCCGAGATTGGTGCCCGCCTTGAAGCTGCCCCGGCTGCGCCACGCCCGCAGGAGCGTGTCCTGCACGAGGTCGTCGGCGGCGGTCGGGTTGCGGGTCAGCGAGACCGCGAAGTTGTGCAGGCTGGGCACCGCCTCCAGCAGGCCCGCCCGGAAGGCGCGCTCATCGGCGTCCTGCGCCTTGGCGAGCGCCGCATCGAGCTTGGCCACCAGATCCGCGATGCGGGCGGAGGGCGGTTCGGGCCGCATCGCCGCGTAGACCTCCTGAAGCTGCATGCCGAGATGCAGGCGGATCTGTTCGGTCAAGGCCGGCGAGAGCGCGGCGGCGGAGTCTGTCTGACTGGGTTTGCCGGACATCGGACCTCGTGCGCTGGAGCGGTGGCCGAGAAGCGTCGGGAGCGCTTTCTCATGGATTGAACTTGTTCTCGCGCCGTTCCGCAGGCATCGCAGCAACATAGGTTACCGGTCCTGTCGCAAGACCTGCCGTAAATAGTGCGGCGACACGGGAACTTTTCGTAATTTGCTTGTGCGAGGTCTTGGCAAAGCGCTGCCGGTCTTGCCGGATTGATTGTCCGCAATGCGGATTCTTGCGCATTGCAACACGCGACCTTGTGGCAGTGCCCGAGCCAAGCCTTCCCGTCCACGTCCGGGGGCACAATGAGGAGGCTGCATCGCACCATAACAGTGCGTCGCAAAATCATTATGCTCAGTCTCAGCATATCTGGACAGGCGTGCGGGACCCGCCTAAGTTAGGCGGCACAATGCTCAAACTGAGCATAATGGAGGACGCCATGGCGGCGACCAGTGGACCGAGCCTGCGCAACACGCCTGTCCAGGCGGCACCGCCCCCGGGCCTGCCCCTGCCGGAGATCTTCGCCCGCGTCAGCCGCCACGTGCCGGCGATCGAGTGGCCGGCGCTCGCGCCCGACATCGAGGCGATCCTGCGGCTGAAGCGGGAGCGGAACGCCGTGATCCTGGCGCACAACTACCAGGCGCCGGAGATCTTCCACACGGTGGCCGACATCGTCGGCGACAGCCTCGCGCTCGCCCGCGAGGCCGTGAACGTCGACGCCGACGTGATCGTGCTGGCCGGCGTCCACTTCATGGCCGAGACTGCGAAGCTCCTGAACCCGGCCAAGACCGTGCTGATCCCCGACATGGGGGCCGGCTGCTCGCTCGCCGACTCGATCACCGCCGAGGACGTCCGGGGCCTGCGCGCGCGCTATCCCGGCGTGCCGATCGTGACCTACGTGAACACGTCGGCCGCGGTGAAGGCCGAGTCCGACCTCTGCTGCACCTCGGGCAACGCGGTCGCGGTCGTGCGCTCGTTGAACGCACCGCGGGTGCTGATGATCCCCGATGAGTTCCTGGCCCAGAACGTCCAGGCCGAGGTGCCGGAGGTCGAGATCCTGACCTGGGCCGGCCATTGCGAGGTGCACGAGCGCTTCACCCCGGCCGACATCCGCGACGTGCGTGAGAGCTATCCCGGCGTCACCGTGATCGCGCACCCGGAATGCCCGCCGGACGTCGTCGCCGAGTCCGACTTCTCGGGCTCGACCGCCATGATGATGAACTTCGTCACCGAGAAGCGGCCCGCGCAGGTGGTGCTCGTCACCGAGTGCTCGATGGCCGACAACATCGCGGCGCAGAACCCCGACATCGAGTTCATCAAGCCCTGCAACATGTGCCCGCACATGAAGCGGATGAGCTTGGGCAACATCCGCCGCGCCCTGGAGACGCTGACCCACGAGGTCACGGTCGATCCGGCCCTCGCCGACCGGGCGCGGGCCGCGGTGGAGCGGATGCTGGCGGTGCGCGCCCGATGAACGCGCTCTCCCGCAACCCGGCCGACCGCGTCGTCGTGGTTGGCGCGGGTGTGGCCGGCCTCGCCACGGCGCTCCGGTTGGCGCCCCGGCCCGTCACCCTCGTCAGCGCGAGCCCGCTCGGGCAGGGCACCGCCACCGGCTGGGCACAGGGCGGCATCGCCGCCGCGATCGGTGCCGACGACGACGCCCACCGCCACGCCGCCGACACGCTGGCGGCCGGCGCGGGCCTCAGCGAGCCCGAGGTGGCGGCGCGCGTGGCGGCCGAGGGGCCGCGCCTGATCGACTGGCTCCTCGGCGCCGGCATCGCCTTCGACCGGACGGAGGACGGGGCCCTCGCGCTCGGCCTGGAGGCGGCCCACGGCCGCCGCCGCATCGTGCGCGCGGGCGGCGACGCCACGGGCGCGCGGGTCCTCGACGGTCTGGTGCGTGCTGTCCAGGCGGCGCCCTCCGTCGAGATCGTGGTCGCCACGGTGCGCGACCTCCTGCGCGACGCGGCCGGCGCCGTGGCGGGCGTGGTCTGCGAGCGGGACGGCGTGCCCTTCCGCATCCCGGCCCGCGCCGTGGTGCTGGCCACCGGCGGGCTCGGCGCGCTCTACGCCGCGACCACCAACCCGCGCGGCGCCACCGGCCGCGGCCTCGCGCTGGCGGCGCGGGCTGGCGCGGTGATGCGCGACATGGAGTTCGTGCAGTTCCACCCGACCGCCATCGCGGCCGGCGCCGACCCGATGCCGCTCGCCACCGAGGCGCTGCGGGGGGAGGGGGCCCGCCTCGTGGACGAGCGGGGCGAGCCGGTGATGGCCGGCGTCGCGGGCGGCGACCTCGCTCCCCGGGACGTGGTGGCCCGCGGCATCTTCGGGGCGCTGGCCCGCGGCCGCACCGTGTATCTCGACACGCGCGGGGCTCTGGGCAGCCGCATGGCGGCGCGCTTCCCCACCGTGGCGACGCTCTGCGCGGAGGCCAGCATCGATCCCGCCGTGCAGCCGATCCCCGTGCGCCCGGCCGCGCACTACCACATGGGCGGCGTGAAGGTGGACGCGCAGGGCGCCACCTCGGTGCCGGGCCTCTACGCCTGCGGCGAGGTCGCCTCCACGGGGCTGCACGGCGCGAACCGGCTTGCCAGCAACTCGCTCCTCGAAGGGCTGGCCTATGCGGGCTTCATCGCGGACGGGCTCGACGCGGCGCCCGGCGCTCCCGTCCGACCCGTCGCGACGGAGCCGCGGGCGCCCGCCGACCTCGCCCCGATCCGCGCCCTGATGGAGGCCCGGGTCGGCGTGGTGCGGGACGCGGCCGGCCTCGGCGAGGCCGTCGCCCGGCTGGCGCCGCTCGCCCCCGCCTGCGACGCCGCCCTGGTCGCGCTCCTCGTCTCCCAAGCGGCCCTCGGCCGGCGCGAGAGCCGCGGCGCCCACTGGCGCAGCGACTTCAGCGGTTCCGTGCCCGCCCGGCACAGCGAGACCACCCTCGGCCCCGTGCTCGCCGAGACCGCAGCGGCGGCCCGACCGGCCGCGGAGGCCATGGCCCGATGAGCGATCTTCTTCCCCTGCCCCGGCTCCTCGTGGAGCCCGTCGTGCGCGCGGCCCTGCTGGAGGATCTCGGCCGGGCCGGCGACATCACCACGGACGCGATCGTGCCGGCCGAGGCCCGACTGACGGGCGTGATCGGCGCGCGTCAGAACGGGGTGATCGCGGGCGTGGACTGCGCCCGGATCGCCTTCGAGCTGATCGATCCGGCGGTCTCGGTCACGGTCGAGCGTCCGGACGGTGCGCAGGTCGCGCCCGGGGACGTGGTGCTCCGCCTCGACGGGCCGGCCCGCGCGATCCTCACGGCCGAGCGCGTCGCCCTCAACCTGCTCTGCCGCCTCTCGGGGGTCGCCACCGCCACCGCCGGGTTGGTGGAGGCGGCGCGCCCCCACGGCAAGGCCGCGATCGTCTGCACCCGCAAGACCACGCCGGGCCTGCGCGCCCTGGAGAAGCACGCCGTGCGGGCCGGAGGCGGCTCGAACCACCGCTTCGGCCTCGACGACGCGGTCCTGATCAAGGACAACCACGTCGCGGTGGCGGGCGGCATCGTGCCGGCGATCGAGCGGGCCCGCGCCCGGTCCGGCCACCTCGTCAAGATCGAGGTCGAGGTCGACACGCTGGCGCAGCTCGAGGAGGCGCTCTCGGTCGGCGCCGACGCGGTGCTCCTCGACAACATGGACCCGGAGACGCTGCGCCGCGCGGTCGCGATGATCGACGGGCGCGCGCTGTCGGAGGCGTCGGGACGCATCACCCGGGAGACGGTCGGCGCCGTGGCGGCCTCGGGCGTGGACCTGATCTCCTGCGGCTGGATCACCCACAGCGCCGCGATCATCGATCTCGGCCTCGACGCCTGAGACTAAAAAACGCGCGCTCCTCCGCGATGATGGCCGCAGGAGGATCGCGCGCTTGAGAGGTGGCCCGCGGTCTCAGGGGACGGGCACGCTCACTGAACCGTGATTCGGATCGCGTTTCAGCCCGACGCAGGCGAGAAGTGTATACGATATGCGGCGCCTGTTGCTCGCGGCACGGCGTGCGGCCGGTTTATTCCCTTCTTACGGCTAAGCTGCCACAGTGTTGCCACGGGGTCACGAGCGCGGCGGAAGCGCGACCGGGGCCGGTTTCAAGCTTGGCTTTGCGCGGGCGTCGTTTACCCGTTGGCGAGACGTCGCGCGCCATCGTGCACGCCGACACCTGTCGCGTTCCCGCATTTCCCGCCTGCCTTCGAGAGAGCTCGATGCGTCGTTCCGCCACCGCCCTCGTCGGGCTCGCCTGCGCCGCCGCGGCGTGGGCCTCGCCCGCGCTCGCCTACGAGATCGATCCGCTCACCCGCCAGCCCCTCGACAACGCCCTGACGGTGCGCGTGCGCCCGCAGGCCGTCGAGACCGTGGCCGTGCCGGTGGCCAACGCCTCCCTGAACGCCGCCGACCCGCTGGCCTCGACGGTGCCGCAGATGTCGGCCATCCCGCGCGAGACGGTCGCCTATAACGGCCCCTACGGCGCCGGCACCATCGTGGTCTCGACCGCCGAGCGGCGGCTCTACTACGTGCTCGGCGGCGGTCAGGCCCTGCGCTACGGCGTCGGCGTCGGCCGTCCGGGCTTCACCTGGGGCGGCATGCAGACCATCACGATGAAGCGCGAGTGGCCCGATTGGCGCCCCCCGGCCACCATGCTGCGCCGCCGACCCGATCTGCCGCGCTACATGAAGGGCGGCATCGAGAACCCGCTCGGCGCCCGCGCGATGTATCTCGGCGGCACGATCTACCGCATCCACGGCTCGAACGAGCCGGAAAGCATCGGCACCGCGGTCTCCTCGGGCTGCATCCGCATGACCAACGAGGACGTCACCGACCTCTACACCCGCGCCAAGGTCGGCACGAAGGTCATTGTCCAGCGCTGAGCGCTGGACCGGTTTCGTTCAGTGGGGCCGGCGGCGACGCCGGCCCTCTCGCGTTCAGTGGCAGCCGCAGGAGCCGCCGCCGCATCCGCCGCCGGAGGCTTTGGCCTTGAGATCGGCCTGCCCGCGCGTATCGCGGTCGAGGCCGCGCTCGGCCAGTTCCTTGAGGTAGGTCTGCCACCGACCGCAATACTGCGCGCCCAGCTCGTGCAGATAGCCCCAGCCGTAGATGCCGGTGTCGTGCATGTCGTCGAAGGCGAGCTTCACGGCGTAGTTGCCGACCGGCTGCACCGACAGGATCTCGACGTTCCGCTTGCCGCCGATGACCTTGCGCTCGGCCGGCGAGTGGCCCTGCACCTCGGCCGACGGACTCGACACCCGCAGGTACTCGGCCGGCAGGTCGAACCGCCCGCCGTCGTCGAAGGCCAGTTTGAGGACGCGCCTGTCCGCGGACAGGCGGATCTCGGTGGGCCAGCGTTCCTCGCTCACGCTCGAATCTCCATGGAAGCGTCTCGTGCCCACGCTTGCTCCGGGGCGCGCATCCCCTCATATGCCAAGGCATGCTAGATTCGTCACGCGACGCATCTCCCCATCCGCAGCAGAGCACCGAGTCCCGTATGTGGGGTCCGCGTACCGACACCGCAGCGCCCGTGATGCCGCTGATCGACCCTTTCCAGCGGGCGATCACGTATCTGCGCATCTCCGTCACGGATCGCTGCGACCTGCGCTGCGTCTACTGCATGGCAGAGGAGATGAACTTCCTGCCCAAGCGCGACCTGCTCACACTGGAGGAGCTCGACCGGCTCTGCGGCGTGTTCATCGCGCGGGGCGTGCGGAAACTCCGCGTCACCGGGGGCGAGCCGCTGGTGCGGCGCGACATCCTGCACCTGTTCCGCCGGCTCTCGCGCCACCTCGATTCGGGCGCGCTGCAGGAATTGACGCTGACCACCAACGGCACGCAGCTCGGCCGCTTTGCCGGTGAGCTCGCGGATCTCGGCGTGCGCCGGGTCAACGTGTCGCTGGACACCCTCGACCCGGAGAAATTCCGGGCGATCACCCGGCGCGGCGACCTCAAGGTCGTGCTCGACGGGATCGCGGCGGCGCGGGACGCCGGCATCAAGGTGAAGATCAACGCGGTGGCGCTGAAGGGCGTCAACGAGCACGAGATCGCCGACATGATCGCCTGGGCCCACGGGCTCGGCATGGAGATGACGCTGATCGAGGTGATGCCGCTCGGCGAGGTCGAGGGCGACCGCACCGACCAGTTCCTGCCGCTCTCGGTGGCGCGCGAGCGCCTGGAGCAGCGCTGGACCCTGACCCCGCTGCCCGACCGCACCGGCGGCCCGGCCCGCTACGTTCGGGTCGAGGAGACGGGCGGGCGACTCGGATTCATCACGCCGCTGACGCACAATTTCTGCGAGAGCTGCAACCGGGTGCGCCTGACCTGCACCGGCAAGCTCTACATGTGCCTCGGGCAGGAGGATGCGGCGGACCTGCGCGCGGCTCTCCGCGCCTCGCCCGACGACGCGTTGGTGACGCAGGCGGTGATCGACGCGATCGCCCGCAAGCCCAAGGGCCACGACTTCGTCATTGCGCGCCAACGCCCGGCGGCGGTGCCGCGCCACATGAGCGTCACGGGCGGCTGAGGCGTCAGCACCCCGCTCAGCTTTCGGCGAGGTCGGGCGGCAGGTAGGGATGGCCCTCCGCCGTCAGCGCCCGGTCCACCGCCTCGATCGCCACCAGGATCCGGGTGAGATCCTCGGCCATCGTGACGGGCGAGAAATCCATGCCGGCGATGCGCCGGGCCAGCGCGTCGCGCTCGCGCACGAGGCTCGCCCGCGCCCGGTTGAGCGTGTGGATCGATTCTGCGCTCACGATCTGCCCCCTCTCGCCTGAACGTGGAACGGCCCCGCACGCGGAAGCGTGCGGGGCCGTCGCGAGCCTAGCCGATCTCTCGCCTCAGGGGCAGGAGCGGCGCACGCCGCCCTTGGCGATATAGGTGCCCGTCCGCGGGTCGTAGGTCCGGAAGCGGCGGGCGCAGGCCTCTTCGGCCGAATCGCCGGAGGTGACGACCTCCGTCTCGGAGTAGCCGTCGTTCACCGGGGCGTATCCGTAACCGGCCGGTGCGTAGCCGCCGTAATAGCCGCCCTCGTAGCCGTAGCCCGGATAGCCGTAGCCGCCGTAGAGGCTGCCGGCCGCGAGGCCGCCCGCGAGGCCGAGCCCGACACCTAGGCCGAGCCCGCCGAGCCCGTAGCCGCGCCGGCCATAGCCGTATCCGTAGCGGTGGCCGTAATAGCCCCGATTGAACCCATAGCCGCGATTGAACCCGTAGCCTCGGCCAGCCAGACCGGCGCCGCCGAAGCCGACTCCGCGGTTGAAGCCGCCACCGCCGATCCCGACGCCTCCGCGATTGAAGCCGCCGCCGATGCCGCGTCCGGCAAAGCCGCCACCGGCGGCCGGACCGCCGAAGCCGCCTCCCGCGAGCGCGTTGCCGCCACCGCCGCCGCCCCGGAAGGCCAGGACGTTCTGGGCCTCGGAGGCCGCCGGGATCAGGGTGAGCGCGCCGGCGATCGCCGATGCGAACAGGAGAGAATGCTTGACCATACGGACCTCGTCGAATGCGATGATTGTCTGTCCGGTCAACGTTCGATCGCGTGATGGAGGCCTGCTACACTTTGTCCGGATGCCGGCCGCGCGCGTCTCGGCCCGTCAATCCACGAACTCGGCCGCACCGTAGCCTTGCAGGTAGAGCAGGGCCGTGAGGTCGCCGTGGTCGATCCGAACCCGCGCCGCCTCAGCGACGGCGGGCTTGGCCCGGAAGGCGACGCCGAGGCCGGCCTCGCCGATCATGGCGAGGTCGTTCGCCCCGTCGCCGACCGCCAGCGTCTCGGCCGGATCGAGGCCGAGCCGAGTGCGCAGGTCGATCAGCGTCGCGCGCTTGGCCTCCTTGCCGACGATCGGCTCCTCGACCGTGCCGGCGAGCCGGTCTCCGGCCAGGGTGAGACGGTTGGCGTGGTTCTCGTCGAAGCCGATCTTGTCCGCCACCGCACCGGTGAACAGGGTGAAGCCGCCGGAGACGAGGCAGGTATGCGCGCCGTGCGCCTTCAGCGTCCGCACGAGGGTGCGCCCGCCCGGCGTCAGGGTGATGCGCTCGGCGATCAGCCCGTCGATCGTGCCAACGGGCAGGTCTTTCAGCAGCGCGACGCGCTCGCGCAAGGCCGGCTCGAAGGCGATCTCGCCGCGCATCGCCCGCTCGGTGATCGCCGCCACGTGGGCCTTCAGCCCGACCTCGTCGGCCAGTTCGTCGATGCATTCCTGCTCGATCATGGTCGAGTCCATGTCGGCCAGGAACAGGCGCTTGCGGCGATGGGCGTCGGCCGGCAGCACCGCGAGGTCGATCGGCTCGGGTCCCAGCGCCGCGCGCAGGCGCTCGGTCAGGGCGGGCGCGGAGGCGGGGGCGCCCGGCACCAGGATCTCGGCCGCGACCTCGCCGTGCAGGGTGCGCGGCTGGTGCTCGGTCGCGAGCACGCGCCGCGCCTCGGCCAGCACCGCGTCGGTGATGGCGGGCCGCTCCGAGTTTGATATCAGGACCGCGACCAGGGTCATCGGGAGAAGTCCAAGCTGGTGTCGGGACGCGTCGAGTCACAGGAGCCGCCCGGCGACCGGCCGGCGGCCATCCTCATTGCAGGGCCGACCGCCTCCGGCAAGTCGGCGCTGGCCGCGAGCCTCGCGCTCCGGCACGGCGGCGTCGTGGTCAACACGGACTCGATGCAGGTCTACGCCGACCTGCGCGTGCTCACCGCGCGGCCGGACGCGGCCGAGGAGGCGCGGGTGCCCCACCGGCTCTACGGCCATGTCGACGGGGCGGTGAACTACTCGGCCGGGGCGTTCGCACGCGACGTCGCCGCGCTCCTGGCCCGGCTCGACGGCCGGCTGGCGGTCTTCTGCGGCGGGACCGGCCTGTATTTCCGCGCCCTGGAAGCGGGTTTCTCCGAGATGCCCCCGGTGCCCGAGTCGGTGCGGGAAGCGGTCCGGAGCCGCGCCGCGGAGCGTCCGACCGAGGCGTTGCACGCCGACCTCGCGGCCCGGGACCCGGAGGGTGCCGCGGCACTGCGCCCGAGCGACCGCGCCCGGATCCTGCGGGCGCTGGAGATCCTTGCCGCGACCGGCCGGCCGATCGCCGCCTTCCGGGGGGAGCCCGTGCCCGGTCCGCTCGCCGGGCTGCGATTGCGGAAGATCTTCCTGGCGCCCGACCGGGACGTCCTGCGGGCGCGCATCGACGCGCGCTTCCGCACGATGATCGCGGCCGGCGCGCTGGACGAGGTGGCGCGCCTGCGGGAGCGCCGGCTCGACCCCCTCCTGCCGATCATGCGCGCCCACGGGGTTCCGGCCCTGATCGCCCATCTCGACGGCACGATGAGCCTGGAGGACGCGATCGTCCGGGGGCAGGCCGACACGCGCGCCTACGCCAAGCGCCAGTTCACGTGGTTCCGCCATCAGATGGGGCCGGACTGGGCCTGGCTCGACCCGGAGGCGGCGGCGCGGATGGTCGATCCCGGCGGTGTCCCCTCGCCGGATCACCCTCAGAATTCCGGGCCGGGGGGAGCGGCGGCATCGGATATGCAACCGCCGCCCCCCGTCAGCGAACCTCAGTAGCGGTAGAAGCCGCGGCGGTGATGGTGGTGGTGCCGGTGCCAGTGACGGGGCCGGAAATGGCGGTGGTGATGGTGGAAGTGCCGCCGATGATGCCAGCCGCGGTGCATGCCATGATGCCGATGGTGATGGCGGTACTGCACCGTCTCCAGGCCCGAGGCGGGCATCTCGACGCCCGCCGGGACGGCGAGCGGCGCGGCCTCGGCCCCGCGGGGGGCGACCGTGACGCCGAAACCGGCACAGAGAAGGAGAACGGCGGCGAACTTGAGCAGGATCGATCGTGCACCGAGGCGCATGCGTTGGTCTCCCGGGAGAAGGTCTTGATGTCGTCTAGGCGGGCCGCCGGCGCGTCCGGGGCCCTACTGTTACAACGCACGGTCGCGCGATTCCGTCCCATGCGACCGCGCGGATGCCGCACGATTCCGCCGCGAGCCGTACCGGGCGCGCACCGATTGATTGCGCGCCGCCCTGCGGACACAATCGCCGGCCCAGGATCAGAGCCGTGAACGAGCAGAACCCCTTCCCCGCCCCAGCCCCGCCGCTCAACGTCCTTAGCGAGCGCGCCCGCGAGATCTTCCGCCAGATCGTCGAGAGTTACCTGACGACCGGCGAGCCGGTCGGCTCGCGCAACCTCGCGCGCATCCTGCCGATGACGCTCTCGCCGGCCTCGATCCGCAACGTGATGTCGGATCTGGAGCATTCCGGGCTGATCTTCGCGCCCCACACCTCGGCCGGGCGCCTGCCGACGGAGCTGGGCCTGCGCTTCTTCGTCGACGCGATGATGGAGCTCGGGGATGTCGGCCGGGAGGAGCAGGAGCGCATCGAGGCGCAGATGCGGGCTGCCGCCTCGGGCCACACCTTCGAATCGGCCCTGGCCGAGGCGTCCATCCTGCTCTCGGGGATCTCGCGCGGGGCCGGCGTGGTGTTGACCACGAAGTCGAACGTGCATCTGAAGCACATCGAGTTCGTGCGCCTCGATCCCGCCCGGGCCCTCGTCGTGCTGGTCTCGAACGACGGCTCGGTCGAGAACCGGCTGCTCGACCTGCCGCCGGGCCTGCCGGCGAGCGCCCTGCAGGAAGCCTCGAACTACCTCAACGCCCGGCTCCAGGGCCGCACCCTCGGCTCGCTGCGCCAGGAGATCGAGGTGGAGCGGCAGGCGATGAAGCGCGAACTCGATGCGATCACCGAGCGGCTGGTCGATGCCGGCCTCGCCACCACGGTCGGTCCCTCCGAGGCGCGCCAGCTCATCGTGCGCGGCCAGGCCAACCTGCTGGACGACTTGCGGGCCGCCGAGGATCTCGAGCGCATCCGCCTGCTCTTCAATGACCTGGAGACCCAGAAGGAGGTGATCGATCTGCTGGCGCGCGCCGAGGACGGCGACGGGGTGCGGATCTTCATCGGCTCGGAGAACAAGCTGTTCTCGCTCTCCGGCTCCTCGATGATCGCCGCGCCGTTCCGCGATGGCCAGCAGAAGATCGTTGGCGTCGTCGGCGTCATCGGCCCGACGCGGCTCAACTACGCCCGCATCGTGCCGATGGTCGATTACACCGCCCGCGTGGTCTCGCGGCTCCTCGACGGGCATCGCTGAGGCGGTCCGCCACGTTGGCTGGCCCGAATTTAATCCCGCTGAGAATGACACTTCGCGCGCACCACTCACCGCGCGCGCCGCATCGCCCTGGGCCCGCGGTGGCCCGGCATGCTAACTCCCCCCTCCCGCAGGAGGAGGCTGCCTGCGGTCGTGGGCCAGGGTGACGCAATGTCAGACTTGATCGGGATCGCGCCGTCCGCCGCGGACGCCGCCGAAGACCGTCGCCGCCGCATCAAGGCTATCGTCGGCTCGTCCTCTGGTAACCTGATCGAGTGGTACGACTTTTATACCTACGCGTTCTTCGCGCTCTACTTCGCGCCCGCCTTCTTCCCGAAGGGCGATCCCACCAGCCAGTTGCTCCAGACGGCCGGCATCTTCGCGGTGGGCTTCTTCATGCGGCCGATCGGCGGCTGGCTGTTCGGCCGCATCGCCGACCGGGTGGGTCGCAGGACCTCGATGGTCATCTCGGTGCTGATGATGTGCTTCGGCTCGCTGCTGATCGGCATCCTGCCGACCTACGAGACCGTAGGCTCGCTCGCCCCCGTCCTGCTGCTCCTCGCCCGCATGCTCCAGGGCCTCTCGGTCGGTGGCGAGTACGGCACCAGCGCAACCTACATGAGCGAGGTTGCGCTCAAGGGCCATCGCGGCTTCTTCGCGTCGTTCCAGTACGTCACGCTGATCGGCGGCCAGCTTCTGGCCTCGCTCGTCCTCATCATCCTGCAATCGGTGATGTCCGCCGAGCAGATCACGGCCTGGGGCTGGCGCATCCCGTTCTTCATCGGCGCGGCGGCCGCGATCGTCGCGCTCTACCTGCGCCGCTCGCTCGCCGAGACCGGCGGCTCCGACAAGGAGAACGCGGGCACTTTCAGTGAGCTTTTCAAGCACTGGCGCGCCTTCTGCATCGTACTCGGCTATACGGCTGGAAGTTCTCTAGTTTTCTATACCTTAACAACTTACATGCAGAAGTA
Source organism: Methylobacterium radiodurans (assembly GCF_003173735.1). Taxonomy (NCBI): domain Bacteria; kingdom Pseudomonadati; phylum Pseudomonadota; class Alphaproteobacteria; order Hyphomicrobiales; family Methylobacteriaceae; genus Methylobacterium; species Methylobacterium radiodurans. The sequence goes on along the minus strand of NZ_CP029551.1, from coordinate 37,775 downwards.
TCTCGTCAACACCGCGCACATGGACAAGGCAGTCGCTTCGCGCACGATGACGGCGGTGCTGCTGGTCTACATGGTGGTGCAGCCTTTCTTCGGCTGGTTGTCCGATCGCATCGGGCGCAAGGCCAGCATGATCACCTATAGCGGCCTCGGCACCGTGATGGTGGTGCCGCTGATGACGGCGATCGGCGCGAACCAGGACCCCTACGTTGCCTTCGGGCTCATCATCCTGGGTCTGCTCGTCGTGAGCTTCTACACGGGCATCTCGGGCATCGTGAAGGCGGAGCTGTTCCCCACCAAGGTGCGGGCGCTGGGCGTCGGCCTCTCCTACGCGCTCGCCAACGCAACCTTCGGCGGCACGGCCGAGTACGTTGCCCTCTGGTTCAAGGACAACGGCATGGAATCGACGTTCTTCTGGTACGTCACCGTGTTGCTGGCCATCGCCTTCGTGGCCTCGGTGATCATGCCGAACCCGAAGGTGCACGGCTATCTCGACGGCGCCGGCACGGTCGAGGAGGCGCTCGGCAAGAAGCGCGCCCTGGCCCACGCCTGAGGCGGATGGCTCGCACGGAACGGCCCCGGGCGTATCCGGGGCCGTTCGCGTTCCTGGGCGCTGCTACTTGATCACCGCGCAGCCGATCCGGGGGCCCGCACCGCCGATCGGCTGACTCGCGTGGTCGTCCTCGTTGGCGTGGATGATCAGCGCCGAGCCGTCGCCGTCCTTCAGGCCGCCCTCGCCCGTGAGCGGCGTCTCGCTCGACACCTCGGCGTTCACCGAGCCGTCCTGCGCGGCGAAGATGTTGGGCAGGTCACCCTCGTCGGGCCCGTCCGGGTTGAGCAGGCCGTGCTTGCTCTGGTCGTGGTTCACATGGGCCTTCGACTTCTCGAACTTCTCGGGGTCCGAGCAGTCGCCGACCGCGTGGAAATGCATGCCGTGCCAGCCGGGCGGCAGGCCGCCGGCCTGGATCGTCACCCGCGCCACCAGGGTGTTGGCCCCGTCGCGCAGCTTCAGGGTGCCGATCGTGTCGCCCTTGTTGTTCTTGATCTGGGTCTCGTAGGTCTGCGGCTCGGCCGGCTTGGTCTGCTCGGCGGGCTTGGCCGGCTCCTGGGCGAGCGCCGCGGCGGGCACGAGGCCCGCGGCGAGCGCGAGCAGGGGCAGGATGCGTGTCATGCGATGGCTCTCCTCTCGGTGCCGGGCTAGTTAGGCCGACTTGGGCGCGCCGACAGGGCGCATAGGTACGCGGACGAGAGGACGATGACGGGCGAGCGCCTCCGGGCGGACCGCTTCCTGGTCGAGCACGGGCATTTCGAGAGCCGAGCGCGGGCGCAGGCGGCGATCGCGGCCGGGCTCGTGCGCGTGGACGGGCGCGTGCTCGCCCGTGCCTCGGAGGCGATCCCGGCCGGGGCCCGGGTCGAGGCCGAGGCGCCCTATCCCTACGTCTCTCGCGGCGCGCTGAAGCTGGAGGCGGCGCTCGACGCGTTCGGGCTCGATCCGGCGGGTCGCACCGCGCTGGACGTCGGCGCCTCGACGGGCGGCTTCACCGACCTGCTGCTGCGCCGGGGCGCGGCCTGCATCCACGCCGTCGATGTCGGGCGCGACCAGCTCCACGCCTCGCTCCGCGCCGACCCGCGCGTGACCTGCCGCGAGGGAACCGACATCCGCGCGCTCGAAGCCCCGCTCGATCCGGTGCCGGACCTCTGCGGGATCGACGTCAGCTTCATCGCGCTCCGCCTCGTCCTGCCCGCGGTGGCCGGCCTCCTCGCGCCGCGGGCGGATCTCGTGGCGCTGATCAAGCCGCAATTCGAGGCCGGGCGCGCCCGGGTCGGCCGCGGCGGCATCGTGCGCGACCCGGCCGTCCACGAGGCGGTCTGTGCCGAGGTGCGGACCGCCCTCGAAGGTCTCGGCTTCGCGATCCTCGGCCTCCTGCCGTCCCCGATCCAGGGCGGCGACGGCAATACCGAATTCCTGGTCGGCGCCCGCCGCGCGACCTCCGAGGACCCGACATGAGCGAGACCGTCACGATCAGCCGTCTGGGCGCGCGGGGTGACGGCATCGCCGAGGACGGCACCCCCGTTGCCGGCGCGCTGCCGGGCGAGCGGGTCGCGATCCGCCGCGAGGGCGGGCGCGGCGTGCTGGAGTCCGTCGAGGCGGCCTCCCCGGACCGGATCGAGCCGTTCTGCCCCTATTTCGGGCGCTGCGGCGGCTGCGCGACGCAGCACCTGGCGCTCGAGCCCTACGCGGCCTGGAAGCGTGGCCTGCTCGCCCAGGCCCTGTCGCAGGCGGGCCTGCCGGTCGAGCCCGGCGCCCTGATCGACGCGCACGGCGAGGGTCGGCGCCGGATCACCCTGCATGTCCGCGAGCGCGAGGGCAGGGCCGAAGCCGGCCTGATGGCGGCGCGCAGCCACGACCTCGTGGCGATCGACCATTGCCCGATCACGGTGCCGGCGCTCCACCCGGCCCCCGCGATCGCCCGCGCGCTGAGCGCGCCGCTCGGCCACGGGCGCAAGCCCCTCGATGTCGCGGTGACGGCGACCGAGGCGGGGCTCGACGTCGACATTCGCGGGCACGGCCCGGTCGCGGCCGGCGTGCGGGCCGCGCTGGTGCGTCTCGCCGAGGAGCTGCGCCTCGCCCGGCTCTCGCTGCACGGCGACGTGGTGGTGGAGCGCGTGCCGCCGACCGTCCCGTCCGGCTCCGGCCTTCTCTACCCGCCGCCCGGCGGCTTCCTGCAGGCGACGGCGGCGGGCGAGGCGGCGCTGACCGCCCTGGTGCTCGACGCCCTGCCGAAGAGGGCGCGGCGCGCCGCCGACCTCTTCGCCGGCTGCGGACCCTTCAGCCTCGCGATGGCGCGGACCGTGGAGGTCCACGCCGTCGAGGGCGAGGCCGCACCGCTCGCCGGTCTCGACCGGGCCTTCCGGTCGCTCAGCGGCCTGCGCCGGCTGACCCACGAGCGCCGGGACCTGTTCCGCCGCCCGCTGCTCGCCCACGACCTCAACGCCTTCGACGCGGTGGTGCTCGATCCGCCCCGGGCCGGCGCCCAGGCGCAGGTGCACCAGCTCGCCGAGTCGCAGGTGCCCCTCGTCGTGGGCGTCGCCTGCGATGCCGGTACCTTCGCGCGCGATGCCGCGACCCTGGTGGCGGGCGGATACAGCCTTGATCGGGTGACGCCGGTCGATCAGTTCCGGTATTCGGGCCACATCGAGATGGTCGGCGTATTTCGCCGTACAGTCGAGCGGCGCAAGCCCGGTCTGCGCCGAGTGCGCTGAGGCGGGCGTTTACTGACTTCCTCGGCGTGGTAGACTTCGCCTGTCCGCGAAGGAGGCTCGCCATGCCGCTCGCCCGCTCGACGCTCCCCGTCGCCCTCGTTCTCGCCGCCGTACCCGTCGCGGCGCACGCCCAGGCTCCCGACCTCACCGGGACCGGCGGCGGGCCAACGACGACGATCACCGCGCCCTACACGAACCGGGAGGGCGTGACGAAGCCGCCCGGCGCCGCGCTCGGGCCTGGCGACGAGCCCTCGGCCGCCGCGCAGCGCCGCGAGCAACGCGCGATCGAGCGCATCGAGGACAGCATCTGCACGGGCTGCGAGGACTGAGCGGACGCCGGTCGAGCCTGGGTCGGTAGGCGTAAACCAGCTTACGCCGGCTCGGCGCCCTCCAGATAATCGCTCGGCGCCTGGACCGGAGCGCTGCGCAGCAGCGTGTAGAGGAAGGGCACGAAGAGCAGCGTCGCGGGGGTGCCGAAGGCGATGCCGCCCATCACCGCGCGGGCCAGCGCCGCGTTCTGCTCACCGCCCTCGCCGGTGCCGAGCGCCATTGGGATCAGGCCGAGGAACATCGCGCCCGCCGTCATCAGCACCGGGCGCAGGCGCGTCTCGCCCGCCAGCAGCGCGGCCTCCAGCGCCGAGCAGCCCGTCGCCTCCCGGTGCTCGCGCGCGAAGGTGACGAGCAGGATCGAGTTCGCGGACGCGATGCCCACCGACATGATCGCCCCGAAGAGCGAGGGAATGGAGAAGCTGGTTCCCGTCACGAACAGGCTGAACACGATGCCGCAGAAGGCGAGCGGCAGCGCGAGCAGCACCACGAAGGGATCGCCCCAGCTCTGATAGTTCACCGCCATCAAGAGGTAGACGGCCACCAGCGCGATCGAGAGGCCGATGCCGAGCCGGAAGAAGGCCGAGTCCATGTTCTCGATCTGGCCGCGGACCGTGATCTTGTCGGGCGCCGGCAGGTTCTTCTGCTCGTCGTCCACGATCTTGCGGATCTCCGCCGCCACCGAGCCGAGGTCCGCGTCCTGCACCGAGGCGTAGACATTGAAGGTCGGCGCGGTGTTGACGTGGTTGATCACCGTCTGGATGCCCTGGCGGCGGAAATCGGCCACGCTGGAGAGGAGCGTGAGGACGCCCGGCCGGTCGCCCTCGGCGCGCACCATCAGGGGCGTGTTGCGCAAGGCCGTCAGCGAGTCGTTGCGGTATTCCGGGGTCTGCACCCAGAGCTGGTAGGGAATGCCGGTCTTCGGGTCCGACCAGAAGTTCGGCGTCACCTGGAAGGAGCCGGCGAGCGAGACGTTGAGCCCCTGCGCGATCTGCTGCTGCGTCAGGCCGAGTTCCGAGGCGAGGCGCCGGTCGACGTCCACGAAGAACTGGGGCGTGCCGACGATCTGGTGCAGGTGAACGTCGACCGCGCCCGGTACCTCCTTGAGGCGGCGCACGATGTTCTGGGCGACCGCCAGATCCTTCTCGGTGTTGCGGCCCGAGACCTGGATGTCGATCTGCGCCAGCGTGCCGAAGTTGAGGATCTGGGTGATGATGTCGGAGGGCTGGGTGTAGACCACGAGGTCAGGGAAGCGCTCCCGCAGCACCTCGCGCAGGCGCTTGGTGTAGAGCGCCGTGGAGCCGTGGCCCTCCTTCAGGCTGATCAGCATCTGGCCGTCGTTGTAGGCCACGAAGGATCCGTCCGAGAACGCGAAATTGTAGTTGTTCGAGGGCAGGCCGATATTGTCGAGCACCTGCTCGATCTCACCCTCGGGGATCACCTCCCGCACCACCCTCTGCACCGCCGCGAAGGTCTCCGTGGCGGTCTCGATCCGCATGCCGGGTCGGGTGCGCAGGTGCAGGGTGATCTGGCTCGACGCGACCTGCGGGAAGTAGTCCCGCCCGACGAAGGTGAAGAGCGCGCCCGTGCCGGCGAAGATCAGGCCGACGATGACGAGCGTGACCGCGCGCCGGGCCAGCACCGCGTGCAGCAGCCCGAGATAGCCGCGGTGGAAGCGACTGAACCGCGCCTCGAAGCCGTGCCGGAAGGCGCCGGCTGCCCGGAAGACCGGCCCGCCGACGAGGGCGAGGGCCCGCCCGATCCGGGTGCGGGGCGGCTGCGTGCCGCCGCCGTGGTGCTGCGCGTATTCCCGCGCCACCAGCACGTCGATCAGCACCGGCACCAGGGTGCGCGACAGGAGGTAGGAGGTCAGCATCGCGAAGACGACCGCGAGCGCCTGGGGCGTGAACAGGTAGCGGGGCGTGTCGGTGAGCGCGAAGACCGAGGTGAAGGCCGCGCAGATCGAGAGCGTCGAGATGAGCGTCGGCTTCGCGATGCTGGCCGCGCCCTCGACCACGGATTTGCGGAAGGGCTCGCCCTCCTCGAACAGCCGGTAGGTGTTCTCAACCGCGACCGTCGCGTCGTCTACTAGGATGCCGATGGCGAGCGCGAGGCCGCCCAGCGTCATCACGTTGATGGTCTGGCCGAGCGCGGCCAGCACCGCGAGCGAGGTGAGAATCGAGAGCGGGATGGAGATCAGCACCACCAGCGTCGAGCGCCAGGAGCCGAGGAAGAGCAGGATGGTCAGCCCGGTGAGCCCCGCCGCGATCATCGCCTCGTGCAGCACCCCCTCGATCGCCGCGGTGACGAAGACGGACTGGTCGAAGAGCGGCTTGATCTGCAGCCCGTCGGGCGCCGCCGCGCGGATCTCGGGCAGCGCCTTCTTGACGTTGTTGACGACGTCGAGCGTCGAGGCGGTGCCGTTCTTGAACACCCGCATCAGCACCGACTGGATGCCGTCCGCCCGCACCACGTTGACCTGCGGCGGACCGCCGTCGCGGACCTGGGCCACGTCCCGCACCAGCACCGGCTGGCCCGCCACCGTCTTGATCGGCAGGGTGTTCAGCGCCTCGATCGCCTCCGGCGTGGCGTTGAGCTGGACCGGGTATTGCTGCTCGCCGATCTTGGCGAGCCCCGAGGGGACGGTGAGGTTCTGGGCGGTGACCGCGTTGGTGACGTCGAGCGCCGTCAGCCCCAGCGCCTGGAGCGCGTGCAGGTCGAGATCGACCATGATCTGGCGCGGCGTGCCGCCGAAGGGCGAGGGCAGAGTCGAGCCCGGCACCTGCACCAGACGCTGTCGGATGCGGTACTGGGCGTAGTCGTTGACCTTGGTCAGGCTCTCCTTGGAGGAGGTGAGCGCGAGCTGGATCACCGGCACCGAGGATGCGGAGAAGCGCAGCACGATCGGCGGCTGGATGCCGGGTGGCATCGCGGCGCGAATCGAGTTCATCGCCGAGACGGTCTGGGAAATTGCCAGATCGATGCTGACCGCGTCGTCGAAATAGATTTTCTGGATCGCCGTGCCCTGAAGGGTGGTCGATTCCATCCGCTTGATGTTGTTGACGTTGTTGGAGAGCGAGAACTCCGCGTAGGTGGTGACGCGCCGCTCCATCTCGGGCGTGGACAGGCCCGTATAGGTCCAGACCACGACGACCACCGGGATGTCGACGACGGGCAGCACGTCCTTGGGTGTGGTCACGACGGCCGCCGCGCCGCCCAGCATCATCAGCACGGCGAGCACGTAGACGGTGATGCGGAACTTCAGCGCGTACTGAACGAGGCCCATATCTCTAACGGGTTCGCCACTGGGTCCCGGGCGGCGTCCGGCCCGGTCTTGCTACCAGCGATACGATTGTTTCCGCAGGATGTCCGCCCGAACCGCCCATCCGATCGTATGGCGTCGTGTCGCGGATGGGTGACGGCGCGACGATCGCGAGCGCCCCGTTCGCGCGAGCTTCGTGCGTCCGATCGGTTCGCGCTGCCTGCGGACTCGGAGCGGCATCGGCCATCCCGTCCGTCCGCAAGCCCGTCGCTCGCAAGTCAGCCGGCGACCGCCTCCGTGACCCATTCGAGCAGGCGCAGCGATGACGAGGTGATTCCGTTGCCGCCTTCCGCCGTCACGGTCTGCTCGAACTCGGCCTCCGACTTCCCGCTCGAGAAAACATAGAACGGCAGCGATAGGCCCGTCTTTCTGATCGATCTCAGCAGAACGATTCCAGCAATCTTGTTGTTGGATCCGTTTTCCTTTCTCACCATATCGGAGACGATCGCCGCAAAGTTCTGGTCATAGGCCAGGAGCTTCACCGCTTCTTCGGTCGATTTCACGAGCACGACGTCGATGCTGTTCGAATTGAGCTGCGAAATCTCCATCGCGATGTTCGCTGGCACGTCGTCGACCCAGAGAATGCGGCGAGGGCGTCGCTTCACGGCCGAAGCGGCCACCGGCGGCGGCGATGGCTTCACGCCCCGGTCGTCCTGGATCCGCGAGCGGATCACCTCGCTCTGCAGATCTTCCACGCTTCGCTGAAGCTTCTGGGTCGCCTCTTGGACCGTCAGTTCCATGCCCGCGACCTTCACGGAGAAAGCCCGCGAAGCGATGAGCGCGAGGAGACTTGGAAACAGCCTCCACAAGAACGCGGTCGCGACGATCAGCACACCGAGCTTCGTCAAAGCTTCGATGATCTTGGCGACACCGTCCATCGAACACGCGCTCGGTCAGTGCCGTCTGCCGCCGGCCTCGGTCAACCTGCAGGCGTTCGATGATGGCGGAAACGGACAGATTTTCAACCTAGAAGAGCGTCCTTGTCGACGTCGAGGCTCGCGGCGATCTCGGCGAGTGCCCGATGCTCGGCCTCCTTGACGCCGCCCGCATCGGCCACGTCCGCCGCGATCAGGAAGATGTCCTGGCGCTGCTCGACCGGGCGATCGGCCACCGCCTGGACGAGGCGCAGGTTCTCGACGCGGCCGGCGCGCGTCTTGGCGCGAGCGATGCCCTCGTACAACTCCTGCTCGATGCGCAGGGTGTCGTAGGACTTCTCAAGGATCGGGTTGGCGCGCATGCCGGCAATGGCCGACTCGACCTCCTCCTCGGCTATGTCGCCGTCGGCCACGATCACGTTGGCCGCGGCCGACACCGCCGCCTCGAGGAATACCGCGTCGCCCGCATACGAGATGATCGTGCGGCCGAAGCGAAGGATTGCGTCCTGAAGGATGCTCATGCGGTTCTCCCGCGGCGGAGGGACCGCAATTGTCCCGGCCGAGTCAAGACCCGCTGGCCGGGACGAACCTCAGCACGACCTCACGTGATGGTCTCGTGCCCCGGCCAGTCGCGCCCGAGATGGGCGGCGACCTGGGCGGGGTCGTCGCCCACCGCGGCCACTGCCGCGACCACCTGCTCGACCGGCACCATGAAGCGACGCGCCCAGTAGGCCCGCTCCCAGGGCTCGGCCGTGTTCACAGCCCGCGGCTCCGGCGCCTCGTCGGCATGCTCCGCCACCATCGCGTTCCTCGTCCGACCGCGGGCACGAAAACGCCCGCGCGTGGGAACGCGCGGGCGCCGGGTTTCTTTCCGCAGGGGCGTCAGCAGCAGCGGAAGCCGTTGGTGTTGCCGACGCCGAAGCGGGCGTTCTCGCGGTTGCGGAAGAACTCCACCTCGCTCATCGGCCGCTGGTCCGGGTGGGTGCGGCGGATGTGCTCGGCATAGGCCGCATAATCCCCCTGGCCCACCATCAGCCGGGCGCCGTCGCAGACGCACTTCTGCAGCGTCTTCCAGCGCTCCATCAGGCTCTGCGACGATCCCATGGCCTCACTCCGCCGGAACCGCGCGCCCGCCCGCGGGCGCATCGCTCTCGCGCGCCGTCCAGCCGACCGCGCGCAGTGCCCGGATGCACGACAGGATGCCGAAGATGCCGATCGCCAGGACGAGGCCGATGAACACGACGGCGAGCGCCGCGTCGATCCGGTCGTTGAAGATGATCTGTGCCATCTGGTCGGCGTTCTTGGCCGGCGGCAGCACCTTGCCCTCGGCGGCGGCCGCCGCGTAGCGGTCGGCGTGCGCCAGGAAGCCGATGCGCGGGTCGGCCGAGAAGATCTTCTGCCAGCCGGCCGTGAGGGTGCAGATGCAGAGCCACAGGGTCGGGATGATGGTGACGAAGGCGTAGCGCTCGCGCTTCATCTTGAAGATCACCACCGTGCAGAGCGTCAGCGCCACAGCGGCCAGCATCTGGTTCGAGATGCCGAAGAGCGGCCACAGGGTGTTGATGCCTCCCAGCGGGTCGGTCACGCCCTGGTACAGGAAGTAGCCCCAGGCCCCCACCGCGATGGCGGTCGCCACGATGCTGGGTACCCACGACGTCGTGTCCTTGAAGGCGGGGACGGCCAGCCCGATCAGGTCCTGCACCATGAACCGGCAGGCGCGCGTGCCCGCATCGACCGCCGTGAGGATGAACAAGGCCTCGAACAGGATCGCGAAGTGGTACCAGAAGGCCATCATGGCCTTGCCGCCCACCGCCGAGGAGATGATGTGCGCCATGCCGACCGCCAGCGTCGGGGCGCCGCCCGCGCGGGAGATGATGGTGTGCTCGCCGACATCCTGAGCGGTCTGGGTGATGGCCTCAGGGCTGATCGGGAAGCCAAGCTTGGTCACCGCGGCGGCCGCGCTCTCCGGCGTGGTGCCGACGATCGCGGCGGGCGTGTTCATGGTGAAGTACACGCCCGGGTCGATCACGCAGGCTGAGATCAGCGCCATGATGGCCACGAAGGATTCCATCAGCATGCCACCGTAGCCGATGAAGCGGGCGTCCTGCTCGTTGGCGATCAGCTTCGGGGTGGTGCCCGAGGAGATCAGCGAGTGGAAGCCCGAGACCGAGCCGCACGCGATGGTGATGAACAGGAACGGGAAGAGCTGGCCCGACCAGACGGGGCCGGTGCCGTCCACGAACTTGGTCATCGCCGGCATCTGCATGTGCGGGGCGACGACGGCGATGCCGAGCGCCAGACCCACGATCGTGCCGATCTTGAGGAAGGTCGAGAGGTAGTCGCGCGGGGCGAGCAGCAGCCAGACCGGCAGGATCGAGGCGACGAAGCCGTAGCCGATCAACAGCCAGCAGAGCTGGGTGCCCGTGAAGGTGAAGGCCGGGCCCCAGACCGGGCTCGCGGCGACGTTCTGGCCGTAGATGATCGCGGCCATCAGGAGCACGAACCCGATGATCGAGACCTCGCCGATCTTACCCGGGCGGATGTAGCGGGTGTAGACGCCCATCAGCATCGCGATCGGGATGGTCATCATCACCGTGAAGGTGCCCCAGGGGCTCTCGGCCAGCGCCTTCACGACGATCAGCGCCAGCACGGCGAGCAGGATCACCATGATCAGGAAGGTGCCCACCAGCGCGATGATGCCGGGGACGGTGCCGAGCTCCGAGCGGATCAGCTCGCCGAGCGAGCGGCCGTCCCGGCGCATCGAGACAAACAGCACCATGAAGTCCTGCACGGCGCCGGCCAGCACCACGCCCGCCAGGATCCAGAGCATGCCGGGCAGGTAGCCCATCTGCGCGGCCAGCACCGGTCCGACCAGCGGTCCCGCGCCCGCGATCGCCGCGAAGTGGTGGCCGAACAGCACGGTCTTGTTGGTGGGGACGTAGTCGAGGCCGTCGTTGTGGCGCACCGCCGGGGTCTCGCGCGCCGGATCGAGGCGCATCACCTTCTCGGCGATGAAGAGCGAGTAGTAGCGGTAGGCGATGAGGTAGACGCAGACCGCCGCCACCACGAGCCAGAGGGCGTTGACGGCCTCGCCGCGCTCGATCGCGACGATGGAGAGTGCGGCGGCGCCGAGCGCCCCCACCAGGGCCCACGGCCCGTGCTTGCTGATCGCGCCCATCGGCGTCCCACTCCACGAACCGGCTCTTCCGCGGCCGGCAATCCGGGCCCCTTCTGGCGCAGAATCGTGGGCGGGAGAACAGGGAAGGGTTAATTTTCGGGAACATTCCCGGCACCGCCTCAAGCGGTGCGGCGGCCGGTGCGACAACCCGAACCACCACGCGGCCGTGCGGTTTGACCGGCCGCCCGGCCAAATCTAGACCGCTCGCGGCGGTTGCAATTTGCGGGAGACGACACGATGGCGAAGGTAGCCTTTCTGGGCCTAGGCGTGATGGGAGGTCCGATGGCCGGCCACCTCGCGGCCAAGGGCCACGACGTCACGGTCTACAACCGCACGCCCGCCAAGGCCGAGGCCTGGGTCGCCAAGCACGGCGGCGCGCACGCGGCGACGCCCCGGGAGGCGGCCCGCGGCGCCGAGATCGTCTTCGCTTGCGTCGGCAACGACGACGACCTGCGCAGCGTCGTGCTGGGCCCGGACGGGGCGCTCGCCGGGATGGAGCGCGGCGCGACCTTCGTGGACCACACCACTGCCTCGGCCGAGGTGGCGCGCGAACTCGCCGCGGCCGCGGCGGAGGCCGGGATCGGCTTCGTCGACGCGCCCGTCTCGGGCGGTCAGGCGGGCGCCGAGAACGGCGTGCTCACCGTGATGTGCGGGGGCGAGCCCGAGACCTACGCCCGGGTCGAGCCGGCCATCATGAGCTTTGCCCGCGCCTCCCGCCTGATGGGCCCGGCGGGCGCCGGCCAGCTCACCAAGATGGTGAACCAGATCTGCATCGCGGGCCTCGTCCAGGGCCTGTCGGAGGGCGTGCACTTCGCCAAGCGCGCCGGTCTCGACGTCGAGGCTGTGCTGGAGGTGATCTCCAAGGGCGCGGCCGGCTCCTGGCAGATGGAGAACCGCGGCAAGACCATGAATGCGGGCACGTTCGACTTCGGCTTCGCGGTCGACTGGATGCGCAAGGATCTCGGCATCCTGCTCGACGAAGCCCGCCGCAACGGCGCCAAGCTCCCCGTCAGCGCCCTGGTAGACCAGTTCTACGCCGAGGTGCAGACCATGGGCGGCGGGCGCTGGGACACGTCGAGCCTCGTGGCGCGGCTGGAGCGCTGAGGCGAGGTCAGCGGGCGGACGGGTTGCCGCCCGCGCCCGCGGCCCGTAAGAGCCCGGCCTCGATCACCGACAGAGGAGCGGGTCATGCGGCCCTCGAAGCGCGCGCCGGACGAGCTGCGCAAGGTCACGCTCGAGCGCGCCGTTGCGCGCTACGCCGAAGGCTCCTGCCTGGTCAGCTTCGGCGAGACCAAGGTGCTGTGCACGGCCTCCCTCGAGGAGCGCGGACCGCCCTGGCTGCGCGGCTCCGGCAAGGGCTGGGTCACGGCCGAGTATTCCATGCTGCCGCGGGCGACCCACACCCGGACGCGCCGCGAGATCTCCTCGGGCAAGCCCTCCGGCCGCACGCACGAGATCCAGCGCCTGATCGGCCGGTCCTTGCGCGCCGTGACCAACCTGCCGGCGATCGGCGAGCGCCAGATCACGGTCGATTGCGACGTGATCCAGGCCGATGGCGGCACCCGCACGGCGGCGATCACCGGCGCCTGGGTGGCTTTGCATGAGTGCTTCACCTGGATGCGCGGACGCTCGATCATCTCGGTCGATCCGCTGCGCGACCATGTCGCGGCGGTCTCCTGCGGCATCTCGAAGGGTACCCCGGTGCTCGACCTCGACTACGCCGAGGATTCGGCCGCCGAGACCGACGCCAACTTCGTGATCACGGGCTCGGGCGGCCTCGTCGAGGTGCAGGGCACCGCCGAGGGCGCGCCCTTCTCGGAGGCCGAGCTGCTCGACATGCTGCGCCTGGCGAAGGCTGGCGTGGCCGACCTCGTTGCCCTCCAGAAGCAGGCGATCGCGTCGTGAGCCGCATCCTCGCGGGCCAGGTCGTCATCGCGACCCATAACGCCGGCAAGCTCGTGGAGATGCGCGAGCTGCTGGCCCCGTTCGGCGTCGCGGCGGTCTCGGCCGGCGAACTCGGCCTCCCGGAGCCCGACGAGACCGGCACGATGTTCGCCGAGAACGCGGCCATCAAGGCGCACGCCGCCGCGCAGGCGTCGGGGCTTCCGGCCTTCGCGGACGATTCCGGGCTCTGCGTGGACGCGCTCGACGGCGCGCCCGGCATCTTCTCGGCCCGCTGGGCGGGTGCCGCGAAGGACTTCTCCGGCGCCATGGCGCGCATCCTCGCCGAGCTCGACCGACGAGGCGCCACCGACCGGCGCGCGCACTTCGTCTCCGCCCTGGTGCTCGCCTGGCCGGACGGCCATACAGAGCTGTTCGAGGGCCGCGTCTTCGGCGATCTGGTCGAGCCCCGTGGCACCGCCGGCTTCGGCTACGACCCGATGTTCCGGCCCGACGGGTTCGAGCGGACCTTCGGCGAGATCTCGTCGGAGGAGAAGCACGGGGTCGACTGGCAGAGCGGCAACGCGCTCTCCCACCGCGCCCGCGCCTTCGTGGCGCTCGCCGCCGCCTGCCTGCGGCGGCCGGGCTGATTGCGTGTGCCGGGGCAGCCGCTCATAGGGATGCGATGAGCGGCTATCCCGATCACCCAACCCGCGACGCGGGCTTCGGGGTCTACCTGCACTGGCCCTTCTGCGCCGCCAAATGCCCGTACTGCGACTTCAACAGCCACGTGCGCCACGCGCCTGTGGACGAGGGGCGCTTCCTCGCGGCCTTCCAGGCCGAGATCGCCCACACGGCGGCGCGCACGCCGGGGCGGCGGGTCTCCAGCATCTTCCTCGGCGGCGGCACGCCCTCGCTGATGCGGCCGGAGACCGTGGCGGGGCTGATCGCGGCGGTCGATGCGGCCTGGGGCATCCTGCCCGAGGCCGAGATCACCCTGGAGGCCAACCCGACCAGCGTCGAGGCCGGACGCTTCCGGGGCTACCGCGCGGCCGGCGTCAACCGCGTCTCGCTCGGCGTGCAGGCGCTGGACGACGCTTCCCTGAAAGCGCTCGGCCGGCTCCACAGCGCGGCGGAGGCCTTCGCGGCCGTGGAGATCGCGCAGGCCACCTTCGCCCGCACCTCGTTCGACCTGATCTACGCCCGGCCGGGCCAGACGCCTGAGGCGTGGCGCCTGGAGCTCGCCGAGGCGATCCGGCGCGCGGCCGAGCACCTCTCGCTCTACCAGCTGACCATCGAGCCCGGCACGCCCTTCTACGGGCTCGCGGCGGCCGGCCGGCTCGTGCCGCCCGACGAGGAGAGCGCCCGCATCCTCTACGACGTGACCCAGGAGGTCTGCGCCGCCGCGGGCCTTCCGGCCTACGAGATCTCGAACCACGCTCGGCCCGGCGCGGAATCGCGGCACAACCTGCTCTACTGGCGCTACGGCGAGTACGCCGGCATCGGCCCGGGCGCGCACGGCCGCCTCGTCACTGATGCGGGTCGGATCGGCACCGTCACTGAGCGGGCGCCGGAAGCGTGGCTGGCCAGGGTCGAGGCCGAGGGCCACGGCATCGCCGAGACCGAGGCAATCGCGGGCCCCGACCAGGCCGACGAGTTCCTGATGATGGGCCTGCGCCTCGCCGAGGGCATCGACCCGGCCCGCTACGCGGCTCTCAGGGGGGGGCGGCTCGATGCCGTCCGCCTCGACGCGCTCGTGGCGGACGGCCTGATCGCCCGGCTCGGCACCGGCCGCATCGCCGCGACCGCCCGCGGGGCGCCGGTGCTCAATGCCCTGGTGGCCGAACTAGCGGCCTGACCTTGGGCCGGTCCGGTGCCGGCGTTCAGGCGTTTTAGAAGGGGCGGCGAATAGCCTGAAACCGCACCGCTGGCTTCTGCCTATGTCCCCGGCTTGCCGAGCGCGCGCGGGGCCGGGCTCACCACCGTGACGGCGTTGTTGCGGATCTCGTAGACCGCGAGCGACCGCTCGCTCAGGCCGTCGGGCAGGAGCCGGAAGGTGCCGTCCGTGCCGGCGAAGCCCGCGCCCGTCGTCAGCGTCTCCTCGGCGAAGCGCTGGCTGCCGTAGCGCCGGGTCAGCGCCGCGGCGAGCGAGACCGCGTCGTAGGCGAGCGAGGCGACCCGCGGCGGGTTCGTGCCGAAGCGCGCCTGGTAGCGCCCGGCGAAGCCCGTGAAGCCCGCCGTGTCGGGCGCAGCGAAGCGCCCGCCCTGGAGGGCCGGCAGCGCGAAGAGGCGTGGCTCGTTCCACACCGCCGTGCCGACCGGGCGCACCCGGCCCGGGGCGTAGCCGGCCTTGGCGAGCGCGGCGGCGAGCGCCGGCATGCCGTCCGCGGTCTCGGGCAGGAACAGCGCGTCCGCCTGCGGCGCGGGGCCGCCGATGACGCGCGCGAGGCGCTCGACCGCCGGTCCCGGCGCGCCGGCCGGATACCGCTCGATTGCCACGACCCGCGCGCCCTTGCGCGCCACCGCCTCGCGGAACTGGGCCTCGACGGCGTTGCCGTAGGCGGTCTCCGGGATCAGAGCCGCGAAGGAGCGCTTGCCGTCCGCCACGGAGGCGTCGACGATCCGGTCGACCTCCGGCTGGGGCAGGAAGCTCAGGAGGTAGACGCCCTTCGCCGCCACCGCCGCGTCGGTCGAGAAAGCGATGACGGGCTTGCCCGCATTGCGCGCCGGCAGGGCGGCAGCCTGCACGTTGGCCGCGAAGACCGGCCCGAGCACGAGGTCGGCGCCCTCGGCCAAAGCCGCCTGCACCGCTTCGCGGGCGCCATCTGGGATCGCGCGGTCGTCCTTCACCAGGATCTGGAGGTCGGGCTGCTGGAACTCCTCGTATGCGAGTTCCGCGGCGTTGCGCATGGCCGCGCCGAGGGCCGAACCCTGGCCGGTCAGCGGCAGGACCAGCGCGACCTTCACGGAGCCGGAGCCGATGCGCCCCGCGCCACCTGCCGGCACGCCCGGCGTGGCCGGCAGCGCCTCGGCCTGGGGCTGCGGCGCCTCGCGCACGCTCCGGGGCCCGTCCGGACCGCCGATGCAGGCGGCGAGCGGCAGCCCCAGGGCGCCGAGCAGGGCGAGCCGGCCGAGAAGCCCCGGACCGGTTCCCGGCAGCTTTGGGCGCGCCATCGCGGATCTCCTCGGCGATCAGGTCACGATCACGCTAAAGTCTGCCGGTGAAAAGTAAACGCGCCGGCCGGAAAGGCGCCGCGTTCTCCCCGCGTCCGTGGCATTGTGGCCGCAATGAGCCAGCGCCCCGATCCCGCCCGCCGCCCGCCCGGCGCCCCGCCGCGCCGCGAGGGACCGACGACCTTCACGGCCTTCGGGCTCGCCAGCGAGGCAGAGCCCCTGGCGCCCGGCCTCCACGTGGTCGCGACCCCTATTGGCAACCTGCGCGACATTACGATTCGGGCGCTGGCGACTCTGGCTGCCGCCGACGCGGTGCTCGCCGAGGACACCCGCGTCACCCGCACGCTGCTCGCCCATTACGGGATCACCACGCCGCTGCTCGCCTATCATGAGCACTCGACGGATGCGGTGCGCGCGCGGATGATCGAGCGCCTGCAGGAAGGGCAGGCCCTGGCGTTGGTCTCGGACGCGGGCACGCCCCTCGTCTCCGATCCCGGCTTCAAGCTGGTCCAGGCCGCGATCGAGGCGGGCATCCCGGTGACGCCGGTTCCGGGCGCCTCCGCCGTGATGACGGCCCTCGTCGCTGCCGGCTTGCCGACCGACCGCTTCTTCTTCGAGGGTTTCCTGCCGCAGAAGGCGGGGGCTCGACGCAACCGCCTGGACGCGCTGACGGGCCTTCCGGGCACGCTCGTGCTGTTCGAATCCCCGCACCGCCTGCCCGAGATGCTCGCCGACGCCGCCGAGGTGCTGGGACCTGAGCGGCCCGCGGCGGTGACCCGCGAGTTGACGAAGCTTTACGAGACCGTGCGGCGCGGGACGCTGGGCAGTCTCGCGGCCCTCTTCGCAGAGGAGGGCGCACCGCGGGGCGAGATCGTGGTGCTGATCGGCACCGGCCCTGAGGCTGCCCCGGAGGCGGACGCCGACGCGGCGCTTGACGCGGCGCTCCGCACCGCGCTCGCCCGCCACTCGATCAAGGACGCGGCGAGCCTCGTCTCCGACGAGACCGGGCTGAAGCGGCGCCTCGTCTACGCGCGCGCCCTCGCGCTCAGCCGGCAGGAGACGGAGGAGGGCCAGGGGGATGGACCGGACGACGCCTGACCGGACCGCACGCCGCCGGGCCTATGCGAGCGGGCGCCGGGCGGAGTGGCTCGCGCTCGCCTGGCTGATGCTGAAGGGCTACCGTCCGCTGGACCTCAGGGTCGCGCTCGCGGGCGGGGAGATCGACCTCGTGGTGCGGCGGGGCAGCAACCTGGTCTTCGTCGAGGTGAAGGCTCGGGCGGAACTTCACGCTGCCCGGGAGGCGATCGACGCGCGCAAGCGCCGGCTGTTCTCGCGGGCTGTGCGGGCCTGGCTCGCGCGGCACCCCGCTTGCGCCGGTCTCACGCTGCGGGCCGACGCGGTCTTCATCGGGCGGCGCGCTTGGCCGGAGCACAGGCCGGACGCCTTCCCGATCGAGGGGATGGGGTGAGGGGCCCCTGGGCTCAGCCCCGCGCGGTGCGGATCGCCGAGATCAGCGTGCGCTTGAGGTCGGCTTGGCTGAAGGGCTTCTGCACCACCGGGCGGTCGCGGAACGGCTCGCGGATGCCGGCGCCGCCGTAGCCCGTGGAGAAGATCAGCGGCAGGGCGCGCCGGGCGATGGTCTCGGCGACCGGGTAGATCGGCTCGCCCGCGACGTTCACGTCGAGGATCGCCACGTCGAAGCTCTCGCCCTCCGCCATCTCGAGCGCGGTCGCGAGGCGGGCGGCGGGCCCGACGACGTCGCAGCCGAAATCGAGCAGCATGTCTTCGAGCAGCATCGAGATCGCCGCCTCATCCTCCACCACGAGGACGCGTGCGCCCTGGAGAATGTCCTCGTTCGGTTCCGCAGTCACGCCGAGATGTCTTTCCTTCGCTCTCGCCCCGCGATCCGGAGCTCTATCGTGCGGTTGATGCCGGATCCGCGGATGGAGCGGCTCGACCCCCGAAACGCGACCCCGCGGCGCCGAACAGGGCCCGCGGGACAGCCTGAGCCGTCGCCCGGAACGTCAGGCATGTCAAGCGTCCGAGAGGCCTCGGACCCCGTGGCGAAGGTCCAATGTTACGCCCTGATACATTTTGTCCGAGGGCGCGGCACTGAGGCCGCAACCGGGCGGCCTCAGCCGTCCTTGAAGCTCACGCGGGCGCCCTTGGCGACGTGCAGACCGAGGTCGCGCGCGTCCCAGTTGGTGAGGCGGATGCAGCCGTGGGACTCTGTTTTACCGACGTTCTCGGGCTCCGGCGTGCCGTGGATGCCGTAGGACTCGATGGCCAGATCGATCCAGACCGCGCCGACCGGGTTGTTCGGCCCGGCCTTGACGGTAAACTTTCGGCGCGCCTTCACGCCCTTGAAAGCGTATTTCGGGTTGTAGGTGTAGGTCGGGTCGAAGGCGACGCGGGTCACCTTGGTCTCGCCGCTCGGGGCTGGCTTCTCGGCACTGCCGATCGAGGCCGGGTAGTAGGCGACGAGCTTGCCGTCCTTGTCGAGCGCCCGCACGTCGCGGCTGGTCTTGTCGACCTCGATGCGCTCGACCTTCGGCTCCTGCGGCAGCTCCTTCGAGTTCGGTCGCCCGCTCTCCAGCGGCGTCACCGCCGCGACGAGCAGCACCGTCCCGGGCTTGTCGAAGGGCTTGCCGGGGTTCAGCGCGCTGAGCAGGTCACGGCTCATGTGGAAGCGCTCGGCCAGCATCTCGCGGGCGTTGGTGTAGCCCAGGCTGTCGAGGTCGGCCTGCTTCTCCAGTTCGCGCGGCACGCGCTCCACGAAGGGCGTCTTCGCGTCGTCCTCGCTCACCGTGTACTCCGTGACGACGGGCTTCGAATCCGTCCGGAGCTTGTCCAGGAGCGCCGGCGTCGGCGCCTTCGTGGCCGGCAACCCTTGCGCCGCCGCGTAGGCGGCGATCGCGCCTTGCAGGTTGTCGCCGTCGCGGCCATCGATCGCGCCGGGCGAGAACCGGGCTCGGTCGAGGAGCACCTGCACCTTCACGAGCAGCGGGTCGGGCCGCTCGGTCCTGCGCGCCGCCTTCCGATCGGCCCCCTTGCTCCCGGCCTTCGCTTCCTTGCCCGTCTCGGCCTCCGCCGGCAGCGCCGCGTTGTTGATCGCCTCGGCGGTCAGGGGCGGTGGCTCGGGCGTCTTGGGTTGGGTCTTCCGGGCCTCGGCCGTGCCCGAGAGCGCCGCCAGCGCGAGGGCGGCAAGGCCGGCCCGCATCGAGAACCCCTGCATCATCCGCGTCCGAGACTCCGGGAGCTTGGCGCTCCGCCGCGATAAAGTCGCTGGCGAAGCGGAGCGTTCCGTCCATCCTACTGACAGAGGCGGTGGCCGGCGCTGCGCTCGCGCTCGTCGAGGTGGAGATGGTTGGCGTGGGCGGCGTTCGAGCCCGGCCCCAGCACCGTGCGAAAGAAGGCGCAGGCCCGCCCGCGGACGGCATCGAGGAAGCGGCCCTCGTCGGAGCCTGCGGCCTTGGAGGCGACCGTGACACTGGCCCGGCCCTCGACGCCGAAGCTCATCACGTCGATGCCGTTGGCGAAGGCGTGCTCGCTGAGCTTGGCCTCGACGGCGTGGTTCTGGCCCCGGCACTCGTAGGAGGTACCGATGGCGATCGAGCGCAGCGGCTGCTTCAACTCGCGCTCGGCCGCCACCTGCGCCTCGGTCGCCCAGCGCGCCAGCGCCTCCGCCGCCGTGCAGGTCAACGTCGCCGCTTGCGGCAGCGCGATCCCGTCGAGCGCCGTCAGCTTCAGGGGCAGCGGCGCGCCGCACTGGCCGTTCGCGATCGCGGGCAGCGGCTCGAAGCGCGCCCCGAGGCGGGTCAGGCGCGTGCGGCAGGCGGTGTCGTCGGGGGCGGCGACTTTGAGCGCCAGAGCCGCCTCGCCGGAGAGCTCGGGCGGGCGTGCCGGGGGGAGGGGGGCAGCCTGCGCCGCCTCGGATCGCCCGGCCTCGGGAGTCTCGGGTATCACTTCGGACTTGGCGTCGGACTTGGCGTCCGCTTTGGCATCGGCCTTGAGCTCGGCCGGTCGCTCGGGCGGCGTCGGCGCCGCCTGGATCATTGCCCCGGGCGGAGGCGGGGACGTCAGCTCCTGCGGACGCTCGGGCGGGACCGGCGGCGGCAGCGGCACGCTGGCGGCCGGTGCATCCTGCGGCGCGGCGCGGCCGGGCAGGGGGGCGGCGAGGAACAGGGCGAGCGCGAGGGCGCCGAAGGTTCCGGTGCGTGCCGCAAGGCGGAGAACCGCGCTCGGGGAACCGGATGCGATTGCGCAGGCTGGCGGAATGCCCGGTTGCCGGCTCAGGTTCATGATGTCCTCTCCCGAGCGCGTGCCGGCACGCTGCCCTCTTCCGGAACGATCGGGCGCGGCACCCGCCGCGGCAAGGGCGGCGCTGCAACGCTCGGGCGCGATCGTGCTAGGCTCCATCCACCTTTGCGGCGGCCGGACCCGGCCCCATCTGCCAGCCAGACCGAACGACGAGGACCGGAATGACGTCATCCAGCGCAGGGCTCCCCACGCTCGACTCCGAGAACCCCTTCTCGGCGGCGCGCTGGGACACGCCCCACGAGCTGCCGCCCTTCGAGCGGATCCGGCCCGAGCACTACCTGCCGGCCTTCGAGGCCGCGATCGCCGCCCACGAGGCCGAGATCGCTGCGATCGCGACGAATCCCGCGGCCCCGGACTTTGACAACACCGTCGCGGCGATGGAGCGGGCCGGGCTCGCGCTCGATCGGGTGGCGGGCGTGTTCTACAACCTCACCGGCAGCCACACGAACCCGGATCTCCAGGCGATCGAGCGCACGATCGGCCCGAAGCTCGCCCGGCACGGCAGCGCCATCTACCTGAACCCGGACCTCTGGGCCCGCATCGCGGGGGTCTCCGCGGACGGGCTCGGCGACGAGGAGCGGCGCGTTCTGGAGCGCTACCGCACCCGCTTCCGCCGGGCCGGGGCCGACCTCGCGCCGGAGGCCAAGGCGCGCATGGCCGAGATCGCCGCGAGGATGTCCGAACTCGGCACGCGCTTCAGTCAGAACCTGCTCGCCGACGAGAGCCGCTTCGTGCTGCCGCTGGACGGCGAGGACGACCTCGCCGGCCTGCCGCCCTTCCTGCGGGCGGCCGCCGCCAGCGCCGCGGAGGAGCGGGGCGGGGAGCACACCCACGTCGTCACCCTGTCGCGCTCGCTGATCGAGCCGTTCCTCGTCTTCTCGACCCGGCGCGA
The DNA here is from genome assembly GCF_003173735.1 of Methylobacterium radiodurans. Classification (NCBI taxonomy): domain Bacteria; kingdom Pseudomonadati; phylum Pseudomonadota; class Alphaproteobacteria; order Hyphomicrobiales; family Methylobacteriaceae; genus Methylobacterium; species Methylobacterium radiodurans. The sequence continues at coordinate 16,545 of NZ_CP029551.1, read as the reverse complement.
CCTGCGCGAGCGGGCCCACGAGGCCTGGACCCGCCGGGGCGAGTCCGGCGGGGAGACCGACAACCGGGCGATCATCCGCGAGATCGTGCAGCTCCGGGCCGAGCGGGCGCGCCTCCTCGGCTACGCGAGCTTCGCCCATTACAAGCTCGACGACACGATGGCGGCGAGCCCGGAGGCCGCGACCGCGCTCCTCACCGAGGTCTGGGCACCGGCGCAGAAGCGGGCGGGCGCCGAGCGAGACCGGCTCCAGGCCATCATCGCGGAGGAAGGCGGCAACTTCGCGCTCCAGGCGCACGACTGGCGCCACTACGCCGAGAAGCTGCGGCGGGCCGAGCACGACCTCGACGAGGGTGAGGTGAAGGCCTACCTGCCGCTCGACGGCATGATCCAGGCCGCCTTCGACACGGCCTCGCGGCTGTTCGGGCTCGCCTTCGAGGAGCTGGCCGACGTGCCGCGCTACCACCCGGACGTGCGCGTCTGGCGGGTGATCAACCGGGACGGCTCCGAGGTCGGGCTGTTCCTGGGTGATTACTTTGCCCGCGCCACGAAGCGCTCGGGCGCCTGGATGAGCGCCTTCCGCTCGCAGGAGCGGCTCAACGGCACGGTCACGCCGATCATCGTCAACGTGATGAACTTCGCCAAGGCCCCGCCCGGCGAGGCGGCGCTCCTCTCCTTCGACGACGCCCGCACCCTGTTCCACGAGTTCGGCCACGCCCTGCACGGACTCCTCTCGGACGTGACCTACCCGCTGCTCGCCGGCACCGCCGTCTCGGGCGACTTCGTGGAACTGCCCTCGCAGCTCTACGAGCACTGGCTGGAACAGCCCGGGGTGCTGCGGACGCATGCCCGCCACCACCGCACCGGCGAGCCGATGCCGGAGGCGCTGCTGCAGAAGCTTCTAGCCGCGCGCACCTTCAACCAGGGCTTCGCCACCGTGGAGTATACGGCTTCGGCGATCGTCGACATGACGCTGCACCTCTCGAACGCGGGCGAGGATGGCCTCGACGTGCTCGACTTCGAGGCGGAGGCCCTGAAGCGCATCGCCATGCCGGCCGAGATCGGGATGCGCCACCGCAGCCCGCACTTCGCGCACATCTTCTCGGGCGACGGGTACGCGGCCGGCTACTACAGCTATCTCTGGTCGGAGGTGCTGGACGCCGACGCCTTCGACGCCTTCCGAGAGGCCGGCGACATCTTCCACCCGGAGACCGCCCAGCGCCTGCGCCGGTACGTCTACGGCGCCGGGAACCTGCGCGATCCGCGCGAGGCCTACACGCTGTTCCGTGGCCGCCTGCCGAGCACCGGCCCGCTCCTGAAGAAGCGAGGGCTGGCGGCCTGATCCGGGCCGTATGGTAACGGTTCGGTAAACAAGCGTCCTTAACCGAAGCTTTCAGGTTCAAACCTCGCGCGCTTCGGGAGAGGACGACGGCCATGACGACGAAAGCCACCGGACCGGCCTCGCCCGAGGCTCTGCTCAAGGCCGCGGTCTCGGGCGGCAAGGTCGCCCCCGCGGAGACCGCGCCCGCTCAGGCCGGTGCGATGCCCGGAAAGGCATCCTTGCGCCTCGACACGCGCCTCATGGGCGTGGCCGGCGGCGCGCTCGTCCTCGGGCTGATCTGCGGGGCGGGCCTCACCGCCGCCTCGCTGCCGCGCGGTGGCCAGGGCGAGGCCCTGGCCGAGGTCCACGCCGGAATCGACGCCGCCCGCACCGAGTCGGCGCGGGTCGCCACGGAGGTCGAGCAGCTCGGCCGCACGCTCGCCGCCCTGAAGGACGTTCAGGAGGCCGCCCGCAAGGAGGCCGCGAGCCGCAGCGCCGGGCTCACGGAGCGCGTCGCCAAGGCCGAGCAGGGACTGTCGGGCAAGATCGCGGCGGTCAGCGAGCGTGTCGAGCAGGCCGAGCGCGAGCAGGGCGCGAAGCTCTTAGCCCTGACGACACAGATCGAGAAGCGCGCTGCCGTGACGGTGCCGGCCCCGGTGCAGCAGATGGCGGCCCCGGCCGCTCCCGCGAAGCCCGAGCCGACGCAGACGGGCAGCATTGAGCCGAAGAAGGTTCCCGAGAAGCCCGGTGTGGTGGAGGCCTGGGCGGTGCGCGATGTCTATGACGGGACCGCGATCCTGGAAGATCGCCGCCGCCGTCTCGTCGAGGTGGGACCGGGGGATTCAGTACCGGGCATCGGCCGCGTCGAGGGGATCGAGCGCCGCGGCCGCGAATGGGTCGTGGTCACGCGCCAGGGCCTGATCACGCCCCAGGCATGGTAGCGGCTCAGCGGGTAGAGGATAGGGCGGAGGCGACCGTGTCGGCGGCGGGCTCGCACCGCAGCGTCAGCCCAGCCGATCCGGCCGGCATGGTCCCGCGCTTAGCCCGGCGGCGGCCGTTGACCAGAGCCTGGCTGCGGGCGGCACGCGTCGGCTGCAGGATGGCCGCGAGGAGCGCCTGCCCCTCGAGGTCGGCATCAAGAGTCTTGGAATCGAAGACGGGCATGGCCGGCCTTGCGGTGAGCAGCGACTGTTGCGGGGCGATGGCCGAACCAAGCTCGGCCACGTGGGGATAACGGGGACAACCTGAACAGGTTCCGAATATCTCGACTTCGTAACCTGTTCTTAACCATTGCAGAGCTGCGCATCGGTGGTTGTGCCGAATGGCACTCTGGGCGCAATCCGGGCGGGCGATTTTCAGTCCAGCCGCCACGTTCGCGCGCTTTCAGCGGGTGTCCTCGCGCAGCAATTCGGTATTGACCGCGAAGGCCGCCATCGCGCCCTCGGCCGCGGCCACGACCGCGAACTGGACCCGGCGCGAGGCGTCGCCCGCGACGTAGAGGCCCGGCACATTCGTCCGCTCGTAGTCGTTCGTCGGCACCACGCCAGTGTCGGTGAGGTCGCAGCCGAGGCCGGCGAGCAGGTCCGAGGGGCGGCAGCCGGCCGGCATCAGGAACACGGCCCGGCAGGCCAGGTGGGTGCCGTCGGCGAGTTCGAGATGGCTCGGCTCGCCGGCCGTGCCGCGCAGCGCCCGGACCGGACGCTCGTCCACCCGGACCCCGTGGCGGGCGAGGCGGTCGCGGTCCTCGTCGGAGAGTTCCGCCGGCCTGCCGTCCGTGCACAGCGTCACGTCGCGGCTCCAGAGCGTCAGCTCCAGGGCGAAGCCCTTCGCGGCCGGGCCGTGGCCGAGGGCGACGAGGGGTTGATCGCGCGCCTCGTAGCCGTCGCAGTACGGGCAGGAATGCACGCCCGTGCCCCAGAACTCGGCGAAGCCCTCGATCTCGGGCAGGTCCTGATGCAGGCCGGTGGCGACGATCAGGCGCCGCGCGCGCTCCCGCGTTCCGTCGGCGAGTTCTACCGTGAAGCCCTGATCGGTCCGGGCGGCGCCGGTCACCTCGATCGCGCGGCGCTCGACCGTGGGGTAGCGGCGCAGGTCCGCCTCGGCACAGGCGCGCAGCTCCGCGGGCGGGATGCCGTCGCGGGTAAAGATCCCCCAGGTCCGCGGCGTCGCGGCGTTGCGGGGCCGGCCGGCGTCGCAGAGCAGGACGGTGCGGCGGCAGCGCCCGAGGATCAGGGCCGCGTTGAGCCCGGCGGGGCCGCCGCCCACGATGATGACGTCGCGCATGTCACGGCCCGTTCACGGTCCTGTCAGCTGACAAACGGTGCGGCGGTGCCGATCTTTCCGCAGCGCACACGAAAAAGGGCGCTCGCGCGCCCTCTTCCGGTCCGGCGATGCGTCCTGGCTCAGGCCGCAGCGGGCTTCACCGGCACGCCCTTCTCGGAGAGGAAGGTCTGCAGCTCGCCCGACTGGAACATCTCGCGGGTGATGTCGCAGCCGCCGACGAACTCGCCCTTCACGTAGATCTGCGGGATGGTCGGCCAGTTCGAGTAGGCCTTGATGCCCTCGCGGATGCCCTGGTCGGCCAGCACGTTGACGCCCTTGAAGGGGACGCCGAGGTAGTTGAGGATCTGCACGACCTGGCCCGAGAAGCCGCACTGCGGCATCTGCGGCGTGCCCTTCATGAACACGACCACGTCCTGCGACTTGATCTCGTTCTCGATCGTGGCGTTGACGTCCGACATGCGAAAAAACCTCAGTCTCGTTGGGTTGCGTTGATATCGCTGGTCGCGGCAAGCTTCTCAAGGAGGGCTGCGAGCGTAAGCGTCTCGGTGGTCAGATCCTCGAAGGTGAACGGGCAGGTGTCCGGCAGGTCGCGCGGAAGCCGGACAGCGTATCCGGCGAGATCGGCGGCGGCGTCGGACATGCCTTTCCGCCACGTGGTGTCCAAGTCGATCAGCTGCCGCATGGAGGGCTTCGCCTCGCGGGCGATCCGAGTCCGAAAGGCATCGATTTCGACACGCCAGCGATCGCGGGATGGCGCATTCGGGTCGGCCAGAAGCTTCAGGAGATGCTCGAACACCAGCTCCATCTTGCGGACCACGCCGCTGACCTGCGACCGGCCCACGTACAAAAGCTCCTCGACGATGTTCTGCCAATCGACCTCTTGTGACAGCGGGTCGGACCGGCCGGCGAGTTGCGTGAGCAGCGCCGCCTGCCGGTGGCACCACGCGACCGAATCGACGTCGATCGGCTCGGGTCGCGCCCGTCGATGCTCGGCCCTCGCGCGGATATCGTAGGCGCGCCGCACCGCCTCCGTGCCGGTCACGCGCTTGGCCAGCAAGCCGGCGAGCCAGAATTCGAGACCGCCCTCCGCGTCCCAGGCGTAATCACCGAGTGCGGAACGAACCGCGTTCAGGTCGATCGATCCATCCTGTCCCATGAGCTTCGGCACGGCCTCGAACAGCCGCTCGTGCAAACCCGATGAGAAATCCCCAGCACCGACGAGATTGCGCACGGCCTCGTAGACGGACGGGTCATTCAGGACCGTTCCCAGCAGTTCACGCTCCCAGGCGAAGGCCTCGCCCCAGGTCGGAGGCTGGGGTGGACTTTCGACGCGTCGGGAGGGCTTGAGGCTCATGGCTCGGCCTGGGAGTGCCTCTCAATCCTGCGGCAGGCCCGTGGTCAGCGCAAGCGCGTGCAGCACGCCCCCCATCCGCCCCTGGAGCGCGCCGTAGACCATCTGGTGCTGGGCGACGCGGGTCTTGCCCTTGAAGGCGGAGGAGAGGACGGTGGCGGCGTAGTGGTCGCCGTCGCCCGCGAGATCGCGGATCTCGATCTGGGCGTCGGGCAGAGCCTCGCGGATCATCCGCTCGATCTCGCGCGCATCCATCGGCATCGGGGTACTCCTCGGATCAGGACGCGGGCGCGGCCGGCTGGCTCGCCATGTAGTCGGGCAGCCAGCTTTCGTTGGCCCGGCGCAGGTCGGCCACCGATATGGTCTCGCCGCCCGGCAGGGTCAAACGATCGGAGCCGGTGACGCCGACCACTGCCGCGTCGATCCCCTGCGAGGAGGCGCTGTAGAGGATGTCGGAGGCCGCGTCCGCCTCGACGGCGATCAGGTAGCGGCCCTGGTCCTCGCCGAACAGGTAGGCGTGGGCGGGCAGACCCTCGACCGCGACCTCGGGGAGCGCCGCGCCGATATTGCCGGCCATCGCCATCTCGGCGAGCGCGACCGCGAGGCCGCCGTCCGAGAGGTCGTGTACCGTGTCGACGAGGCCGGAGGTGATCAGGCCGCGCACGAAGTCGCCGTTGCGGCGCTCCAGGCCCAGATCGACCGGCGGCGGCGCACCCTCCTCGCGGCCTTCGATCACCGAGAGGTAGGCGGACTGGCCGAGCCAGCCCTCGCTCGCGCCGACGAGGACGAGCACGTCGCCCTCCCGCTTGAGCGCCAGCGTGGCGTGCCGCGCGACGTCGTCGAGCACGCCGACGCCGCCGATGGTCGGGGTCGGCAGGATGCCGACGCCGTTGGTCTCGTTGTAGAGCGAGACGTTGCCGGACACGACCGGGAAGTCGAGCGCGCGGCAGGCCTCGCCGATGCCCTGCAGGCAGCCGACGAGCTGGCCCATCACCTCGGGCTTCTCGGGGTTGCCGAAGTTCAGGTTGTCGGTGATGGCGAGCGGGCGCCCGCCGACCGCCGTGATGTTGCGCCACGCTTCCGCCACCGCCTGCCGGCCGCCCTCGACCGGGTCGGCCTCGCAGTAGCGCGGGGTGACGTCGCAGGTGAGGGCCAAGCCCTTCGGCCCGTCCTCGACACGCACGATCGCGGCGTCGCCGCCGGGCTTCTGCACGGTGTTGCCGAGGATGTAGTGGTCGTACTGCTCGTAGACCCAGCGCTTCGAGGCGAGGTCCGGCGAGCCGACGAGCCGGCGCAGCGCGTCGGCGAGGGAGGCGGGCGCTGCCACGTCCGCGGGCTTCAGCACCGGCTGGTGCGTGTTGGCGATGTGGGGGCGGTCGTAGAGCGGGGCCTCGTCGCCGAGTTCCTTGATCGGCAGGTCGGCCACCGTCTCGCCGTGCCACTTGATGACGAATCGGAGCGTGTCGGTGGTGCGCCCGATCACCGCGAAATCGAGGCCCCACTTCACGAAGATCGCCTCGGCCTCGGCTTCCATGCCGGGCTTGAGCACCATGAGCATGCGTTCCTGGCTCTCGGAGAGCATCATCTCGTAGGGCGTCATGCCCGCCTCGCGGGCCGGCACCTTGTCGATATCGAGCTCGACGCCGAGGTCGCCCTTGGCGCCCATCTCGACGGCCGAGCAGGTCAGGCCCGCCGCGCCCATGTCCTGGATCGCGATGACGGCGCCCGAGGCCATCAGTTCCAGGCAGGCCTCGAGCAGCAGCTTCTCGGCGAAGGGGTCACCGACCTGAACGGTCGGGCGCTTCGACTCCGATTCCTCGTCGAACTCGGCCGAGGCCATGGTGGCGCCGTGGATGCCGTCGCGGCCGGTCTTGGAGCCGAGATAGACGATCGGGTTCCCGACGCCGGCGGCCGCCGCGTAGAAGATGCCGTCCGCCTTGGCGAGGCCGACCGCCATGGCGTTGACCAGGATGTTGCCGTCGTAGCGGGCATGAAAGCCCATCTGGCCGCCGACTGTGGGCACGCCGAAGGAGTTACCGTAGCCGCCGATGCCCGCGACCACACCCGAGACGAGGTGGCGGGTGCGCGGATGGTCGGGCGAGCCGAAGCGGAGCGCGTTGAGCGCCGCGATCGGCCGCGCGCCCATGGTGAAGACGTCGCGCAGGATGCCGCCGACGCCGGTCGCCGCGCCCTGGTAAGGCTCGATGAAGCTCGGGTGGTTGTGGCTCTCCATCTTGAAGACGCAGGCCAGCCCGTCGCCGATATCGATCACGCCCGCGTTCTCGCCCGGTCCCTGGATCACCCACGGCGCCGAGGTCGGCAGGCCGCGCAGGTGCTTGCGCGAGGACTTGTACGAGCAGTGCTCGTTCCACATCGCCGAGACGATGCCGAGTTCGGTCAGCGTCGGGTCGCGCCCGATGAGCGCGCGGAAGCGTTCGTACTCGTCGGGCGTCAGACCGTGCTGGCGCACGAGTTCGGGCGTGATCGGGACATCGTTGCGGAACATGCGCAGGGTCTCGACAAGTGATAGCCGCGAGAGTGGGTGTCCCGCGACCGGACCCCGTGGGGCCGAAAGAGAGCAATCCGCCCCGGCTCTAGAGCGGAAGCGGGCACGGAGGCAACTGCCGGGGAAGCGTGGGTGCGCCTCCCGACGCATGGTTGCGTGCGGATCGCGCCGCCTCAAACCGCCGCGACGGGATCGCGCGCGGATGACCGGCCGCAGCGCCGGACGACCCGGTGCACCGGCTCGGGGCCGGAGACGAGATCGAGGTAGTCGAAGCCCGTCGCCTGCCGGCTCGCCATGAGGAGCTGGAAGTGCATGCGGAACAGGTTCCAGCTCAGGCGCGCCACCTTGTGGGGCTCGACAAGGTCCCGGATCTGCACGCGCAGCACGGCCGGGCGGTCCGGGCCCGGCGAGGGGATGCCGCAGGCGGTCAGCGGGTCGCGCAGGTGGATCGACAGCCAGTCCCAGGGCGCGCGGATGTCGAGCCATCCGATCGCGTCCGCCCCCGCGACGCGGGCGAGGGCGGCACGCATCCGCTCTGCCGCCGGATCGAGGCCGATCCAGGGGATCACGCTGCCCAGCGTCACGAAGGAGACCGGCGTGCCGCGCGTGCCGAAGCCGGGATCGACTGCCAGCACCTGGTCCAGCACCTCGACCCCGAGGAAGCTGGAGGAGGAGTGGCCGATCACCACGATCTCGTCCGCCGTCCCCTCGGCGGCGCGGATGCGCGCCGCGAAGGCGTCGAGGCGGGCCGGCATCTCGGCGACCTCCCCGGCGGCGTGGGCGTGCGTGAAGGCGGTGTCGTCCACGAGATGGGCTACGTAGAGCGGCCGTCCGCGGGTCAGGCGTGTCAGCAGCGCCAAGATGCCGTAGGCCGCGACCGGCACAGCCGGCAGGCCGACGAGGCGCCAGTCCGGCGGCAGGAGGAGCAGCCCGAGGACGGCGAGCGCGAGGCTGAGCACCGCCAGAGCCAGATAGATGCGGTGGACGCCGTGGATGACGATCGAGAACCGCCGGGCCTCGCGGCGTAGGTTCCCGCTGTAGCCGCTGCGGGCGAGGCGCCAGAGAAGCGCCGGTACCGCGGCGAGTCGCCGCCATTCGGGCCGGGGGAAGTGGGCGCGCACCACGTCCTCCCAGCGCAGCAGGCTGTAGCGCGTGCGCGTGCCGTCCGCCTCCACGTCCCAGTCAAGGCTGATTCCGTCCGGGGCGCGGGCCGGCTCGCCGACCATGATCGCGCGGTCACGGCGAACTGCGGTACGCCGCGCCTCGCGCCGGAACAGGCCCCAGTAGGTCTCGGGGTCACGGGGGTCGAAGCCCGGCAGGTAGAACACGGCGCGCCGGGCGATCCGCGGCGGCTCCGCGGGCGGCGCCTCGTCTGTCATTGTCTGGGAAATGGTGATCGCTCGTGCCAGGAACTTTGGCCGTCCCTAACAGACCGAATCGGGCACAGACGAGGAGAAAGCGCGGCCCGAACCTGTCAGCCGGGCTCCTCCGTCAGCCGGCGGGCGTGTGGCTGAGGAATTCGGCGATCGCCCCGACGAAGCGCTCGCCGTAGGCCTCGCGCTTGCGCTCGCCGACGCCGTGGACGGACCGGAGCGCCCAGAGGTCGACGGGCTTCTGGCGCGCCATCTCCACGAGCGTCCGGTCCGGAAAGACCATGAAGGCGGCGATGCCCTCCGCCCGCGCGATCGTGGCGCGCAGGCCCCTGAGGTGCTGGAACAGGGCCTCGTCGGCCTCGGAGAGCGCCAGCGCATCGTCGTCGCGCGCGGCCGACGTGCGGCGGCGCTCGCGGCTCTCCGCCTTCGGCTGTGGGTCTGGCCGCAGCTGCACGCTCTCGCGCCCGAACAGGATCGCCTCGCCGCGCTCGGTCATGCAGAGGCCGCCGTAGCCGTCGTTGTTCTCCGCCACCGCGCCCGCCGCGAAGAGCTGACGCAGAATCGCGCGCCAAGCCGCCACCGGCTTGTCGGCCCCGACCCCGTAGGTCTTGAGCTGGGTGTGGCCGTTGCGGCGGATCTGCTCGCTCTCTTTGCCGTGCACCACGTCGCAGACATAGGCCGCGCCGAAGCGCTGGCCGGTGCGCACGATGGCCGAGAGCACCTTCTGGGCGGCGACCGTCCCGTCGATCAGCTCGACGCCGCCGCGGCAGAGGTCGCAGCGCCCACAGGGTTGGCTCGCCTCGCCGAAATAGCCAAGCAGCGACTGGCGGCGGCAGGTGGCGCCCTCGCAGAGCGCGATCATCGCCTCCAGCTTGCGCCGCTCGACCCGGCGGCGCTCGTCGCCGACCTCTTTCTCGTCGATCTGACGGCGGCGCAAAGCCATGTCGTCGAGGCCGTAGAGGGTGAGCGTGTCGGCCGGCAGCCCGTCGCGGCCGGCGCGCCCGATCTCTTGATAGTAGCCCTCGATGTTGTTCGGCATGTCGGCGTGGCAGACGAAGCGCACGTCCGGCTTGTTGATGCCCATGCCGAAGGCGATCGTCGCGGTCATCACCACCCCGTCCTCCTGCAGGAAGACGTCCTGGTTCTTCATCCGCGTCGCCTGGTCGAGGCCCGCATGGTAGGGCAGCGCGTTGAAGCCGTCCGCCTTCAGGCTGTCGGCGAGCTGCTCGGTGCGCTTGCGCGACGAGCAGTAGATGATGCCGCTCTCCTGGCGGCGGTGCTTCAGGAAGCGCTCGATCTGCCGCGTCGGGTTGTCCTTCGGCATGAAGGTCAGGCGGATGTTCGGCCGGTCGAAGGAGTGCACGAAGACCCGCGGCGGCCGGCCCGCCGGGAACAGGCGCTCGGCGATCTCGTCGCGGGTCGTCGCATCCGCGGTCGCGGTCAGCGCCAGCACCTGGACGTTGCCCAGCGTCTCGCGGGCGCGGGCGATCTCGCGGTACTCGGGCCGGAAATCGTGGCCCCATTGCGAGACGCAGTGCGCCTCGTCGACGGCGAGCCGCCGCACGCCCGCGCCTCGCAGCGCCTCCATGCACCCGTCCATCAGCAGGCGCTCGGGGGAGACGAAGAGCAGGCGCAGGTCCCCGGAGCGGATACGCCGCCAGGTCTCGCGCGATTCCGCCTCCGGCACCGTGGAGTTGAGGGTCGCGGCCGGGATGCCGAAGGCGCGCATCTGCTGCACCTGATCGTGCATCAGCGCGATCAGCGGCGAGACCACGACGCAGAGCCCGTCCTCCACGAGGGCGGGCAGCTGGTAGGTCATCGATTTGCCGGAGCCTGTCGGCATCACGGCGAACACGTCGGTCCCGTCGAGGACGGAGCCGATCACCTCGGCCTGACCGGGCCGGAAATCGTCGTAGCCGAAGGTTTTCCGGAGCGCGGCGCGGGCCTCGTCGAGGCGTTGGGACATGGGTTTGAGGGTCCGGACTGCGAGCGGCTTGAAGCGGGTTTGTGTCGGCCGTAGCGTTCGATGTCTACACGCTGGGGGTGTCCGTGCCGCTGAACATCCCGAACGAGGAGGCCAATGGCTTGGGGGGACAAGCTGGCCTCGACCCGCAAGGCGAGCAAGACCGAACCTGCGCACCGCGCTCTCGTTCGTGACCGCGAACGGGAGGAGCGGAGCAGGTCTCTGGCGGAGCGGCTACAGCCCGTGTTGGACGAGATCGCGGCGGCTCCGAAGGCAGGGCGCGAGGCGGACAAGGCGTTCTACGACGATCTGAGCGGAGACCGATGATGCTCGTGCTGCCGCTCCGATCGTCGTGACCACTGATCGAGCGTCTTACCGCGTCGCGACGGCGAGCGCTGCCCCCGCCATCACGGTGCCGGCTCCGCGGTTGACCGCCTGCCGCGCGCTGACCGCGACGAAGAAGCGCCGGACCCGGGCTGCCGCCAACGTGTAGGCGGCGAGCGTGGTATCGAGCACGACCACGATGGTCGCGGCGATCTCGATCATCCCGAGCGGGGTGAGGTGCTCGAGGTCGATCACGGTCGGCAGCAGGGCGAGGAAGAACAGGACGACCTTCGGATTGCCGAGCGTCAGGGCACGGCCGCCGAGCAAAAGGCGCGGCCCGCTCTCGCCACGAACGGGCTCGCTCTCCAGAGGCTCGACCGGCGCGGTCCAGGCCCGCCACGCGAGGCAGGCCAGATAGGCCGCACCGACATAGCGGATGCCGACGAACAGGGCGGCGAAGCTCTGCGCCAGCAGCGCGGACCCCGTCGCCGCGATCGCGAACCAGATCAGGTCGCCGACGAGGAAGCCTGCGATGAAGGCCGGGATGCCGCGGGTGCCGCGCGCCAGGACGCGGGCGACGAGCGCGAAGACGCCGGGCCCCGGTGAGGTGACGGCGACCGGGTAGACGGCGGCGAAGAGGACCAGGCTCGACAGGGGCAATCGGTGTCTCAGCCGGTTTCCGGGGCAACGACTCGGCCGTCCGCGATCCTGATGACGTCGGCGCGCCCAGCCAACTCCGAGAACATCGCCGGATCGGCCCCCGTCATCCAGACCTGTCCCGGCAGGGCCTCCAGCGCCTCGAACAGCCCGGTGCGGCGGCGCGGATCGAGATGGGCCGCGACCTCATCGAGCAGGATCAACGGTGCGATGCCGCTCATCGCCTGGACGAGGCGGGCATGCGCCAGGACCAGCCCGATCAGCAGGGCCTTCTGCTCTCCGGTCGAGGCGGTGGCGGCCGGCACGTCCTTCGGGCCGTGCCGCACGGTGAGGTCCGTGGTCTGCGGGCCGATCAGGGTGCGGCCGGCGGCGCGATCGCGGTGCCGGCCGCGGGCGAGGGCCACGCGGAAGCGGTCCTCCGCCTCCACCGCCGGCCAGACCGCCACGAGGTCGTCGAGTTCGCCCTCCAGCCGCACGCTGGCCCAGGGGAAGGGCTGGGCGTCCTCGCGGGTCTCGGCGATCAGGCGATCGAGCCGTTCCACGGTCTCGCGGCGGGCGAGCGCCACGGCCACGCCGAGTTCGGCCGCTTCCCGCTCCACGGCGTCGAGCCATTGCCCGTCGTTCGGGCGCTCCTCCAGGATGCGGTTGCGCGAGCGAAGCGCCCGCTCCATCGCGGAGACCCGGGCACCGTGGCCCGCATCGACCGCGAGGACGAGCCGGTCGAGGAAGCGGCGCCGGTCGCCCGCGGGCCCGCGGAACAGGCCGTCGAGATCGGGCGTCAGCCAGACCACGCGCAGGAACTCGGCGAAGGCGATCGGCGAGGGGACGTTGCCGCCGTCGATCCGGCAGACGCGCGCGACCCGGCCGTCGTAGCCGGGCGGCTCGATGCCGGTGCCGAGCCGGTGCGAATCCCCGTCGCGGGCCAGCGTCGCCGAGACCGCGAAGCCGCCGGGCCCGCCCTCCCGCGCCATGGTGGCGAGATCGGCGCGGCGCAGGCCACGGCCCGGCGAGAACAGCGAGATCGCCTCCAAGAGGTTCGTCTTGCCGGCCCCGTTCTCGCCAACCAGGGCCACGAACCGGCGGCCGAGGCCAAGGTCGAGGTCGGCGTGGTTGCGGAAATCGCGGGCGATCAGGCGGGTGAGACGCTGGGCGCCCTCGGTGTCAGTCATGCGGCCAGGGTGAGGGCTGTCGCGGCCTCTCGGGCCTTGTGAGGCCCCGCCGCAAGGCGGCGAGGCTTCATCGGATCGTGCGTCAGCAGCTGAGGCGCCGGCCTTCGCGCTGGCCGAAGGTGCGGTAATGCGCGAGACCCGATGCCATCTGGCCGTTCACGATGGCCCTGCGGACGTCCGGGTTGCAGCGGAGGTACTCGCGCTCGTCGAAGGCGTAGTCGCCGCGATTGCGGCCGCCGCGGGAGGGACGGTCATCGTCGTCGTCGCGGCCGCGGCGATAATCCCCGCGATCGCGGTAGTCGCGGTCCCGGTAGTCGCCGCGGTCGCGGTAATCGCGGTCGCCGTAGCCGTAGGGCTGGGCGGAGGCGAGGTTCATCGGGGCGATCAGGGTCATCCCCGCCACGGCCATCGCCAGAATCGCGCGCATATCGTTCCTTCCCCTTGCAGAAATTCCCGCGCCGCCGGGCGGCGCGTTCACGCGGACCATACCTAGGGCACGCGCGGCCGAAGTGGATGCCGCGCGGCCCGGCGGGAACTCACACCCGCATCGGCATCAGTACGTAGAGGGCCGGTGCCCCCTCGCGGTCCTGGATCAGGGTGGGGGAGCCCGGGTCGGCGAGGCGGAACAGGGCGGTGTCGCCCTCGAGCTGGCTGGTGATATCGAGGAGGTAGCGGGCGTTGAAGCCAATATCGATGCCGGCGGCCTCGTAATCGACGTCGAGTTCCTCGGTGGCGCTGCCCGAATCCGGGTTGTTCACCGAAAGGGCGAGGCGGCCCTCCGAGAGGCCGAGCTTCACCGCGCGCCCGCGCTCGGAGGAGATCGTCGAGACGCGGTCGACCGCGCGGGCGAAAGACTCGCGCTCCACCGTCAGGCGCTTGTCGTTGCCGGTCGGGATCACCCGCTGGTAGTCCGGGAAAGTGCCGTCGATGAGCTTCGAGATCAGCGTGACGCCGCCCGCGAAGCGCAAGCGGATCTTGGCGGGCGAGAGGTCGATTTCGACGGTCTCGCCGCCGTCGTCCACGAGCTTCTGGATCTCGGCCACCGCCTTGCGGGGCACGATCACGCCCGGCATGCCCTGACTGCCCGCGGGCGCGTCGAGCTCGACCCGGGCTAGGCGGTGCCCGTCGGTGGCGACCGCGCGCATCTTCAGCGCGCCCTCCGACTCGATCGTGTGCAGGTAGATGCCGTTGAGGTAGTAGCGCGTCTCTTCCGTGGAGATCGCGAACTGCGTCTTGTCGATCAGCCGCTTCAGGTCGGCGGCCAGGATCGAGAAGCTGTGGGGCAACTCGCCCGCGGCGAGATCGGGGAAGTCGCCCTCCGGCAGGGCGCCGAGCGCGAAGCGCGAGCGGCCCGAGCGGATCGTCATCTGGCCGGACTCGCCGCCGGTCTCCAGCGAGACCTGGGCGCCGTCGGGCAGCTTGCGCACGATGTCGTAGATGACGTGTGCCGGGACCGTTGTGGCGCCCGGATCGACCACGTCGGCCGGCACAGACTCGGTCACCTCGATGTCGAGGTCGGTCGCCCGGAGCTGGAGGCCGCCGGATTCCGCCCGCAGCAGCACGTTCGACAGGATCGGGATCGTGTTGCGCCGCTCGACGACGCGGTGCACGTGGCCGAGCGACCTGAGCAGGGCCGCGCGCTCGACAGTGACTCTCATCGCTCAAACTCTGAAGCTGACGCGCCGCCGCGGCCGGCGGCGCCCTTGAACATCGGTCGGTCAGCTTGGCGAAGGGGCGGAGCGAAGGCAAGGGCGCGGCCGGGCTTAAGGCCGAGCTTGGCGCCCCGCGCCCACAGAGGCTTGGCCCGGAAGCGCCCTGGTTCCTGGCTCGTCGCTTCCTCCAGCAACGCTTCCCCTCTCCCCACCGGGCGGGGAGAGGTCCGCAGGCACCTTGCTGTGCCTGCGGGAGGCGAGAGGCGAAGCCGGAGCGAAGGTGAGGGGGTGTGTCCGGAGGGGACTCCTCAGGCACCGCCCCCTCACCTTCGCCTGCCGGCTCGCCACGCTCCCCGACAAGAAGGAGACTTGGCCCTCTCCCCGCACGGCGGGAAGAGGGGATCCGCGGCCTTCGTCGTGCGTGTACGGAAACGGTGCGCCGTCTCCGCTCGTCAATCCTGCAGCATGCGCTTCAGCAGTTCCACCTCGTCGCCGAGCACCGCGTCCTCGCCGATCTGCTTCTCGATCTTGCGCACGGCGTGCAGCACCGTGGTGTGGTCGCGGCCCCCGAAGCGGCGGCCGATCTCAGGCAGCGAGCGCAGCGTCAGCACCTTCGAGAGGTACATGGCGATCTGGCGCGGCTTCACTACGGCGGCGGTGCGGCGCTCCGACAGGATGTCCGAGCGCGAGACGTTGTAGCGCGAGGCCACCAGCTTCTGGATGTCTTCGATCTTGATGCGCTTCGGCTCGCGGTTCTTCACGAGGTCGCGGATCGCGGTCTCGGCCGTCTCCATCGTCACGGCGGTGCCGGTGAGCGTGGCGTGCGCCAGCAGGCGGTTGACCGCACCCTCGAGATCCCGGCCGTTGGCCGTGATGGCGCGGGCGACGTAGGCTGCCACCGTCGGCGAGACCTCGAAGGTCGGGTGGGCGGTGCGCACCGCCTGGAGGCGGGCGGTGAGGATCGAGACGCGCAGCGCCTCGTCCAGCGTGCCGATCTCGACCACGAGGCCGCCGGCGAGGCGCGAGCGCACACGCTCGTCCAGCGCCTCCAGCTCGGTGGGTGGCCGGTCGGAGGCGACGACGACCTGGCGGCCGGCATCGATCAAGGCGTTGATGGTGTGGCCGAACTCCGCCTGGATCGACTTGCCCTGGATGAACTGCACGTCGTCAAGGATCAGCAGGTCGATGCCGCGCAGGCGCTCCTTGTAAGCGAGCGCGTTCTGGGTCTTCAGGGCGTTGACGAAGCCGTACATGAAGCGGTCGGCGGTGAGGTAGATCACCCGGCGGCCGGAATCGCGCGCGGCGTGGCCGATGCCGTGCAGCAGGTGCGTCTTGCCGAGTCCCACGCCCGCGTGGAGGTAGAGCGGGTTGTAGAGCGCGCCCTCGCCCTCGTGCCGGGCCACGCGCTCGGCCGCTGCATGGGCGAGCGCGTTCGAGCGGCCGACCACGAAGCTCGCGAAGGTGAGGCGGGCATCGAGCGGGGTGCCGTTGAGATCACCGCCGTCCGCGGGCCGCGCCTCGGGCACGGCCGCGACCGCGACGGGGGTCGGCTGCGGCGAGGCCTGGAGACGGGCGAGCGGGCCGCTCGTCGGGCTCGGGCGCGGTGCGCCGGGGGCGGCCACGGGCCGGGCCGGGGCGCCGGTGCCGCGCACGCCGACCTCGATGCGGGCGATGGTCTCGACTTCGGCCCGGAAGGTGGTGAGCACCCGGTCGAGATAGTGCGACTCGATCCAGCTCTTGAGGAAGCGGGTCGGCACGGTCAGGCGGGCGGTGCCGCCGTCGACCTCCTCCAGCTCGAGCCGGGCGAACCAGCTCGCGTAGACGTCCTCACCCAGCTCCGCCCGCAGGCGGCGCTTCACCCGGGCCCAGGCGGCCGAGATCTCGGAGTCGCTTCCGCCGTTCCGGCCGTTCCCGTCGTCGCCTGCAACGTTTCCGTCGACACGCATCAA